>NZ_CP136864.1:3600000-3931143 GCF_045689235.1 Congregibacter variabilis | reverse complement strand
TTGGGCACAAAACCGCCAGTGTTGTGATGTCTCAGGCCTTCGGTGTGCCGGCATTTCCCGTAGACACCCACATCCACCGCTTGGCACAACGCTGGGGCCTAAGTAGCGGGAAAAACGTCACGCAGACCGAGCGAGACCTCAAAAAACTGTTTCCTCGGGAGTACTGGAACCGCCTGCACCTGCAGATCATTTTCTATGGCCGTGAATTCTGCAGCGCCCGAGGATGCGATGGACGTGTCTGCGAAATCTGCCGGCACTGCTACCCCAATCGAAAGAACCCTAAGCGCACCCACAAAGCCTGAGGATATTTGCTATATTCCCCGCCCTTTTGCAGGGATGATCATTATGGCTCTCACCCTCTACGGCATCAGTAACTGTGACACGGTGCGTAAAGCTCGGCGTTGGCTGGATGCGGCTAAGGTCGACTACCGTTTTCACGACTTTAGACAAGACGGCCTGGATGACGCAACGCTGAAGCGCTGGCTTGGTTCCCGGGAATGGGACTCAGTTATCAATCGTCGCAGCACGAGCTGGAAAGCCCTGCCCGCCGAGGATCGAGAAGCCATGGATGCAGATAGCGCGGCTTCGGCTGCACTCGCCGCACCAACGCTTATCAAGCGGCCCGTTCTGGAAGGTGATGGTCTGCTGGAATTTGGATTTAACGAATCACGCTATGCAACGCTATTGAGCTAGCGCTGACGACACACATAGAGGAAAACTGAACATGAATGCATATGCATTAGGATTAGGTTTGGGAACCCGGGATCAGGCCGGAAACTGGCTCGAAGTGTTTTTTCCCATGCCTATTCTCAATCCCCAGTCTTCTCTCGTGGCCTGTTTAGGTGAGCATGCCTCCGATCTGATATTGAGCGCTGACGACCTTCTGGCCATAGCAGGTGAGTGCGATGCTGCTGGCCACGAAGATACCGCAACACTGGCGCGCAAAATGGCAGACAGTAACCAGCCCGCTGTGGCTGTTTGCCTGCAGGACGACTCCGCCCCAAAGACAGTTCCCGCCGCCTATCTCAAACTTCAGCTGCTATCGCATAGATTAGTCCTTCCTCAGGAAACTGTGCTGGAGGGCGTGTTTGGCGTGCTGCCCAACGTTGCATGGACAGATCAAGGCGCTATCGCGCTGAGCGAACTGGCCGAGCGGCAGCTGGATGCCCGGCTGCGCGGTGAAGTGCTGGAAGTCAGTTGCGTCGACAAGTTCCCGAAAATGACCAACTACGTTGTGCCCGGCGGCGTGCGCATTGCCCACACCGCGAGAGTGCGCCTGGGCGCTTATGTTGGCGAGGGTACTACCGTGATGCATGAGGGCTTCATCAATTTCAATGCGGGTACCATTGGCCCGGGCATGATCGAAGGTCGGGTTTCTGCAGGTGTCCTTGTTGGCGCTGATTCCGACCTGGGCGGCGGCAGCTCCACCATGGGCACTCTGTCCGGTGGCGGCAATATCATTATATCTGTGGGCAAGCAGTGTCTTATTGGCGCCAATGCGGGTATCGGTATTCCATTGGGAGACCGCTGCATCGTTGAATCAGGTTTGTATGTAACCTCCGGGACAAAGGTAACCATGCTCGATGCCAGCGGCACCGCCACCGAAACGCTCGCTGCCAGAAAACTTCAAGGTATGTCTGACCTGCTCTTTCGTCGCAATAGCTTAAACGGCGCTGTGGAATGCCTCACCAACAAAACCTCGGTACAACTCAATGCTGCACTCCACGCCAACGACTGAAATGACAGATACCGATCGTACTTTGGACCTGGCCTGCGAGCTCATCGCCCGGGCTTCTGTCACGCCAGAAGATGCAGGATGCCAAGCATTGATGATGCAGAGGTTAGAGGCCCTGGGCTTTCACTGCACCCCCCTGCCCTTTGAGGACACACAAAACTTTTGGGCCCAGTGGGGAACAAGCGGTCCGCTTCTGGCATTCGCAGGACATACGGACGTAGTGCCACCCGGACCGGCAAGTGAATGGGACAGCGACCCATTTGTTCCCACCGTTCGCGACGGACTGCTATACGGGCGAGGCGCCGCCGACATGAAAGGCAGCCTCGCTGCAATGATTGTTGCCTGTGAAGATTTCCTCGCAAAGCGCAAGCCTCAGGGAAGCATTGGCTTTCTTATAACCTCAGATGAAGAGGGCCCCGCAACAAACGGCACGGTGCGAGTCATGCAATGGTTAGCCGAACGCGGCATTAACATCGACTATTGTGTAGTAGGTGAGCCTTCGAGTAGCGAAGCGCTTGGGGACACCATCAAAAACGGCCGCCGGGGCTCCCTTAACGCCGAGCTCAAGATACACGGGCGTCAGGGGCATGTGGCGTACCCTCAACATGCCGATAATCCACTACACGGGGCACTTCCGGCGCTCGGGGAACTGATCACCAGGCAGTGGGATCAGGGTAACGAGTACTTCCCGGCGACCAGCTTCCAGATCACTAATTTGCACACGGGCACCGGCGCAACAAATGTGATTCCCGGGCACGTCGATTTGTTGCTTAACTTTCGCTTTTCTACAGAACAGACGTCAAACAGCCTGCAAGAGGCCGTCGAGAAGACTCTGGCGGATCACTCAGTCAAAGCAGACATTCAATGGAAGCTCAGCGGAGATCCGTTTATCACCGCTGAAGGCGAGCTCACCAACGCCTGTCGCGCCGCTGTGTTGGAAGTTACGGGTATAGAAACACAGCTGTCCACCAGCGGCGGCACCTCCGACGGTCGCTTTATAGCGCCCTATGGCGCCCAGCTCGTGGAGTTGGGCCCCATCAACGCAAGCATCCATCGTGTCAATGAGCATGTTCGCGTCGATGACCTTCCAAAGCTTGCTGCTATGTACGAAGGTATTCTCCGGCGCTTACTCCCCGAAAATTAACTGGGGTAGTGCAAGTCGGCTCTCAGAGCATCCATCTCCCGGGCCACAACCTTTCGGTTGTGCTCCCCGGAAACCAGTAACCACTGATCCGCTTCATCGGTAATGGCAGCCAAACTTTCTGCGACCACAGTATCCGCATCCATCCAGAGTTTCTCCGGCACGATGTTCACATCAAAATCCTTCATCGTTTCGCGGCTATGGATCTCTGAACGCGTGTAACCGGGACAGAGGCACTGCATGCGGATGCCACTATCTTTGAGCTCTAGACGCAAGGCTCGCGTGAAACTCACCAAAAAGGCTTTTGTTGCCCCGTAGACGGCAACATTCGGCGTGCTGACCAGTCCTGCTATAGATGCTACGTTGATCACCGCACCACTACCTTGCTCGATCATTGCCGGAAGCGCCGCGCGGGTCAGCACCATGGGTGCCTCGTTGTGCAGACGCAGCATTCCAAGTTCATCGTCAAGGTCACTGGCTGCATAGGGGCCAATGGTTGAATAGCCTGCATTATTTACCAGTAAATCTATCGCCGGACCTTGTCGAATAGCCTCCACCACTCGAGCCTGGCCCTCGACGGTAGCAAGATCAGCCTCCAGAGTTTCCACAAGGCATTGCCCGGCCAGGGAGTCCGCAAGCTCTTGTAGTCTGTCACCGCGCCGGGCAACAACCAGCATGCTGTCGCAGCGCTCGGCAAGCTGCTTCACATAGGAATCTCCCAGGCCGGCTGATGCGCCGGTGATCAACGCGCGAAATTTTTTACTCACTATCACTCTTCCTTGTCGTTACTGTTAAGAATTCCCGACTCCTAGGAGACGGGGTAAACATCAAATCGCACGGACTTCCCGGTCAGGCAGTGTCCGGGGATTGCACCGGGAATCACCGGCGCACGACGTGGCCGCTTCACCACCACTCGGCGCACATCCTGTGCTCTCGCCCAAGCCAGAAGGGCTGCATCTTCTACATCGCCTTGAGCACCAGAAAAGGCCAGAAGCTGATGCAGAACCTGCATTTCCTTGGCGGGCGCGGCGCGACGATCCAGAGGAAACATTGGATCCAGGTAAATCACTTCCACGTCCTTCAAGGCTGTCGCTTCCAGATCTATCGCGTCGCGAGACAGCAGTTGCATTCGCTCCACTACCGATGCCAGCCATTGATCCTCTGAGGCCGAGGCTCGTGACAATGCCTCGCGAAACAGCAATGCCATGATGGGGTCTCGTTCGCAGATCGTGACCTCGCAGCCCAGATCTGCAAGCAGAAAAGCGTCGCGACCATAGCCACCGGTGGCATCCAAAATGCCCGGAGCGCGAGCCTGCTTCCAGCCCACCGCTTTACCCAGCAACTCGTTATGCCCACCTCGGCGACGATTGGCCATGGATTTATCAGAAAAGTCGATGGTGACCGGGCCGGGAACAGCGCGACCTGTGAGCTGAACAGACAGGACGCCTTCGATGACCTGCAGCACGGCACGGCCCACCTCCAGATCACGGGGACGGATCGATGCGTCCAGCAGTGGTAGGTCAAACTGCTCGGCAATCTGCGTTGCGCGAAGTCTGTCTTCCAAAGACGCTGCGACTACACCCACCAGGAATCGGATTTTCCATTCCCTCTCGGCTGGTACTGCTCGCGGGCCTCACTGAACTCTTCGGGAGTCATCCCCAGAGTGATACTGGTATCTTCAAATTCCAGCTCGCCCTGCAGATTAAACGCATGGTGTTTAATGCCATGCTTATCGGTAATGCTCACATCCAGAGGCTGGCCAGCGCCGTCCTCCGAAGCGTCCCTGGACAGCCAGCTACGCAGGGCGCGTAATGGCTTACCCATGAGCGTAAGACCTTCCAGTGCCTTTGCAGCTTCTTCGCAGCCCTGAACAAATTCTGCGCTACCGTGCTCCTGCCCCGCGCAGGCACCAAAATCACCTAACATCACCTGTCCCGGAAGAGTCTTCTCAAGTATTCGGGCCAGCTCGATGGTGACATCACCTACGATATAGCTAAATACCGTTGGGTTAACACCTTCAGCCTGATAGAGCTCGTAGTGACTCCCGATGTGAAACGCAGCACGCACCACCGGCACCGTGTTGCCCCGAGATGCCGATCGCGCCAGGCTGTTATCTGCCAGCACGAGCTGCAAAAACAGAAAAAGCTCCTGATCAGACTGAGGATGGTTATCACGATTCCAGACGTAATAGCCGTCACCCGTAGTCGTGCGTGCAAAGTTGATTTCCATGCCCCGCGCGGCCAACTTGTTGTACACAGAGTTCATAGAGTAGGACAGGCTATTTAACTGGCTCGCCTGCTCAAAGGAGCTGAACAGCGAAAAATCGGCAATATCAAATAGCAGAACCCCGCGCCGCTCAACAAAGCTAAGGCCGTAGCGGCGAATAATCTCTTCGACGCCACTCATCACAGAGATCGACTCATCAAGCGGATTTTCGAGCTTTATAAAGGTTGGGGACACCCCTAATCGAACCGCCACCGCAAAGAGCTCGTCGCGACTCTTGCGACGCCGCCCAGAGATCAGCGCCCGTATGTAGTTTTCATTTTCTGTGGAAACCTCAGGATCATCCCGATGAGCGCAGTAGTTTCCCAAGAAATAATGCGGGACAAAAATCACCAACAAACCGCGCTCGTCCCAGCACCAGCAAAGCACAATACTCTGCCCGAGACGCCACTGCTTTCGCAGGGTCTTTTCAAGGTTCTGCAGGTTCCCTCGCTGCACGATACTGATGGGATCTTTAGACACAGGCGCCTCGTAAAAAGTGAGCAGTGACAGTATGCCCTTTTGCTGGCTCGCGGTGCCAGTGGATCACGTTAGGCCTGCTCATAAGAAACATGCCGGACACTCTTCGAAGGGGCCTCAATCCAGTCAAAACCCTTGGCCTGAGAGGCCCACACCGTTTTTGCCAGCAGATCGGGATGTACCTGGCGCAATTGCGCTTCCACTGAATCTCGGCTGTTGTTCTTTTCACTGATGTGGGCCACCACCAGGTGTTTCAGACGCTGCAAATTCAGTTGGCCGAGCAACGTAGCGGCCTGGGTGTTGGACAAATGCCCCCAGTCACCGCCAACACGACGCTTCAGCGATGCCGGATAAGGGCCTTCGGCCAGGAGTTGACGATCGTGATTGAACTCCAGAAGCAAGAGATCGCAATGATCAAAGGCCTTGCGAACGTGTGAGGTTACCGAGCCTAAATCGGTGAGAACCCCTGCTCGATGCTCGCCGCACTCAAAACAGTACTGCACGGGTTCCCGGGCATCGTGGGGCACCGTAACAGCCTGGATTGTAAACGCGCCGATGTGCAAGGCCGTATCGCCATTGAATATCCGCGTTTGGGGGCAGTTGTCGATACGACCACTGGCAAGGGTCCCATGCGTAAGATACACAGGAATATCATAGTGCCGTGCGAGTCCCGCAACACCGCTGCAGTGATCGCTGTGCTCATGGGTCACCAAAATGGCGTCCAGACTGGCCAGATCGACCTGTCGCTCTGTCGCTCTACGCTGAATCTCTCGAAGCGTAAAACCGCAATCGACCAGTACGCTGCTTTGCTCCGCCTGAACCAGGGTTGCGTTGCCTCGGCTACCGCTACCCAGAGAAGCCATTCTCACTAGTTAATATTGCCTTTGACCAATACCAGCAGAGCTTCGATCTGCTCTCGGGTGAGCGAGGCCCCGCCCTCCTCATAGGACATACGAATCATCATGCGCTGAGGAGCCTGCGCTTCGACATCCAGAATCAGGGGAACACCATCGGCAGGATGATCATCATCGTCGCCCAGCCAGGCAAACCAACCCGAGCCTTCTTCATCTTCGTCGCCTACGTAACGGAGATAGTAGCGGCCTTCACTGCGATTGCGATCCGTAATATCAAAACCGGAAAGATCCAGAGATCGCGCTATGGACGCCCAGGCGCGATCAAAGGGAAGCTCTAACAAAATAAAACTCCCCTGGTCGTCGTCACCCAAAGAGACTTTTCCACCGGCACTGATTGACTGCTCTGCCATCATAGAAACTGGCGCTGTGTCTGCACTGTTGGCCACATACTGTGCAACTCCGCGCAGCAGCTCTGATTCGAGGTTAAAGTCATCAGACTGTGCCGGCCAGGTATCGCCATCGCTGGTCTGAAACATCTGCAATACATGCAACTCGCTATTGCCGCGCTGCACTCCTCGTTCTACCCGAAAACGAAACCGTGTCGGCCGGGGATCTTCTTCAAGCACCAGATAGGTCGATTCAATAATTCCTGCACGAGCGTCCATGCGCGCCACATCAATATTTGCGGCAGAAAGGAAGCTGCGCAGTTGTGGCCAAAGTTGGCCCGGCGCAATGGCGACTAATGCCCAGGTGTCTTCACCCAGCTTTTGAATGCGCACCAGCTGGTCAGCACTGGCCGAGACCAACGGCGCCGGCCGGGGGACCTTGTTCGGGTCGCCAAATTGCGGATCGCTCTCAATCTCAGGGATAGGATAAATGTCGACAAACTCATCGGATGACACGCCATCGGGCAAACTGATAGAGGACATTTCTCGTGCTTCGCGATAATCCCCAGCAGAGTCTCGAAACAGCCCGCTGTCACCAAACAGGTAGCCGCATGCCGTCACTGACGGAAGCAGAAACAGCAGGCCAAACAGCTTTAGGATTTTCATATGCCAGTGCCCTCTAGCGCCGCATCAATCAAGGCCGCGGCATCTCCCTCGGGAAGCGTCAGGGGCAGTCGAATGCCACTCTGCATGCGACCCAGCTTGGCCAGGGCATACTTCACCGGCATAGGGTTGGCTTCCACAAACAGCGCTGAGTTGAGACCTTCCAGGCTCGCATCGATCTCTTTGACCGTTGCCTCATCGCCAGCCAAAGCTGCCGCGCACAGTGCTGCCACTCGCTCGGGCACAACGTTGGCAGTGACAGAAATATTTCCCACCGCTCCCGCCAGCATCAAATCAGCTGCCGTGGCGTCATCACCCGAATAAACGGCGAAGTCCTCGGGGACCATGCCCAGAAGCTCCTTGCCCCGGGAAAGGTCTCCCGTAGCATCCTTGATGCCCACAATATTATGCAAAGCAGCAAGCCTGCAGGCCGTCTCGTTACTCATATCCACAGCAGTCCGCGAAGGCACGTTGTAAAGAATTTGCGGTACATCTACTGCTTCGGCGATCGCTCGAAAGTGTTCATACAGACCACGCTGGGAAGGCCGGTTGTAGTAAGGCGTTACGAGCAGGCAAGCATCGACGCCGACGGACGCTGCGCCACGCGTGAGCTCTATTGCCTCTCGTGTGGAGTTGGCGCCCGTACCGGCGATCACCGGTATCCGGCCGTCGAGGTATTTAACGCAATGCCTGATAAGATCAAGATGTTCATGTACATCCAATGTGGCACTTTCGCCGGTTGTACCTACTGCGACGATCGCTGAGGTACCCGCGGCGACATGCCAATCGAGCAAACCGTCAAGCGCCGAATAGTCAATTTGACCATTTGAATGCATGGGTGTAACGAGGGCGACAATGCTGCCTGTGATCATAGTCTTAAGAGTACCGCTGTGGTTAAGTGGCCAATGCGCCATTGAAGGCCCGCAATTATCCATGACAATATGCCGAACACAAGCAAAGCCGAGGGGATAAGCGACTTGATTTCGTTTCTAAAGCACTTTGAAATAGCGCAAATGTCACCTAAATCGACATCAGACAGACGCGCTTTTGCGCGCAGACTCGCAAATAGCATGCGAGCCAGGGTGGTATTGGCCTTATTTGCGGGCCTGCTTATGGCCCAGGGTTCGGCGGCACAGCTGCTGGACAAGCGTATAACAGCGCTGAACCCTCTAGATCGTCAATATATGGACCTGCAGCGTGAGTCGCTCAATGAACTCACCCTACGCTATTACGGTGGTCGCTGCTGCCGCAGCCAGAGCGAGCTTCAGTATCTACAACGCCTGCTTGATGATGGTCATGTGCTCCCGGATCAGACTCGAGAGCTACAGGCTATGGGCGTCGCGCTAGGTGATTTGCTTGCGACGGAGCTCGATATGCACTGGGTCGTGTATGAGGACATTCAGGGGCGCAGCCGCGCGCTTCGCCTGGGAGAAACCGAAAACTACCTGTTTCCCGTGACCATGATAGCCCGACGTCACGAAGGCGGTGACAAAACACCGGTGCAGGACATCTATCGTCAGGCCTACGAATCCATCGAGGCGGTGCGTCCTCCCCTACCGTTCCAATAGGCTAGGATTTTGAACACACAGAACATGCGAGCACAGCGCAGTGACCTATGAATGAACCTCCTCAGGCGTCACTCAGTGATGACAGCGATCACCTGCTCATCAGTGGCGACTGGAGTGACAGCCAACTGCCTGTGCTCAACCCGCTTTTCAACACGCTTCTTGAAACAGATGGGGTCCTGCGGGTTGACGTCGGCTCGGTAACACAATGGGACCCACGACTCGAAGCGAAGCTTCTGCAGTTGCAAAGACTGGCATTTGCCAAACAGCGTGACATCGAATTTCTCAATGCTCCGGACTCGCAGTCGCAGCTAATGCAGTTAGCCACGGCCGTGGCACCCTATTGCGGTGCGGCGAATAAGGGGGCCGATTTATTCTCTTTTAAAACCCTGCGCAGCGCCTTGGCCGACATCGGTGACGATTTATTAGAATCCCTGGAGTTTCTGGGCGCAACCACAAGCGCTGTGTTTCGCACGCTACTGGGCCGCTCGGGCATGCGCCGCCGAGAGTTTCTGGAGAGCTTGGCCCAGGCAGGACCGCAAGCCATCGGAATCATCACCCTTACCAGCACCTTAGTAGGCATGATTCTGGCTTACCTCGGGGCGGCTCAGCTTCAGCAGTTCGGTGCAGCAGTATTCGTGGCCGACCTGGTCGCTATTGGCATGCTCCGGGAAATGGGGCCACTAATGACCGCTGTAGTGATGGCTGGACGCACCGGTGCCGCCTACGCCGCACAGCTGAGTACCATGCAGACCAACGAGGAGATCGACGCCATTAGCACTCTGGGGATCAATCCTCTGGAGTTTCTCGTGGTGCCCCGAGTGTTGGCACTGATTCTTATGATGCCCTTACTGGTGGTCTATGCGGACGCCCTCGGCATTGTGGGAGGAGCCGTGGTTGCCGGCGGCATGGGGGTTACCCCCTTGCAGTATGTTAGCCAACTGGGGACGGCGATTACCCTGACTCACTTCGCCGTGGGCATCGTGAAGGGGCTCATTTTTGCAGCCCTCATAGCCACCGCCGGTTGTCGTGCTGGAATGAATGCAGGACGTAACTCCGAAGCCGTGGGTCGTGCAACCACCGAGGCGGTGGTAACTGCCGTGGTATATCTTATTGTCGCCGACGCCGCCATCAACATTCTCTGTCAGCTGCTGAGCATCTAAACGTGACTGACGCCGTCATCAGTGTTCGCGACCTTACTATGGCCTACGGTAGCCGGCTCATTCAGCAGGACGTTAGCTTCGACGTTATGCGCGGTGACATATTCGTGATTATGGGTGGCTCTGGTTGCGGCAAAAGCACCTTGTTAAAACATCTGCTTGGATTGCTTGAACCTGCCAAGGGCGAGATTCTCTACGGAACGCAAAACTTCACGCTCGCAGGACCTGGCGAGCGCCAAAAACTGCGACAGAATTGGGGGATCACCTATCAGTCGGGCGGGCTTATCAGTGCCATGTCACTTGCAGACAACGTCGCGCTGCCCCTGGAGCAGTACAGCAACTACACCCGCAGTGAGATCCAAGAGATCGTGGCACTTAAACTCGCCCTGGTGGGCCTTGATGGGTATCAGGATTTTTTACCGGCAGAAATATCTGGAGGTATGCGCAAACGAGCAGCTCTGGCACGTGCAATTGCGCTAGACCCTGATATTCTGTTCTTTGATGAGCCCTCCGCGGGGCTCGACCCCATAAGCTCACGCAGACTTGACGACCTTATTCTGCAGCTCAAAGAATCCACCGGCGCTTCTGTTGTTATGGTTACCCACGAGCTCCCCAGTATATTTGCCATCGCCAATAATGCGATTTATCTCGATGCGGATAGCAAACGAATGATTGAATCTGGCAATCCATCCTGGATGCGCGAGCACAGTGAACACGCCGTGGTTCGACAGTTTCTCAACCGGGCGGCGGAGCATACAGTGGGAGACGGAGACTCATGAGCGAACGCAAGAGCAGCATTCTCGTTGGATCCTTTGTCGTTGGCGCCCTGATTATCGCGGCCGCAGGGGCACTGTTTTTTGCAGGCGGTGGCTTAGGCTCAGAACGCAGTAAAGTGGTCATGGTGTTTGACGGCTCGCTGCGAGGACTCACAGTCGGCGCGCCGGTAGCGCTTCGCGGCGTAACAATAGGCCAAGTGACCGATATCGATCTCATTCTCAATGCGGATCACGGCAGTATCACCATGGTTGTGGAGGCAGAAATTGAACCAGCCTCCATGCAACTCATCGGCAGCGTTACAGAATCGATTTTGGATGAACTGGTGGACCGAGGCCTGGCTGCACAGCTAAATACGCAAAGCCTGCTCACAGGGCTTTTGTATATTCAGCTGGACTTCCAGCCCGACAAGGAGGCCACGGTCAGCAGCATCAACTCACCCCACCCGCAGATTCCGACAATCCCCACAGAGTTGGAGCAGATTCGCCGCTCGCTGGAATCTATCGACTACGCCGCCATAGCCGAGAATGTGGACCGCATCGCCACCGGACTGGACACACTGCTCAACAGTACTGACATGCAGGAACTACCCGGATCAATGCGCAGCAGCCTTGCAGCCCTGGAAAACGCCAGCAATAGTCTCACAACAACATTGGAAACAAATTCTCCGGCCTTAAAAGCTTTTCTTGAAGAAGGCACCACGACCATCGCCACGCTCAATGAACAGCTGCCCGCTATCACCGACTCTATTGAAAGTTCTCTGGCACGGCTAGACGAAGCACTGGTAGCCGCCAACAATAGTCTCCAAGGCCTCGAAAACGCCGTCGCCCCCAACTCTCCCCCTCGCCGCCAGCTCAGCGAGGCTATGAAAGAAGTCACGCTCGCCGCTCGCGCCTTGCGGTCACTGGCGCGGAGTCTGGAAGAACACCCAGAATCACTACTTCGCGGTAGGAAAGGAGGCGGCTCATGATCCGCAAAGCTCTGGCGCTAACCGCCGCTATTTATCTGTTCGGCTGCGCGGCATCATCACAACAAATTCAACACCTGCAACTTTCTGCAGGCGATGCTCCAGCACCGCAGGGTGATAAGCCGGTAATCGTACTGGAATCTATTGAAGTTCCAGATTTTCTACTAAGAGATGAGCTTCTGCATCGGCAGAGCGATTTCACTATCCGCTACAATTCGACGCGGCGCTGGGCGGAACCGCTGGATCTGGGTATACAACGAGTTATCGGCCGCAGACTACAGACTGCTCTAGACACTCAGCGAGTTGTGCTCTTTCCAGACGCGCCCTCCACACCCGCAGATTGGCAGCTTCGGGTCACTATCACGCACTTTGAAGCCACTGGACCCAACGTTAAAATCGCGGCCCAAGGACGGTGGGAGCGGCAAAACCAGGACACACTCACGGTAGAGTCAGTGGTCTTCGAAGATTCTCAACAGTTAAGCAGTGGAAGTGGCGAAGACATCGCCAGAACCATGAGCGAGTTACTGTGGCGCTTTGCCGATGAGCTAGCCGCCGCAATCCCGAACCCGCCTGCTCTATCCGCAAATGGCAGCCCGAATACTCCCGCTATCGAGATAGAAACGACAAAACCATAAGAACTCACTAGTTAGCACCCATCCTTAACAACAACCCTCTAGAGGATCTGAACATGGAATTCTTGCAAGACCCCGCACAGTGGCTACCACTGGCTATTGAGTACGGCACGGCTTTGGCGCTTGCCATTGTCATCTTTTACGTTGGTCGCATGGTGGTCGGACGCATTGTCAGCGTTTTCCAAAAAGTAATGCTCGGCCGCGGCACCGACGAAACCCTCGTTAATTTTGTATGCTCAATTTTGCGTTGGGTCGGCCTGTTGTTTGTCACGATTGCTGCGCTAAGTCGACTGGGCGTTGACACTACGTCTTTGGTGGCTCTCTTAGGTGCCGCCGGACTGGCTATCGGTCTCTCGCTGCAAAGCTCCCTGGGCAACTTTGCCGCTGGCGTTATGCTGATAATCTTCAAGCCCTTCAAAAAGGGTGACTTTGTAGAAGCAGCCGGGACCATGGGCGTTGTTGAGGCGATCGGCATATTCACCACAACGATGACCACACCCGATAACAAAGAGATTATCGTTCCCAACGGTGGAATCATTGGCGGCAACATCACGAACTTTTCCGCCAAAGCTACTCGCCGCGTTGATATGGTCTTTGGAATCTCCTACGGCGACAACCTGCATACAGCAAAGGAAATCCTCCAGGAAATTATCAAAGCAGATTCCCGCGTGCTTGCAGAACCCGCCCCAGTGATTACCGTTGGCGCCCTTGCCGACTCCAGCGTCAACTTTTTGGTGCGCCCCTGGGTAAACTCCGCGGACTACTGGGCCGTTCTTTGGGACACCACAGAAGCGGTTAAACTGCGCTTTGACGAAGCGGGAATATCCATACCCTTTCCTCAAATGGAGCTACATATGCAGCGCCCCGAGGAATCGCCCAAGGCCGCTTAAGCCTTTAAGGCGTTTATTCTGGCGCGCAACTGATGCAGCGCATGTACATATGACCCGGGTCAGCAAAGCTCTCGAGAAGATCAACGCTTTGCTGGACCGGCTCCCACAACAATTCCAGGCCTGGCACCGCTAGTAGCCGACTAACGCCCAAGCGCTCACTAAGTTGCTGTAAAAAGAGATCCCGGGAAGAGAACTCCGGCATAATACTGATGACCTCATATTCGTCTTCACTCAGTGAAGCCAGTGTTGCCGCCTCCTGCACCGCGTAATCAAGACTACCCAAAGCGTCGATGAGTCCAGCATCCAGGGCGTCGCTAGCACTCAACACCCTTCCCTGAGCAATACCATCGAGTGTTGCAACGTCAATGGATCGTCCCTCAGAAACCAACTGCAAAAACTGAAGGTACAGATTATCGACGGACTGCTGCAGCGCGTCTGCAACCGCTGGTTCAAGCGCTCGATCGGGGCGCAGCCCCCCCGCAAGATCGGTGGTACCTACGCCATCCGTGTGGATACCGCCCTTTGCTAACAAACGCTCCACCGTAGGAAACGCTGCAAAAACACCGATACTCCCGGTAATCGTTGTAGGCGTCGCAATGATCCGATCGGCCGCAGTCGCAATGTAATAGCCTCCCGAGGCGGCAATGCTACCCATGCTTACCACCACGGGCGTACCGGCCTTTCGAATACGCTCTATTTGCGCGCGAATGAGTTCCGAGGCAAACACGCTACCTCCACCGGTGGTGACCCGTAAGACAATAGCTTTTGTGTCCTTTCGCTCTGCAGTATCCCGAAGCAGTCGTGCAAGTGTGTCGGCGCCAATCGTGCCTGGGGGTTGCTCACCCGGCAGCATATTGCCTTGCGCCGTCACAATGGCCACCGTCGGCAGGCCCGATGTAAGCGACTTCTGGCGCATGCGGGATAGGTATTGGGCAAAGGGTAAAGCCGCGAAAGATCCGTCCTCGTCCCGAGCACCCACCAGAGATGTTAGATACTCATTCTGCTGGGAACGATCCAATAGCTCATCTACCAGACCCGCCTGCACAGCCAGGCGTCCGGCATTGCCCCCCTCCTGGCGCAATCGATTCGCAAAGTCATTCAGCAAGGCATTTACGGCCCCGGGCTCAAGCCCTCGACGATCCTCTACCGCAACACCATAGGCGGACCAAAGATCCCGCAGCCACTCTTGTGTTACTGCTCGCTCGCCCTCAGACATATCATTGCGCTGTAGCGGCTCAGCAATGGACTTGTACTCCCCGGCGCGAAACACATGCATGGTCACCGACAGCTTCTCCAGCGCATCGGCAAAGTAATTCATGTAAACGCTGAATCCCTCCAAGGCCACAGCACCGAAGGGGTGCATCAACACCGTGTCAGCCTCCACAGCAAGACGGTATTGGTCCTGGCTGTAGTAGTCGCCTACGGCAACCACCGGTTTACCACTTGCGCGAAAACGCGCAATCGCTTCAGCAAGTTCGGTGGTCTTGCTCTGACCAATAGAGACCAGTCCGTCCAACTCAAGCACCAAAGCTGAAATACGCTCGTCTTCACGGGCAAGTTCTACGCTGTCGATAAGATCCGTGAGCAGAATCTCTCTACTTGCCGGTTCCTGAGCAAAAATCAGGCTCGCGGCCTCAACTCGACTACGCTCGTCAACTACCCGCCCGGCAAGATCAAGAACAAGGGCTGCCCGCGCCAGCAAGGGCTCGGGTGTACCGGTAAACGTTACCCACAAAAACACAAGTATCGCGACGAAAATCAGATTCGCTAATGCCAACCTCAGAATTGTCAGTCCACGCCAAATCGCTAGAAAAATTCGCTTTATCACGCCCTGTTATACCTCGGCTTCTATATCGGCATCTGTATCGGCATCTGTATCGGCATCTTGGGAGCATCGTAATTCACGACCACGCTGACGCACATAAAACGAGGAACAGATGAACAGCAAAATCACAGCTGCGAGCTCTATTTGGGCGCGGACACTATGAGGCTCAGCAAAAATACGCAGCACCGACCAAATAAAATACATAAGACTGACAAAAGCCATCCAGGTAACACTGCGCAAACGGTCGCGAAGCATTCCGGGAAGGAGAATCAGCAGCGGCGTGAACCAGAAGAACAGCAGCACCGGTGGCACGGAACGCTGCCATGCATCCAAAAGCTGTGTACCCAGGAGTAAGAGCAGACCGCACCACATACCGGCAAAAATCCACGCAACCGATGCTCCCCTGGGCGTATGCACCCTTGTATTGTTATTCATGTCAGGCGCGCGCAGGTCTGCGCCACACGACGACCCAGAGCGCGACATAGCTGCGCCTCTGTATCGTCTAAGGCGCGCCCACCATCAGGGCCTGCCCAGTGACTGGCACCGTAGGGCGTACCTCCCGAGCTGGTGCTCATCAATCCGACCTCGCTGTAGGGCAAGCCCAACACCAACATTCCGTGATGCAGCAACGGCAACTGCATCGACAGCAACGTGCTCTCCTGTCCTCCATGTAAACTTGAAGTGGAAGTGAACACGGCAGCCGGCTTATCGATCATCGACCCACTGAGCCAAAGATCAGAGGTCTGATCGATAAAGTACTTTAGTGGCGCGGCCATATTTCCAAAGCGCGTCGGCGAGCCCAGCACGAGTCCAGCACAATGGCGCAGGTCGTCCACACTGCAGTACGGAGGACCATCATCAGGCACCGCATCCGCAGTCTGCTCAGTGTCCGCAGAAATCGGTGCCACAGTGCGCAACCGCGCCTCAAAGCCTGTGACACTACTGACGCCCCTGGCGACCATCCGCGCCATTGCCTCGGTGCTGCCCTGGCGACTGTAGTAAAGGACTAAAACATAGGCCGATTGCTGCATAAATATAGGCTTTTCTGGGGTTCAGGAAAGCCCTGAGTATAGCAAAGTGTCCAGTACACCCGCTGCCGTGCCTCCACGCTTCGCTTTCTGCGATAATGATCCTATGGACGCATTTATTGACATCGTGCAAAAGCTTAAGCGCCGAGCACTTTACCTTGGGGCGCGCTACACATCAGACCGCTGCCGGGACACCGCCGCAGCGTTGACCTACATGTCGCTATTTGCCCTCGTGCCTTTGGTCACTGTTCTATACACCATGGCATCGGCCATACCCGCCTTTCAAGGACTGGAGTCGAGTATTCAGGACTTACTTTTCGAAAACCTGATACCCGAAACATCGGCGGGAATCGAAGAGTATGTGTCGGACTTTTCGCGGCAGGCCAAAAATCTCACCGGCTTCGGTATCGCATTTTTGATCGCTACCGCCGTACTCATGCTGCGCAACATTGAGCAGGCATTCAACCTGATCTGGCGTACCCGCGGCAACCGCGGAACCGTTTCCAGCTTCCTTCTGTATTGGGCAATACTATCCTTGGCACCCGTGACCATCGGCCTTGGCCTTGCTGTGAGCACGTTTCTGGCTTCTTTTGCAGGCCAGCTTGAGCAATGGGACATTATTGGAATTGGCGCACTACTGCTGCGCATGCTGCCCTACCTCCTACAAATACTTGGCTTTACGCTCATCTATGCTGCGGTACCCAACTGTCGGGTGCCGGTAAAGCATGCGTTGGTCGGCGGTGTTATTGCCGCCACCAGTTTCAATATTGCCCGGGCCATGTTCACCAAGCTTGTCGCGGGCTCAAGTATCACCTTTATATATGGGGCTTTTGCGGCGGTGCCGCTGTTTCTACTGTGGATTTACATATCCTGGATTATCGTTCTCGTCTCGGCCATTGTGGTGCACAGCCTGTCAGCCTATCAAAGCGAAGCCCAGGCGAGGCGACCTCTACTCCTGAAAGGCCTGGAGATACTCGAAACGTTGTGGCGACGACAACAAAAAGGATTGCCGCTCAAAGAACTGGAGCTCTTGAAGGGTCGCCAACTCACCGTGGATGCGGAAAGCTGGCAGGAGCTCAGAGACTGTCTTTTGAAGCACCGTGTCATTGCCAAAGATGAGCGAGGCCACTACCTGCTCGCCAGAGATTTGCACAGCATCCCCCTGTGGCAACTGCAACAATGGCTGGATAAGGAAGGTGAGCTCGCCGTGAAGGCAAGGGAAGGCATGCCAGGGTGGGAGCAACGTGCCATCGCACTGCTGGACGAACAAGAAAAAGGTATTCGGGAACATATGAATGTATCGCTAGCCACACTATTTGAGCATTGAAGCTATGGCAAACACACACAACAGCACCAGGCACTGGCTTCGCGGCGCTGCTCTGCTGCTGTTAATAACAGGCATCAGTGCCTGCGAAAAATTCGACTCAAAGGATGCGACGAGTCTCGATAGCACGGGAAGCTGGACCTTCGTGAACTACTGGGCCAAGTGGTGCAAACCCTGTATCACGGAGATTCCCGAACTCAACCTACTGCACCAGCGTGAAGGTGTACGAGTGCTCGGGGTCAATTACGATGGCGCCCAGGGCGATGAACTTCAATCTCAATTAGATAGCCTCGATGTGCGATTTCCTACCCTCGCTACAGATCCGGCCGCCCGCTATGGCATTGATCGTCCTCAGGTACTGCCCACCACACTGGTAATCAACCCCGAGGGAACCTTGGCAGCGGTGCTTGTAGGGCCGCAGACCGAAGCATCATTGCTGGCAGTCGCAGGAATCAGCGTGACTCAAGATCACGACGCCAGCTCCGACCAACACTCAGGGAATCAGTAGGGACGATCCCACCGTGCGCCGCGCCTCCAGTTCAACATGGGCGCGCTGCACCTCAGCCAGAGGATAACGCTGGGCGATGGTAACTTTTACTGTCCCGTCCAAAACACGGTCAAACACAGCCGCAGCGCTGTCGCGCATTTCGGTCTTTGTTGCAACATAACTCATCAGGCTTGGCCGGGTGATGAACAAAGAACCTCTTGCAGACAACTGCTGGAGGTCGAAAGCCGGAGGACTACCCGAAGCGTTGCCAAAACTAACCATCAGGCCCCGCGGCGCCAAGCAGTCCAGAGAGTCAGTAAAAGTCGCCGCGCCTACGCCATCGTAGACTACCGGCAGCATCTTACCGCCACTAATCTCCCGTACTTTTTCTACAATATCGGTTTCATCATTGATGAAGCAATGCGCATAACCATTGGCCAGGGCAAGTTCACGCTTGGCTTCACTGCTCACGGTACCTATAACTTCCACACCCAGCGCCGATGCCCATTGCCCAAAAATCAGCCCGACACCGCCAGCAGCTGCAGGAAACAGTGTTTGTTGGCCAGGCTTAAGGGTATACAGTCGCTGGAGCAGATACTCCACCGTCGCGCCCTTCAAAAGCACAGCTGCAGCCGTATCAAAATCGATTCCCTCGGGTAAAGGCACGAGTCGCTCTGCCGGCAACAACATTGCCTCGCTGTAAGCGCCGAAGCCTGCCGCGCAGTAAGCGACTCTATCCCCCACCGAAAAGTCCGCACCCTCACCCACAGCGTCGACAACGCCGGCGCCTTCCAGACCAATACCAGTGGGAAGAGGTAAGGGGTACAAACCACTGCGGTGGTAGGTGTCGATATAATTCAAGCCAATAGCGCGGTTAGCCACTCGAACCATCCCCGGCCCCGGGTCTGCCAACTCTGTGTCAACAAATTCCATAACCTCGGGGCCACCAACTCTCTCTATCCGTACCGTCTTAACCATCGCTTGGTTCTCCTTTTCTCAAGGTTTTTGCCCCATCAGGCTATCGCGTCTTCCATCATTGACCAGCTTGCACAGCCCTTCTGCCCCGGTCCCGAAGCCACACACAGCTGAATTTCAGCGATCGCCTCTCCCGCCGAGGCTTCAAGCATCCGCCCCAGCAAGTAATGCGCAAACTCTTCAACCGTTGCATTGCTTATGGGAAGCAGCAGGGTATCGCAGCTAAGAAAACGCATTTCCTCGCCATTGAAACTCACACGGTAATGGTCCCCATCTTCCTCCACAGTTTGATAAGGAGAGTGCGCTGGTAGCACCATGTATTCGTCAAGCTCATCACAGAGTGCTTTTATACGTCGCTTATACACGTTGTAGTCTGCCGCAAAGCCATTCTCGCCCATGGGAGCAACGATCATGGCTGATACAGAGTAATTGTGCCCATGAAGGCGTTCTCGTTCGCTTGCGGAGAAAATCGTGTAGTGCGCGGCAGAAAACTTATGACTCTCTTTATCGATGTACAGTGTTGCAAGACGTTCCATCCGATCCCTCTCTTATCGCGTATTCTGTTGACTAGCGAGTGTCGTATCATCACAAAATTCCGAGGGAGAATAGCATGACCATTGCAATCATAACCGGGGCCAGCGTCGGCATCGGTGAAGCCACAGCTCGGGCATTTCAAGATGGTGGCTATGAAGTCGTCAATCTGTCTCGCAGGCTCTGCGACGTCCCCGGCGTACATAATCTGCCTTGCGACCTCGCGGATCCCGACAGTATCGGTGATGCTATCGACGCCCTGTTGAGTCGTGTCTCGGGACTTTCGGAAATCAGCCTCATCCACAACGCGAGCCAAATGCGCAAAGACAGCGCAGACGATTGCGACGACCTGAGTCTGCGCTCGGTCCTGGAAACAAATGTGGTCGCCGTGAATCGGCTCACCCGAGCTCTACTACCAGGCATGGGACCTGGAAGCAGTGTGCTATATGTTGGCTCCACGCTCGCCGAGAAAGCAGTTCCCGGCACCTTCAGCTATGTGGTCTCCAAGCACGCACAGCTTGGGATGATGCGCGCGACCTGCCAGGATCTCATGGGCTCGGGAATTCACACTGCAATGATCTGTCCAGGATTTACTGACACACAGATGCTGCGCAATCATCTGGGCAACGACGAGGCCTTGTTACAGCAAATCGGCAGCATGAATAGCTTTGGTCGTCTCATCGAGCCCGAAGAAATCGCCGGTGTTTTGTACTGGGCGCACAGAAACCCGGTAATCAATGGCTCGGTACTGCATGCCAATCTTGGACAGCGAGAAAGCTAGGGTGAGTCCAGCCACATTGCAGGAACGCCGCGAACGCGTCTTCCTGGTTCTGGCCGGGACTTTCCTGTGCGCCATGACCCTGTTGAATGTCATCGGCATTACACGATTTGTGCAACTGGGACCCATGGCCCTGGCGGTGGGAGTGCTCCCCTATCCTTTGACCTTTTTATGTACGGACCTTATCTGTGAGCTATACGGGAAGGCACGCGCTAACTTTCTTGTCAGCGTCGGCCTTGGCCTTAATTTTTTGATTTTGTTCGTACTCTTTCTTGGTAACAACATTCCGTCAGTACCCGCCGATGCCATGCCTCCCTGGCAAATCATTCAGCTGGCAGCCCCCGTCGCGCTGCCCAATGGAGAGATTGTGGAAAGCAGCATTGGGCTCTACCAGCTCATCTATGCAACCACTTCGGGTGCGGTATTCGCTTCCATGCTTGCTTACATCGCAGCGCAGTATTGTGACGTGCAGCTCTTCCACTTCTTCAAGCGTGTTACAGGAGGCAAACATCTTTGGATACGCAATAACTTCAGCACTCTGATGAGCCAGATGGTTGATTCCCTGATGGTGGTAACTGTGACTTTTGGCGCGGCGTATTTTCGCGGTGATGTCACCACCAAGGCGCTGGCGATACTCGTGGGCAGCAACTACCTCTTCAAGGCCTGCGTAGCGCTGTTGGACACAGGCCCCTTTTATCTCGCCGTGCACTATCTACGCCGATATTTGCATTTGGAAGAAGGAGACTACGCCGCGGCGGAGCACGCGCTTGAGGTCAAAAGCTAGGCAACACTGCGCAGCTGTTGCTCACCGCTTGGGACTGTCGCGCCGAGAAGCTCCTCGGCCAGTTCCTCGGCTATCTCCCCCGTAGGACGATGACAGCGGTCCGCTCGCTGGAGAACTTCAGCCAATCGATCGCCGATACTTTCGATGTGCGCCGTCAGGCCCGCACGATCCAGGCCGCTGCGCTGATAGTGAACATCGATAATTCCTCCGGCGTTAATGAGAAAGTCCGGGCAATAGAGAATCCCTCGATCCACCAAACGGCCACCGTCAGCAGTCTCGCGGAGTTGATTGTTTGCTGCTCCCGCGACGATACCCGCACGCAAAACAGCGATGCTGTCAGCGTTTAATGCACCGCCCAAAGCACAGGGAGCCAGGACGTCCACGTCCTCACAGAGGATATTCTCAGAAGCGATGGGAGTTACGCCCAACTCAGCCACCGCACGAGCGAGATTAGTGGCGTTGATATCAGAGGCGAGCACCTCTGCTCCTGCATTTTTCAGCATCTGGGCCAATGAAAATCCCACATGCCCAAGCCCCTGAATCGCAACGCGAACACCGTGAAAATCACTGGCACCCAGGCGATGCGCCAGTGCAGCACGAATGCCAACAAACACGCCCAGCGCGGTACTCGGAGATGGATCACCACCGTGTTCTGTAGCGGCGAAACCACTGACGTGATCTGTGTATTGGCTCATGGCACGAAGGTCCGCCACGGACGTCCCTGAATCTTCTGCAGCCACATAGCGTCCACCCAGGCTGTCAATAAATTTGGCCATGGCCTGCCATAGAGCCTCGCTCTTGTGCTGCGTCGGATCGCCAATGATCACCGATTTACCACCCCCCAGAGGCAAACCGGCCAGAGCCGATTTGTACGTCATTCCTCGAGAGAGACGCAGTACGTCATCGATCGCCTCTGCCTCAGAAGCGTAGGGATACATGCGACAACCGCCTACCGCAGCGCCCAACCGCGTATCGTGAACAGCGATGATTGCGCGGAGACCGCTGCTGCGATCCGCTCCAAAAACCACTTGTTCATGACTGTCAAAAGAAGGATTACTGAACACGGCCATGACTTATTCCTTATTAGTATGAGTGAGCGACTTTCAGGCCGCCTCTACAATCTGCACAGCGTCTACTTGCCCTTCCAGACGTTTTATTAATGTTGACCGCCTGAGCGCGAGTTGCTCACGATTGCGATCCTTCACGTGGCCAAAGCCGCGCAGCTGCAGAGGAAGTGCCAAAAGCTCCTTTATCACTGCATACTCAGTATCGCTGGTCGCGGTCGCCATACGCTTGCACAGAGAATCCAGTAACTGTTCGAAGTCACTGATGTCCTGTCGCTCCTGACGCCGCTCGGCTGTGTAGCCAAACAGGTCCAAAGCGGTGCCACGAAGGCGACGCAATGGAGCTAGCACCCGAAACGCAGAAAGCATCCAGGGACCGAACTCGGTTTTTTGTAATTCTCCAGAGTATGGATCTCGCTTACTCAAAAGTGGCGGCGCCATATTGAAGCGAAGGCTGTAATCCCCCTCGAACTTGGCCGCAATTTTCTCAAGGAACTCCGGCGCACTGTAGAGCCTGGCGACCTCGTACTCATCCTTATAAGCCATCAGCTTGTAGAGCGACTTTGCGGCGGTAGCCGTCAGAGAATCACTGGCGGCAGCGCGAGAGTCTGCGGCTTGCACCGCTGCCATCGTATCTCGATAGCGCTGAGCGTAGCGCGCGTCCTGATAGTCCACCAGGCGCAGCGCGCGGTCTTCGATAAGCTCTGCAGTTCCTAATTGCGCGATTGCCACAGACTCTGGCAGCAAGGCAAGCACCTGCTCCGGACGGTTGGCATAACGGCGTCCGTACAAAAAGGCCTGCTTGTTGAACTCCACAGCTACCGCATTAAGTTCGATGGCCCGCTCCAATGCCGTAGCAGACACGGGCACCAGACCTCGCTGCCAGGCGTAACCCAGAAGGAACAGATTGCTGGCAATGGAGTCACCCATAAGAGTCGTAGCGATTCGGCTGGAGTCCAGAAAATGGCAATCCAAATCACCGACTTCTTCCAGCACCCGTTGCTTCATTGTGTCAGTCGGAAAACGTGCATCAGGGTTGAGGATAAAACTTGCCGTGGGCACCTCAGCCTCGTTAACCACCGCGTGCGTCCGCCCGTGCGCCACTTTACCCATAGCTTCGTAAGTTGTTGTAACAACCAGATCACAACCCAGCAGTAAGTCCGCCTCTCCCGCAGGAATGCGCACCGCCATAATGTCGTCTTGCTCTTTCGCGACACGCACGTGAGACACAACCGCACCAAACTTCTGGGCCAAACCGGTTTGGTTCATAGTCGCGCAACCCTTGCCTTCAAGGTGCGCCGCCATGGCCACTAACGAGGTGATTGTAAGAACGCCGGTACCGCCTACGCCGGTGACAACGGTATTCCAGGGGCGCTCACTGAGATCTGGAAGCTGCGGCTCTGGCAAGGGATCAAACATCATCTGCGTGGTATCCACGCGCTGGGGCTTACGTAAACCACCGCCGGTTACAGTGACAAAGCTTGGGCAAAAACCGCGATTGCAGCTGTAATCCTTATTACAGGCACTCTGATCGATCTGCCGCTTGCGACCCAGCTCGGTTTCTTTGGGCACAATAGAAAGACAGTTAGACTTCACCGAACAGTCTCCACAGCCTTCACATACGGCATCATTGATAAACAGGCGCTTGGCGGGATCTTCGCTTATGCCCTTTTTACGACGTCGACGCTTTTCCGCTGCGCAGGTTTGCTGGTAAACAATCACCGTCGCTCCGCTAATCTCACGAAACTCTCGCTGCAAGCCATCCATTTCGTCGCGATGGTGAATACTCAGACCACCAATGGCCGGGACATGACCCCGCCATTGTCCGGGCTCGTCGCTGACCAGTGCGATGCGCTGCACACCCTCGCCCTGAAGCTGACGAAGCAGGTCGGGAATCGAGAGAGAGCCATCAATGGGTTGCCCACCTGTCATGGCCACCGCATCGTTGTAAAGAATCTTGTAAGTGATGTTGACGCCCGATGCTACGGCGGCGCGTACAGCGAGAACCCCTGAGTGGAAATAGGTGCCATCGCCGAGATTCTGAAAAACATGTTTGGTGTCGGTGAACGGTGCCTGACCAATCCAGGTCGCGCCCTCACCACCCATCTGCGTAAAGGTGAGTGTAGGCCGGTCAGGCATCCAGGTCGCCATGTAGTGACAGCCGATTCCGCCCATTGCTCGGCTTCCATCAGGCAATTTGGTCGAGGTGTTGTGTGGACACCCGGAGCAAAAATGCGGAACACGTTCCGCCACTTCAGCAGGGCGCGCCAAAGACAGCTCTTTGCTCTCGATCCATGCAATGCGTTGCTCCATCACTTCAGACTTAAAGAAGCGCCTGATACGCGAAGCAATAGCCAGAGCCACCTTAGCCGGGGTAAGTTCACCCAGATTCGGCAAAAGGTCCCGGCCCTGCTCGTCAAACTCGCCAATAACTTTCGGGCGAGCCGCCACGGGGTAGTTGTACAACTGCCCGGTGAGTTGGTCTTCGATAATGGAGCGTTTTTCTTCAACGACCAGAATTTCTTCCAGACCATCAGCGAAGTCATGCGTTGTCTGCGGCTCCAAAGGCCAGGGCATGCCCACCTTATAGACCCTCAGGCCAATCTCAGCAGCGACCTCGGCCGTTATGCCCATATCATCCAGTGCCTGCATAACATCGAGGTAGGCCTTGCCCGAGGTAACAATACCCAACCGTGCTTTGGGACTATCCAGAACGATCTTATTCAGCCCGTTAGCCCGGGCGAACTCCCGAGCCGCATAGATTTTGTAGCGGTTGAGTCGCTCTTCCTGCTCCATAGGCTGATCGGGCCAGCGCGCATGAACGCCTCCCGGTGGAAGCTCAAAACCTTCGGGAATAGCAACCTGGATGCGCGAAGCATCAAGATCTGCAGATATAGCAGAGTCCATGTTTTCGGTGATCGCCTTGAGCGCAACCCAACAGCCTGAGTAGCGGGACAGTTCCCAACCATAGACGCCCAGATCCAACACTTCCTGAACATTGGAAGGACTGAGAACCGGGATCGATGCGGCAATAAAATCGTGCTCGGACTGGTGAGGCAAAGTAGAGGATTTACAGGCATGGTCATCGCCAGCTACCGCCAGAACACCGCCGAATTTTGAGGTGCCTGCAGCGTTGGCGTGTTTAAACACGTCCATGCTGCGATCGACGCCCGGCCCTTTGCCGTACCACATGGCAAATACACCGTCGTAGCGCGCACCGCTAAAAAGATTGGTCTGCTGACTACCCCAAACGGCGGTTGCCGCGAGCTCTTCATTGATGCCCGGCTGAAAATGCACATTGTGGGGTTCCAGCCAGCGTTTGGCTTTCCAGAAAGCCTGGTCTACGCCGCCAAGGGGCGAGCCGCGATAACCCGAAACAAAGGCCGCGGTGTTAAGGCCGCGCTGCTTGTCACGCTGATGCTGAAGCATAGGCAAACGGACGAGCGCCTCAATACCGGTCATATACGCGCGATCGATATCCAGTGCGTATTTGTCGTCCAGAGATATGTCTGTTATGCCGCGAACGGTCTGACTAGTCATCGGTAAACCTCGCGTTGTTATAGGGCAAAATTTTAACGAAGCTGCGAGGTTTTACTATGCTATTTGCCTATCGACATCAAACTTTTTTAGATAAAATATGCGCACTTACTGGTATGAATGCATACATATGTCTGAAAAGCTCGATAACACAGATTTAGCGATTCTTGATTTACTCCAAAACGACTGCAGTCTTAGTACCGCAGCCATTGCTGAGCGCGTAAATCTTTCGCAGTCACCCTGCTGGCGACGTATCAGCCGACTGGAGGAACAGGGACTCATTCGCGAACGTGTCGCGCTGTTGAACCGCGAGCAATTAGGCATGGATGTGGTGGTCTTTGCCACGGTCAATCTCACCGCCACCGGCCGTCAAAACCTACTGAGCTTTGAGAAAGACATTGTCCGCTACCCCGAGGTCATCGAGTGCTACACCATGACCGGGATATGGGACTACATGCTGAAAATCGTGACTCGTGACGTTAGGCACTACGAAAGTTTTGTGCGTGAAACGCTCAGTGCCAATCCTGACGTTCGAGAACTTCACTCTCATATGGCGGTCACCGAAATTAAAAACAGTACGTCGCTGCCGCTGCAAACCCAGAGCTGATACTCAGATTCACTGCGCAAATGGCTTACCAGGCCATAACCTCGCGGACCAAAGGGACCGTAAGAGGCCGCTGTAATTGCAGGGAAGCCCGATCGAGACGATCCAGGGCCCCCATCAAGTCGCATAAAGCCCGGCTCTCTCTGGAGCACAGATATTGAGCGACGGCGTCCGGGAGCAACAAACCTCTGCGCTGCGCACGAAACTTCAAAATCTCCAGCTTGTCGTCGTCACTTGCGGCACCGATCGCCCAGGTTACGCCGCCAGCCAAACGCGAGCTGAGGTCGGCAAGCTGCACCCCCAGATCAGTGGCAGGTCGTCGAGCCGCTATCCAAAGTGGACATTGCGTCGCTCGGGCTCGATTGATCAGGTGAAATAAGGCTTCTTCCCAATCTGACCGTCCGGCGATCGCCTCCAGTTCGTCCAACGCTAGCAGCGAGGACGACTCCAGATCTTGCAACACTTCTTTGGCTGGTGAATCCAGTAACGCGCAAAGCGGTAAATACAACGCACCCTCCGTCGCATGACACAGCGCCTGCAGCAAGTGGCTCTTGCCCTCCCCGGCAGCGCCATGGATAAACTGGAGAGGCTCAGTATTGGGACGGGACAGGCTGTCCAGCAGCGGTGCCAGAGCCTTGCGAGCGAGGAAGTTATCGAAGGTAGAGTCATCCTCCAGCCCTATCTGCAAGGGCAACTGAGGAGACTGGTCCCGGGAGTGCGCTGAATCAGGCATCATCGCCCGGGTTTTCGAGATCTCCCCCGGCATAGATCTGGCTATTTCGATAATGCACCAGCGCGTGGCTGGCAAACACCTTGATCACCGCCGCTACGGGTAAAGCCACCACAACGCCTACAAATCCGGCTAGCTGCCCTCCTGCCATCAAGGCAAAAATCACCACCACTGGGTGCAAACCAATCCGATTGCCCACCAATACCGGTGTTAACACCATGCTCTCGATCAATTGGCCCACCCCGAAAACCCCAGCAACATACAGCAGGGGCAACGGCTCATGAAACTGTAACCAGGCCGCTGCAAGCGATGCGGATATCCCCACAATAAAACCAAGATAAGGAACAATGCTTGCCAGACCCGCGATAAAACCCAACAGCAAAGCAAGCTGTAAGCCGACAAACCACAGCCCCGATGCGTACAGAGCACCAAGTGCGCACATCACAATGAACTGACCGCGAAGAAAGGCACCGACGACCTCATCGGCTTCGCTAACCATCTGCAGCGTACCGGTCTGCCAGGCCTTGGGCATAAGGCGGAGAATTCGTTCGGCGATATCGTCCCAGTCCCGCATAAGGTAAAACGCAACGACAGGTACCAGCGCGATGTTTGCCAGCCACAGCAAAAGACCCAAACCTGAGCCAGTAATGCTCGACACAGTGGAAGCGGTCACCTTACCCAGGGATTGCCAGTTCTGTAGTAACTCTGCGGACAAATCAATTTGCGGAAGACTCGCGTCCGTAACCAGAGTTCGGGATTGTAGCCAGGGCACCGCGACATCACGCAGCCAGGTGTACACAAGGGGAATACGGCCCACCAATGCGTCAAGCTGCTGCAGGAGAATCGGCACCGCGAAGAACATCGCCAGCAGCGACAATGTGGTAAAAAACAGGAAGACGAGAATAACGCCAAAGGTTCGACTACCTCCTCTTTCCTCGACACGATCTACGAGTGGGTCACCCAGGTAACCCATGAGAGCTCCCAGAACAAAGGGCAACAAAATCGGCTGCAGCAGGTAGAACAACAGCCCCATGCCCGCAAACACAGCAAAAACCAGCGGCCAGCGATTTATAGGAATCTCGGCCTTACTATCAGGGTCAGGCGTGGTGCTACTCATCGTATCCATTCATAGGACAATCCATTCTGCCCCGGCTCCAGAGGAAGTGGTACAAAGCGCGTATCCAATTCAATGATTCGTGCCAGCTGCTGCAAATCGGTTTCTGCCTTTACCCGCAAGCTCACCTGGTCTCCCAGCAGGCTTTCGGGCACCACGCTGCGGACCGCTTCGAGAGAGCCCAAAACCTGCTGTAAAACCATATAGTCGTCGAAGCTTCGCACCCCCCGCAGCGTTAAACGATAACGCTCGTCGCTATCCTCGGTCAGTTTTACACCGTACTGCTCCACCAGGGTGCCGGCGACCAGTTCCGCCCCGGCATCGGTGAAAGCCTGAAGGCTGTCAGCTACGCTGGAGCGGCTTCGCCAGCGCCCATTGTCCAGGTATCGCCAGTCCCCTACCCAACTGCCATCGGAGAGTCGGGCCACACGCCCAGCCAGCACTTCAGCCCCGCGATAACGGCTCGAAGCCTCCATCAGCGCGGGCGACGATTGACGCCAGGCCTCGCCAGGAGAAATTGCTGCGGTATCCATCAGGTCGTAAAGCGGAGTTTGCAGGGGTACACCACGCCGAACAAAGCTCTCCCGCAACACGCTATCTGCCTGGGGGGCTGCGTCCACTGAAGCAAATCGGCGTCCCTGCTCATCACTGATAACCAACCAGGTAAGCACCAACGGTCGATTCGCGGTCCATAGCCGCAGACCCGCCTCACGCAAAAGCTGTTGCACGGCCTGCTCATCGTACTCCATGCGTAACAGTACAGTCCCATCGGCTTCCTCTTCGTAGCTGTAACCAAGAAGATAGGTTTGGGAGCTATCCAGAGCCTTGAGCACCTCGGCGCTCTGGGGTGCCTGAGGATCGCCTGAAGCCTTGATAAGCACTTCGGCAAGCCCGGCTCTGCGCGCAGCGTTCAGGGAACGCGTATCACGACCCTCAACGACGAGTCGCGCTGTATAGATATCGTCCACGATCTCGGCCTGAACACCCTGATTCCATAGCAGGGCGCACTGTAAAAACAGCAAAGTCGCGACAAATTGACGAAGAAGCAGTGTTGGCATTCGGTCATTGTACCAGCGCTGGCGGTGGGACTCGCCCTTTACTGACGAGCCTTTGACGCTAAACTGCGCGCTCATATTTACCCCGGCCAATGAACGATGTCAGAAAATGAAAACACCACGCCTCTCACCTATCGCGATGCGGGAGTGGATATCGATAAGGGGAATGCCCTGGTGGGTCGTATCCGCGACGCCGTAGACCGCACGCGGCGCCCCGAAGTCATGGGCAGCCTGGGGGGCTTTGGTGCGCTGTGCGCTTTGCCTGCCGGCTATCGTGAGCCTCTTCTGGTCTCGGGCACTGACGGTGTTGGCACCAAGTTGCGGCTGGCGATCGAACTCAATCGTCACGAGCACATAGGCGTCGACCTGGTAGCCATGTGTGCGAATGACATTGCCGTGAGCGGCGCAGAGCCCCTTTTCTTCCTCGATTACTACGCCACCGGAAAACTCGACCTGGATGTCGCCACCGATGTGGTACGCGGTATAGCCAGAGGCTGCGAGCTCTCTGGCTGCTCTTTGGTCGGGGGTGAAACCGCTGAAATGCCCGGCATGTACAGCGAAGGCGATTATGACCTGGCCGGTTTTTGCGTCGGCGTCGTGGAAAAAGACAGGGTGATTGATGGCCGTGCGGTGACAGTGGGCGACAGTCTGATAGCCATAGCCAGCAGCGGACCCCATGCCAATGGCTACTCACTGATTCGCAGCGTGCTTGAAAGAAGCAACGCCGACCTTAGCGCCCCACTGGAACAGGACGGCAAAAACCTCGGAGAGCTTTTGCTGGAACCCACGACCCTATATTGCAAAGCATTGCTTTCACTGCGAGAGCAGGTAGAGATTCACGCCATGGCCCACATCACTGGTGGCGGCCTTCTGGAGAACCTGCCGCGGGTTCTGCCCGACGGTGCTACGGCACGTGTAGATACGCAGAGCTGGGAATGGCCGGCGGTATTCAAGTGGTTGCAAAGCGCTGGAAACATCGATCGCATGGAGATGTTTCGCACCTTCAACTGCGGAGTGGGCATGGTGATCTGCCTGCCTCCTGAAGATGCTGCTCTAGCCATCAGCGCACTGGAGCAGCACGATTTGCGCGCCTGGGAGCTGGGTGAGATCGTCAGCGGCAGCGAAGGTATAACATTCAGCGAATGAATGCACTGCGGCGAATCGCTATTCTCGCGTCCGGCGCCGGTTCCAACATGGAAGCGATTGCCCAGGCCTGTGAGCAGAGACAGATACCGGCGGAAGTAGGCCTTGTTATCTGTAATGTGCCCAAGGCGACTGTTTTGACGCGAGCCGAGCAGCGGCGAATTCCCTACTGCTGCATTGATCATCGTCAATTTGACAGCCGGGAGGCCTTTGAAGAACAGATGCTCAAAGCGCTGCGCAAGGCGTCCATCGACTTTGTCGTGCTCGCCGGCTTTATGCGAATCCTGACCGATCGCTTTATTGGGGAATATTACGGATCGCTATTGAACATTCACCCATCGTTGTTGCCTAAGTATCCGGGACTGAATACCCATCAGCGTGCGCTGGATGCTGGCGACAGTGAATGCGGCGCCACGGTACACTTTGTCACACCGCAGCTGGATGCAGGCCCATCAATTGCACAAGTGAGGGTGAACATAGACCCCCAGGACGACGCAGTAAGCCTAGCTGCCAAGGTGCAGGAGCAGGAGCATCGCATTTATCCTCTGGCGATAAGCTGGTGTCTTGAGGATAAAGTAGTGCTTCGCGACGGACAGGTCTGGAAGGACGATTCAACTATGAGTAATGAGATACGCGCATGACAGTCACGGACATCACCATCCTCCGCCAGGCAAAAGCATTGCTCGGATGCCTACTAGTCGCAGCCGGCTTCTTAATGGGCAGCGCGCAGGCTCAGGAGGCCGAGAATGCGCCGACACAACACGGTGCACTCGAGCACGAGCATCGGACGCTGACACCGTACGACGCGGTATACAAAACATCGACGTCGGGTCTGAGTATCAAGCTTCGTCGCAGTTTATCTTTGGACGATAACGGCGACTGCCGACTGACCAGCGAGGGCAAATTGCTCGTAGCTGGCATCAGCGAAGTCAGCGTGTTCACACTCGAGGGCGACCTGATCCAACCGCGTTCCTACGTCTACCAACTCAGCGGGCCGGTAAGTCGCCGTCGGGAAGTACATTTTGACGAGGGCTCCAGCATTATTCGAAGCCTGTACAAGAAGGAGTGGTACGAACTGCCGAAAACCGGCGACACTTTGGATCGAATGAGCCAGCAGGAACAACTTCGCCTGTCCTTGCTCAACGACCCCACACCCAAAGAAGATATGCTGTTTCACGTAGCAGACGGCCGTAGAGTCAAAGAATATCGCCTGGTCTACAAGGGTGAGGAACGCCTTGAGACACCCATGGGCTGGATAGACACCCTGCATTTTGAGCGCGATCATGATGACCCCGAGCGCACATCAGGCGTTTGGATAGCTCCTGAGTGGGATTATCTGATGGTGCGAACCGTGCATATTGACGACGGCAAAACTACCGAAGCCGACCTGATCAGCGCCAGCATCGCCGGCACCGCGGTGGCTGGCTCCAGCAGTTGATCATGCCTTGGGAAGCGTCACGCCAGTCTGGCCCTGATACTTTCCACCACGGTCCTTGTAGCTAACCTCGCAGACCTCGTCAGACTCAAAAAACAACATCTGCGCCACGCCTTCATTGGCATAGATCTTTGCGGGTAGCGTAGTGGTGTTAGAAAACTCCAGAGTGACATGTCCTTCCCATTCGGGCTCCAGAGGCGTGACATTCACAATAATGCCGCAGCGGGCGTAGGTGGACTTGCCCAGACAAATCGTCAGAACGTTGCGTGGGATACGGAAGTACTCCACGGTGCGCGCCAACGCGAAGGAGTTTGGCGGTATCACGCAGACATCGCTACTGACGTTCACAAAACTGTCGTCGTCGAAGGCCTTGGGGTCCACCGTTGCTGAATTGATATTTGTAAATACGCGAAACTCGTCAGCACAGCGAACATCGTATCCATAGCTGGATGTGCCATAGGAAATCACCCGTCCGGTGTCACTATCGCCTCGAACCTGCCCTGCTTCGAAAGGTTCAATCATGCCGTGCTCGGCCGCCATGCGACGAATCCACTTGTCAGATTTGATACTCATAAGTTCTCTCGTTAATCGTCGCTAATACTAATTGTCGGGAAGTCCTGGGGAGACTCCTTGCCTTGGAGCACCTGAATAAGCGCGTTCGCCGCCGCCATATACGCCTTCGCCGCAGGACTATCCGCTTCGGATAGCACAACGGGCGTACCCGCATCCGTATGCTCACGGATTGTTCTTGCCAGGGGCAGACTCGCGAGCAACTCCACACCGTACTCAGACGAGATCCGCTCTCCACCGTCAGAGCCAAATATTGACTCTGTGTGGCCACATTCACTGCAGGTGTGGGTCGCCATGTTTTCGATCACACCCAAGACCGGAACATTCACCTTGCGAAACATTTCGATCCCCTTGCGGGCGTCAAGCAGCGCAATGTCCTGCGGTGTGGTCACAATCACGGCGCCGGACAGGGCCGCCTTTTGTGACAAAGTCAGCTGAATGTCGCCGGTTCCCGGGGGCATATCAATCAACAAATAATCCAGTTCGCCCCAGTCGGTTTGCTCCAGCATCTGTATCAATGCTCCGCCGGCCATGGGGCCCCGCCAAACTACGGGCGTACGCTCATTAGCAAGATACGCCATAGACATGCTCACCAGACCATGGGCTGTCACTGGAACAAGGGTCTTCCCGTCTCGAGTATCGGGCCGCGTGCCATCAGGCACACCCAGCATTAGAGCCACGCTGGGGCCGTAAATATCGGCGTCCAGCAGCCCAACGCGAGCACCCGTAGACTGCAATGCCAGCGCCAGATTAATCGCTGTAGTGGACTTTCCGACGCCCCCCTTACCGGAGGCAACTGCAATAATATGCTTGGCCGCTTGCATGCGTATTTAGTGCCCTGATGTCACAAAGGCGTCAAGTATAGGTACTGCCTGTCACGCACTCAATCAATGCAGGTGAAATCCCCGAAGGCAGTCGCTATCATGGCGCGCCTTCCCGACCCGGACAGATTCGCAATGACGCAAGCAAAGCGGCGTATTCTGGTAACCAGCGCCTTACCTTATGCCAACGGCCCTCTTCACCTGGGTCACATACTCGAGCAGGTGCAAACCGACATCTGGGTGCGCTTTCAGCGCGCTCGTGGCCACGAGTGTCACTATATATGTGCCGATGATGCCCACGGCACGGCGATTATGCTCAGCGCTGAGCGCCAGGGCATTACGCCAGAGCAGCAGATAGAGGCGATTCATAAAGACCACCTATCAGCTTCCAATGACTTTGCCATCAGCTTTGACAACTTTTACAGCACCCACTCTGATGAGACTCGGCACTGGTCCGAGACCATCTACCAGCGCTTGCAAGCCGCCGGCGCTATCAGTGAGCGGGAAATCACCCAGGCCTATGACCCGGAGAAAGGCCTGTTCTTGGCAGACCGCTTCATCAAAGGCAGCTGCCCGAAGTGCAAAACCCCTGATCAGTATGGCGACAACTGTGAAGCTTGCGGTGCGACTTACTCACCCACGGAGCTCATCGACCCCGTATCAGCGCTCTCGGGGGCTACGCCTGTTGAGCGTGAGTCCCGTCATTTTTTCTTCCGCCTACCGATGTTCGCCGAAATGCTCCGGGAATGGATTGCCTCCGGCACCTTGCAAGATGCGGTAGCAAACAAGCTTCGCGAGTGGACCGACGGCGAGCTTCAGGAATGGGATATCAGCCGCGATGCCCCCTACTTCGGCTTCACCATCCCGGGAGAAACCGATAAATACTTCTACGTCTGGCTCGATGCGCCCATCGGCTACATGGGCAGCTTCCAGAACTACTGCGAGCGCAGCGGTGTGGAGTTTGACGATTTCTGGCAGCCCGGAGGCAATACCGAGCTTTACCACTTTGTAGGCAAGGACATCATCAATTTCCACGGCTTGTTCTGGCCCGCGATGCTGCACAGCGCCGAGCTGCGCACACCCACGGGCGTTTTCGCACATGGTTTCCTAACCGTTGATGGCACCAAGATGTCCAAAAGCCGGGGCACGTTTATCAATGCCCGGCATTATCTGGATCATCTGGATTCTGAGTACCTGCGCTACTACTTCGCGGCAAAGCTTGGTTCCGGTGTCGATGATATAGACCTGAACCTCGAGGACTTTGTACAGCGCGTCAATTCTGACGTAGTGGGCAAGGTTGTGAACATTGCAAGTCGCTGCGCAGGATTTTTGCGCAAGGGCTTTGACAACCAAATGTCTGCCAGCTGCAGCGAACCCGAGCTATTGGAGTCCTTTAGCAATGCGGGGGTAGACATCGCGCAGGCCTATGAGGACCGAGAGTTCAGCAAAGCTATCCGTCTGATTATGGAGCTGGCGGATAAAGCAAATCAGTACATCGACCAGCACAAGCCCTGGGTTATGGCAAAAGATCCCAAGCAGGCCGCCGAGGTTCAGGCGGTGTGCTCCACGGGTATTAATTGCTTCCGCATGCTCATGATCTACCTGCAACCCGTTCTGCCACAGATGGCAGAGCGGGCCGCGAACTACCTGCGCTGCAGTCTCGATTGGGGGCAAAGCAGCAGCCTTCTTCTGGACCATGAACTCGCGACCTTTGAACCACTGATGCAACGAGTGGATCCGAAACTGGTGGCCAAAATGGTCGAGAGCAATCGCGACGAGGCTCCGGCTCCACCGACGGATAACAAGCCCGTGTCCAAAAAGACCAAGGCGCCCGGCAAGTCACAGCAAACATCAGACAGCGAATATCTGGATATTCGAGACTTCCAGAAAGTGGATTTGCGTATAGCCAGAATTGATGCCGCCGAGGCGGTGGAAGGCGCGGATAAACTACTCGCACTGAGTCTGGATGTGGGTGAACTGGGCAAACGGCAGGTCTTCTCAGGGATTAAGGCTGCCTACGATCCCGCCACATTGGTGGGTCGCCTCACTGTTGTTGTGGCTAACCTGGCACCGCGCAAAATGCGCTTTGGTGTATCCGAAGGGATGGTTCTGGCTGCAGGCGAAGGTGACACGGAAATTTATTTGCTGGCGCCGGACAGCGGCGCGACCCCCGGCATGCGGGTTACCTAAAGGAGTGAGAGCTGGAAGCTATATTGCGCCAACGCATTGTTTATCAACAATAGTCTGCCTAACATGGCATAAAGAGGATAACTCGGTGACCGGCAAGTGTGTCGGCACTGGGCCTTTGTAAAATTCATTTTGCATCCGCGGATGCTTTGGGTGAGGGAATGTTGGCGGACTACTCGCTGCTTCTGATTGGCGCCATTCTGGTCAACAACTTTGTTCTGGTTCAATTCCTGGGATTGTGCCCATTCATGGGTGTCTCGAATAAACTGGAGACGGCCATGGGTATGTCCATGGCGACGACCTTCGTTCTCACCCTCGCCTCTGCCTGCAGCCACCTGACCTATCACTACCTGCTGCTACCACTGGGACTGGCTTATCTAAAAACCATCGCCTTCATCCTGGTGATTGCCGTGGTGGTGCAGTTCACCGAGATGGTTGTGCGCAAGTCCAGCCCCCTGCTCCATCGGGTGCTGGGTGTTTACCTGCCACTCATTACCACCAATTGTGCGGTTCTTGGTGTCGCCCTGATCAACACCAACAAGAGCCATAGCTTCATCGAGGCTTTGCTATATGGATTTGGCGCGGCTCTGGGATTTTCTTTAGTGCTTATTTTGTTTGCGGCAATGCGCGAGCGTATCGCTGTAGCAGACGTACCGACACCATTCTCCGGCGCCGCCATCGGCATGGTAACTGCCGGCCTGATGTCCCTGGCGTTCATGGGCTTTGCCGGGTTGGTATAGCGCCATGTCAGAATTCATCAGTAGCTATCCGTTTATCGCCGCGCTGGGGGCCATGCTGGCGCTAGGCCTTGTCTTCGGATCCATACTTGGCTTTGCCTCCATTCGTTTTCGCGCCGAAGGTAATCCCATCGCCGACCAGATTAATGCCATCCTCCCGCAAACCCAGTGCGGGCAGTGTGGCTATCCGGGCTGCCGACCCTACGCTGAAGCTATTGTTGCGGGTGAAGAGATTAACAAATGCCCTCCCGGCGGCGAAGCCGGCATTCAGGCCCTTGCCGATTTGCTCGATGTAGAGGCCCCGCCACTGGACGCGGAGCACGGTGCAGAAGCCGAAACCACTGTCGCATTCATTATCGAAGAGGACTGTATTGGCTGCACCAAGTGCATTCAGGCATGTCCGGTAGATGCCATCGTCGGCGCTGCTAAACAAATGCACACGGTTATTGCAGCAGAATGTACCGGCTGCGATCTTTGCGTAGACCCCTGCCCCGTGGACTGCATCGAGATGCTACCGCTGCCCAAAACACTAGCAAACTGGCATTGGGATCTGCCCACGGCTGAAATACGTCCACTGATCATCGCCACGGATGCCGCCCGGGAGAACGCCGCGTGAGACGTGTCTACGATTTTCACGGTGGCATTTACCCCAGCGAACGGAAGTCACTATCCAACCGCGAGGCCATCCGCAGGGCGGCCTTACCCCCGCAGTTAGTACTCCCACTGTCGCAGCATATAGGCCCTCCCGCCGCGGCGATTGTTGAGCCAGGGCAGACAGTATTGGGCGGCCAGAGACTCACCGATCTGAGCGGCCTGCCCGTTCACGCACCGACATCCGGGATGATCGCCGCGATTGAAGATCGTCCAATTCCACATGCATCAGGTCTTACCGGCCGGTGCATTGTTATCGACTGTGACGGCGAAGATCGCTGGGGCGCTTTGGAACCGGTGGCGGACTATCGCAGCCTGCCTCCCGCCGATTTGGTACAGCGGATTTTTGAAGCAGGCATCGCAGGCCTCGGTGGCGCAGGGTTTCCCACCGCGCTAAAGCTGCCGAAAGACGAAAATAACGCCATCGACACCCTGATCATTAATGGAACAGAGTGCGAACCCTACATCACCGCCGACGATACCTTAATGCGAGAGCGCGCAGCGGAGATTATTTCTGGCGTGGAAATTCTTGCGTATATCGCCCGCCCCAGCGAGATACTGATTGGCATTGAGGACAACAAACCCGAGGCAATTGCAGCGTTTAAAACCGTACTGGGCGACCGTCAGGACATAGAGCTTGTGGTGTTTCCCACCAAGTATCCCTCCGGTGGCGAGAAGCAACTCATAGAGATACTCACCGGCAAACAGGTGCCCAGCGGTGGTCTGCCATCGAGCATTGGCATTCTTTGTCAGAACGTGGGTAGTGCTGCAGCCATTCACGATGCGATTGTTCACGGTCGCCCCCTGGTCAGTCGTGTGACCACGGTCACCGGTGAGTCTGCCAAGAGCCCTGGAAATTTTGAAGTACTGCTGGGGACTCCCATGCTGGATCTCCTTGAGCAGGCGAAGTACCTGCCTGCGGAACCACAGCGCTTGATAATGGGTGGCCCGATGATGGGCGTCACATTGGCTGACCACCGCTGTCCTGTGGTGAAAACCACCAATTGCCTGTTGGTACCCGGCCTGCAGGAACTCCCCGAACCCGATATGGCGCAAGCCTGTATCCGCTGCGGTCTTTGTGCAGAAGCCTGTCCTGCACGGTTGCTGCCTCAGCAGCTTTATTGGTTTGCCCGAGCCCAGGACCACGACCGCCTGGAAGAGCACCACCTGTTTGATTGTATTGAATGCGGGGCCTGCTCGTACGTCTGCCCCAGCCATATTCCTTTAGTGCAGTATTACCGAGCCTCAAAAGCCGCCGTGCGAGAGCAAAAGGCAGATAACGCGCGTGCCGATCATGCCCGCGAACGCTTCGAGGCGCGTCAGGAGCGTATGGCTCGCGCCGCAGCAGAGAAAGAAGCCAAACGGGCTGCGCGCAAAAAAGCCGCGATCGCCAAGGCTGCGGATCAAACGGGAGACGACGACCCCATTCAAGCCGCTATCGCCAGGGCGCAGGCACGCAAAGCCGCGCAAGCAAATAGCCCGGCAGATAGTGCACAAGTACACAAAGACAAACTTGCCCGTATTGAGACTCGCCTGAGCAAAGCCCGGGAGAAACTGGCTGCGGATGACGGCAGCGACCCCACTATTTCTGCGGCCTTGCAAAATGCCGTGCTAACCACCGAGAAAAAACTGGCGGCAGCTCAGGCCGAGTTTGCAGCTAGCACCGCAAAGCCAGAAAACGAGACCGCGAACGCATGAGCTTACTGGTCGTTACGTCACCGCACGCCCATGGGCCGATGAGCACCAGCTCGGTCATGCGTACGGTGCTACTGGCGACCCTGCCGGGTATCGCGGTACTGACTTACTATTTTGGTGCCGGCGTGATCATCAACGTCCTGTTCGGGGGACTTATAGCCCTCGCCTGCGAAACACTGGCTCTGCGCCTACGCCGGCAAGCTATCAAGCCATTCCTCACTGACTACAGCGCCTTGGTGACATCGACACTACTGTGCGTAGCATTACCTCCCTACGCGCCGTGGTGGCTGCTTGTGATCGGAGTGAGTTTTTCCATCCTCATAGCAAAGCACTTATACGGCGGCCTGGGCTACAACCCCTTTAATCCTGCCATGGTCGGCTACGTCGTGTTACTCATCTCTTTCCCGCTGCAGATGAGCACCTGGGCCGCGCCATTAGGTGTGGGGGAAACGGTACCAGGCTTCATGGAGGCACTGCGCGCCTGCTTCAACCCCAGTAGCTTTGACGGACTAACCATGGCCACGCCATTGGATCTCATACGCCAGAATAAAGGCATGATGCTTACGGACCTCTACGCCAGCAATCCGCAGTTTGGGGCGTTCCAGGGTGTGGGCTGGGCCGGGGCGAATTTGGCCTTTCTCATTGGCGGCCTCTTCCTGCTCTACAAGCGCATCTTTACCTGGCACGCACCGCTGGCGATGTTGCTGACGCTAAGCCTCTGTGCTGTGATGTTTTACGATGAAGGAAGCTCTGCCAGTGGAGGGTCTCCGCTGTTTCACCTGTTCAGTGGCGCAACAATGTTCGGTGCGTTTTTTATCCTTACGGATCCGGTGTCTTCAGCGGTGAGCAATCGCGGACGCCTGATTTTTGGCGCCATCATCGGGCTTCTTGTTTACACAATCCGGGTCCGCGGAAACTACCCCGATGCCGTCGCGTTCGCTGTTCTCATTGCTAACTTTGCGGCTCCATTTATCGACAACTACACACAACCAAAAGTCTACGGTTATCGCAAAGGGCCCAAGGCGTGAACGAGCTTCGCCAGGCCATGACCCGCAACAGCTTGCTGTTGGCTGGCTTTGCCGTGCTTACCGCCTTACTGGTGGCAAGCACCTTTTTAGGCACCAAGGATCGTATCAGCGCTGCGCAGCGCGCTGCGGAAGAAAAAGCCCTTTTGCAGATTATCCCCAGGGACCGACATGACAACGCGATGCTCGACGATCGAATTTCAGCTCCAATGAACGATCCCCTACTCCAATTGCGCGAAGAAAAATCCATTTACATCGCCAGGCGCGCAGGGGTCGCGACAGCCGCTCTTATCCCCGCAATGGCCCCGGATGGATACAGCGGAGCTATCGAGTTGATCGTAGGTGTGAATCGTGATGGCAGTGTTGCCGGCGTTCGCGTGCTTCAGCATCGTGAAACGCCAGGACTCGGTGATGCTGTCGACCACCGGAAATCAGATTGGATCAACAGCTTTCAAGGCCGCTCCCTGACGAATCCAGCAACAGATCGCTGGACCGTGCGCAAGGACGGCGGCGACTTTGATCAATTCACCGGAGCGACGATCACACCACGTGCGGTTGTCCAGGCGACAGCACGAGTACTACTGTACGTTCAGGATAGGCACGACGAACTCTTTGGCACACAAAATCCCGAGCAGGAGTCCACACCATGAGCACAGCTGACTACGGTGAACTCTCCATCAACGGCCTATGGAAGAACAATCCTGCGATCGTGCAACTACTGGGACTGTGCCCGCTGCTGGCCGTGACCGGGAGCGTGGTAAATGCTTTGGGCCTGGGTATCGCTACCTGCTTGGTGCTTGTGACGTCAAACACAGCGGTTTCGCTGATACGCAACGTAACGTCAGATGCGGTGCGGCTGCCTACCTTTGTCATGATTATTGCAGCCGCCGTGACCTGCATAGAATTACTCATGCAGGCCTACAGCTATGAACTTTACGAAATACTCGGCATCTTCCTGCCTTTGATTACGACAAACTGTGTGATTCTGGGTCGCGCAGATGGTTTTGCTCGGAAGAACCCCGTACTCCCGGCCATGTACGACGGCTTTATCATGGGACTGGGGTTTACCTTGATTCTGTTACTTCTAGGGGCGCTTCGCGAGTTATCCGGGACCGGGGCAATATTTGCAAACATGGATCTTCTTTTTGGACCCTCGGCGGCAGATTGGAAAATGGTCGCCTTTGACGACTATCAACCATTCTTACTGGCGATTTTGCCTCCGGGCGCATTTATCTTCACGGGCCTTATCATTGCTTTAAAGAACCTCATCGATGGCAATATGCAACGCCGCGCAGCCGCGCGATCCGCGCCTATCGAAACGGGCAGCAAGCGCGTGCGGGTCACCGGGACAGTTAACTAGCTAAGCAGCTCACTGTGTGGCCATACGAAGCGTATCAAGAATGTCATCCACCGCAGCATCATCCAGCCCTTGATTATCAAGCTCACAGCTGTAAGTGACGTACAAGAGTAGCTTGCCGGCATAGAGGTACCATTCTCTGATGGCGGCCCCGTCCTCAATAAGCGATGTGCGAAGCCCTTCAAAGCTGCCGCGGCGCACTGAGTCCCAAATCGAGTCCTCGGTGACGAACTGCTGCAAATCCTCAGCACCAAAGTCTCCGGTGTCTTTGTGTAGCTCACTGATTTCTATGCAGCCCACACCATCTCGGTCACCAATGACGATGACATCGTCCTCCTGCTCTGCCTGCCACTCATCAGGGAGCAATAGTCCCCAGTCCCCAGCTTCAAGCACTCGCATTTTGAATCCCCAGTTGTCGACTCATCAATATCGCCGTCTCGGCGGCGCCCCCATTGTGACCTGGATAATAGTCCGCTCTTTGTCCATCGTGCCCAAAGCCGGCAGATACATACAGAGACTGCGCGATGACATTGCTCTGGCGCACTTCCAGCAACAGGCGCGACACACCCAGGTCCATCAGCCGCTCTAACAACGCATCCAGTAAGTCTCGGGCAACACCCTTGCTCCGCACCTCAGGCACCACCACCAGATTCAGCAGCGTAGCCTCATCCAATACTCTGGAGCAGGCCGCAAATCCAGCGACTTCCTCGGCAACAACAGCGAGGAGCACTGCGCCCGGGTGACTCATCAAGCGTTCGTAGCTCTCGGCCTTTGCAAACACAGGTGAACAGTCTCTATCGATCTTCAGAATGACATCGATATCCTCAAGCGTCGCTTCACGAATGACGACACTCAAGCGAGTAGCGCACTCCAAACGTCACGCTTCAGCGCGGGACTTTCAAGCATATCGCGCGTTGAGGGTGTGTAGCGTCTGGCGCAGGGCAATTGAAGGCTCGTAAGCAGAGCTTTGCTCGACTCACCGAGACAGATCAATTCAACGCAGGCATGCTCCTCAATCTGTCGGTACAGAAAGCCTTGCAGCGTTGCTGCAGCCTCCTCAGCCCCCAATCCTAGCTGCACGTTATCATGCAATGGCCAGCGAAACTCGGTCACAGCCGGCGCTTCGTCACTGGCCTGCGGATGTGTGAGCGCCCGTCCCATGGCAGTAATGAGCAGTACCTGGTCACTCGCCAGAGCTTCCTCACCCAGAGCCTCGACCCAAAGACGCCCACCACAAATTACCGCTGCCAAACGAAAACGCGTTGCGGGCTCCTGGCTATTTTGAGCCGTGGCTGCAGGCGCAGACCTTCGGTCCGCCGCTCTCGTCTCTACGGATTGCTGGCCTGCATCATTACGCAGCGATTCGCGTAAAGCCTGTGCCGCCGATGTACTGCCTGTATCGGGCGCGGAGACCCCGGCTTGCAGCGGCGCAACTTTCGCAGTGACACGCAGCCCACACTTGGCCGTAACTGCGGCACCGGGCAATGCTCGGCGTGTGACATAAACCGGCACGCCCATGGCCTCAAGGTAGCGAAGCCGCCTAATTTCTCCAGATGCACTCATAAGCAAAGTTTAACACCGGCCCGGGGTAATCAGTGCAGTCGCCACCCATGAACGCTAAAAAAACGTGCCGCGGAACGGGCGAACCAAATTATGTGACGCAAACCTTTCCTGGCCGCAAAACCACCGTGATGCACGATCCGCATTGTTGGCAGATACATAAGCCGCCCCTGGGAGGCAAGTCGCAATGACAGGTCAAAATCTTCGAAGTACATAAAGAAACGCTCGTCAAAACGACCTACCGCAGTAAAAGCGCTCTGGCGACAAAGCAGACAGGCGCCGCTCAGCAGCTCAACCTCTGCAGGCACATCCGCATCCCGCTCACCGTACTCATAGTGTGCAAGCCGCACAGCGAACCTCTCTCGAAGCGCAGAAAACGGCAAACCCCGCAAAACCAGATCAAATATCGTGGGGTAGCGCTTACATAAATACTCTGGACTACCATCGCCTCGCTCGCAAAAGGGATTTACTGCCACCACATCCGATTGAGAATTCAAAAAGAACAAGGCCTCCCGCAAAGCAGCGGGAGCCAACTCAACGTCGGGGTTCAAAATCAACAGATAACGATCAGAACTGTCTTGCAGCGCCTGATTGTGACCAGCCCCGAAACCCGCGTTGTGACTACTCAGATGAAAGTGTAGCGACCAGGCGCTGCTGTCCTGAGCCTGAAATTGCGCGACCAGATCCGCAACTTCCTGGCGATAGTCGGCAGTGGAGTCATTATCTAGCAGCGTCAAGGACACCGGCGCCGACAGCACATCCTCAAGCTCCGCGATGCATGCAACAAGACTCTGCAAGGTGACTCGCAAATGCTCCAGGCTGCTATTGTGGAGCACGATTGAGACACTAAGTGTCGGTGCAATGCTTGCCTCGGTTATCATCGGGCGGATACTAGCAGCTGGGCTGCGCGCCTGCATCGAAGAGGCATAGATTTGGATTCATCAATGAGGCAGGTACCGTGACAGCGCAGAAAAGTCGCAAGTGGGGATTTGGTCCCGGTCTTTTGGTCACCGCAGCGTTTGTGGGCCCGGGTACTATTGCCACCGCCAGCGCCGCGGGTGCCGGCTATGGCTACGCTTTGCTATGGGCGCTGCTGTTTTCTGTGGGCGCCACAATGGCTTTGCAGGAGATGAGCGTTCGACAGGCCATCGTTACCGGCAACGGACTTGCCACCACCTTGCGAAAGGCCCTGAGCGGCCGATGGCTTGGACGCGGAACAATCCTGCTGGTCATCGCCGCGATCGGTCTGGGGAACGCCGCCTATGAGTCCGGCAATATTGCAGGTGCTGCGTTAGCTTTACAGAGTATTTCGCCCATCAGCACCCAGTACTGGGCTCTGGCGATCGGCGGCAGTTCCGCTGCCTTGCTATTCCTGCCAGCGTATAAGCATCTCGAGCGCGTGCTCATCGCTCTGGTTCTGGTGATGAGCGCTGTATTTGTGGTCAGCGCCTTACTCCTAAAGCCGGATTGGTCGGCGCTTCTGAAGGGTGTCACCCTCCCGAGCTTACCCGGCGGCTCCATAACCACTGTGATAGCGCTTATTGGCACCACAGTGGTTCCCTACAACCTCTTTCTTCAAGCCAACGCCGCTCGGGAGCACTGGGCAGACGAACCTGATCGCGCGTTGGCACTGTCCGCTGCGCGCATGGACACTGTTGTATCGGTAGCCCTTGGTGGACTCATCACCCTTGCCATAGTGAGCGCCGCGGCCATTACCTTCTTTTCCCAGGGGCTGACGTTTTCTCCGGACAAGATATCCACACAACTGGATCCGGTTCTTGGTCCCTCGGGGCGCTATGTCTTTGCCCTGGGCTTATTCGCAGCCGGCCTTACGAGTGCAATCACAGCTCCCCTGGCGGCCGCCTACGCCGTCTGTGGCGCCCTGGGCTTACCCGACACCCTGCGAGGCACTGCGTTTAGGGGCATTGCCCTGAGTGTTGTTTTCACAGGCACATTGTTTGCCGCCACCGGCGCTCGTCCGCTCAGCTTGATCGTGTTTGCACAGGCGGCCAACGGGCTACTACTTCCAGTGATCGCCATTATCCTGTTGTGGCTGATGAATGAGCGCAAATTGCTCGGCAACGCCGCGAACGGCTGGCAGAGCAACCTTTTGGGAGGCATCGTAGTCGCAGTTACCCTTGGCCTGGGGGCAAACAAGTTAGTGGGGCTCATTGGCCTGTAAATCACAAGCTCAGGGTCAAGTTTGTGTAAAAAATTACAAAAACGCGCTATCGCCATGTTATTTATCATTTTTTCTATGATTAACACTGTATTGTGGTAGCCTGTATAACGTAGCTGAACCCTGTCAGTATTGAGTAGACAGGCACCAGGTAGCCTAACCAGCGGGAGTGGGAGCGGTCCGGTACCGCCGAAGAGCGGCTCGGCCATCCCCAGAGGGGACGATAATGATTAAGGGCCTTCGCACACTGTGCAGCCGAAGGGGCGCCATAGGCGTCATCATGAGCGCTATGCTCGCAGCACTGAGCGCCTGTGGAGGCGGTGGTGGCGGTAGCGACAGCGGCGGATTTCTACCCGGCGGCGACGGTGACTCGACCGCATACACCATCACGCTGACTACCGTTGATGCCGCTGGCAATGCAACGACTCAGGTGACTGAAACGTTCCCAGCGACGCTCCGCGTAGAAGTCAAAGAGGCTACCGGTGCCGCTGCTCCTGTGAGTGGTCTTGTCGTTCTGGCGACTGCCGAGTTCGCCGTAATTTCACCGGCAAACGGCCAGGCACTTACTAATGCCGATGGAATTGCAGAGCTCGAAATTCAGGCTGGCGCCGCCCTGGGTGCCGACACCATTACGGTTACGGCAGAGAGTCCTGCAGGTACTGTCACCGCAACCATAGGCGTCGAAGTATCAGGCGCGGGACTGAGTCTGGGTTATTTTGAAGGCACAAATTTCATTGCGGGCCAGATCGGTCTAAGCAGCGACTCCCTGGCCTTTAGAGGCAGTGCAGTTGCAAGACTGGCCGTGGTTGATGAAGCCGGCACACCCTCAGGTGCTGCGCAGCTGATTCGCTTATCCAGCGCCTGCTCACTAAGCGGCCTCGCCTCATTTCGCGCCATTGGAGATAGTGGCGCTGGAACAAATACCCTTACTGTAGAGACCCTGGATGGACTCGTCAGCGCCGAATATTTGGCCGGCAGCTGTGAAAGTGGCGACGACCTCACCGCTACGTTGGTCGATGGGGATTCCACAGCCACTGCCAGCGTCACCATCGCAGGCCGGGATGCAAATTTCATTGGCTATGTATCCACCGAGCCAACCGAAGGTGGCGACACTACTGGTCGGACCATTATCGCGCTGAAAGGCACCGGTGGTCCCGGACGACCAGAAATAGCCTCGGTAACTTTCGAAGTCCTCGAAGAGGCTGTAATTCTGGAAGCAGGCGACCCGGCCCCCGGCGAACCTGGCTACCTGGAGCTAGACAAGCGCAAGCCACTGGCTGGCGTCACGGTTAACTTCTCTCTTACCAATACCCTGGGCGGCATATCGTTACTCAATGTCTCAGGGGTCACTAACAGTCAAGGATTGGTGGTCGTCGAGGTAAGCGCAGGTAACGTGGCAACTTCCACCGTTGCAACTGCCAGCTTTGATACCAGCGCCAATCAGCAACAAGCAGCGTCGTCCAATCAAATCGTGATCAGCACGGGTTTGGCGCAGCAAAACGGTATCAGCGTTTCTGCAAGCCAGTTCCATGTACCGGGCGCTCGTGACATCGATGGCGTCGAATCGACGATTACTGTTCGCCTGGTGGATCGCTTCGGCAATCCAGTTGCAGATGGCACCAGCGTAGTATTCACGACTGAGTACGGCGCCATTGACACCTCCTGCCTCACAGGAACCAGCAACGGGGCTCGCGCCGATGCAGCAACACCGGGTGTCGGCACCTGCAGTGTGCTGTGGACAAGCCAAGCCCCCCGATTCCCTGTGTTCAATCAGGATCTGGTCCAGACCACAGTAGATGACAACAGTTATCGCTGCCCCTCGCATACGGGATCCTTTGGCCCCTGCCCCGATGATCTGGGTGCGATACGTGGACTGCGAAGCACTGTAACGATCACCGTGGTGGGCGAAGAGTTCTTCGTAGATGGGAACGGTAACGGCCTCTACGACGAAGGCGAGTCCTTCGAAAACCTGCCGGAAGCCTTTACCGATTACAACGAAGACGGCGTGTATACGCCCTTCGCTGGCCCTGCATGTCCAGCACCGAGCTCGGAAGAAAACTGCATCGCTGCAGGCTCTTCTGAGGAGTTCATCGACTTCAACGGCGATGGCATGTACAGCGAAAACGTTGATCCCAACACGGGCGAAGGTGTCTACAACGGGAGCCTCTGCCCTCCCGCGGGAGACGGCGTGTTTTGCAGCAGAGACCTGCTCAATGTTCGCTCATCGATCGTCCTGACACTTTCAGCGTCTGCACAGAATCTGGAAGTGCTGGCCGGCAAAGGTCCTGATAGACCCAGGGTCGCTAGCAATAACCTTTCTGAAGGCTCGCTATACGATATTTACGTCGCGGATGTGTATAACAACGCACCTGGTGCGGGAACAACACTGACTTTTAGAGCCGATGAAGACTGTCAAATCAAGTTCCCCGAGGATACCGACAGCCTTGAAGTGGTCGTGCCGGACTTAACTGGTGCGCGAGGTGCCTTTACCCAGACGATTCGCATTAACGGCACAGGAGCGACGGGTGGCGGACGCATATCCGTTCTGGCGGCAGACCCCAACGGCGCAACATCGCAGATTGGTTCCTTCGGTTGCGTGTCTGTGTGTAATGAGCCTACAGATCCTAATAACCCGAACAACGGTCAATGCGACGAGGAACTTTGAAGAAAATCGAAGGATGCGTGCGTAAGGGTTGTCTGCGAAGGCGCAGATGATCCGGACACAGCAAGCAAAATACAAAAAAGCCGCTCTCGAGAGCGGCTTTTTTCTTTGCCGCCTAAAGCGCAGCGTTAAATAGATTCGCCCATCAATCCATCACGCTGAACAAAAGCGCCAGCTTTTTGGTACGCGACAGCGTCTGCAAAAACTCCCGGGCAGCAGGCGTATTTCGCATCAGATCCGAAAAGCCTGGCATGGCGCTAAAATCCTGGCCATCAAGCTCAATGAATGCCATACGCCAGTCATTGTATTCGCGGCTTTGAATAGGGCCTTCGGTGACCACCTCAACCCGTTCATGTCGACTATCGACGCGAATTTTTTCGAATATGGCCTTCACTTCCTCACGCCCTCCTTCCAATACCTGAAAGAAAGAGTCCTGACGGTGCAATAGAACGCCAGTGATACCCAAACCGGTGTTATTTCTGCGCGCCGTCTCAAGAATCGCCACCATGCCATCATTATTCATTGGCCGCGTTTGAGTACTCACATAGCCCAGACTGTACAAAGTAGATTCCTGCAAGGATCCGACATCGCCTTGCGACGCCTTATTAGAAGTACGGGGTGTATCTACCACAAGTCCTCCCCGACACATGTGGGCTGGCTAATAACTTTTACTGCTCCGCAGCGAGCACCCTCGCAACAAACCGTCATAAAAGCGCGAAGCGGCGCAGTATAAAGAAAGGCCTTGAGAGTTGCAGTATAGTTAACTATTCTTTACAAATGAATAGTCAATTTTAGTTGACACTTTTTTGCCGGGCTACCAAACTAGTGCTCAGCTAATAAATTACTGTAACGCGAGAGAAACGCTGATGAACGCACCCATGCAATCCGCCAAAATCAACGACACCACTGAACGGGCCGTGCGCAGCGAACTGCTAGCCCCTCGCTTCTATCGCACTGACTATGACTCGGTCGGCAAAATCAATGTAGAGCCCGTACGCCAGCAATGGGACGACATGATGGCTGAGTACAAAGAAGATCGAAATCGAGGCCACTTTCGCCAGGAGTTCGACTACGACGCCACAACTCTTACCAGCGACCCCGAACTCCACGAAGAATTCATTGATTTCCTCACCAGCTCTATTACGGCCGAATATTCTGGCTGTGTTCTTTATCAGGAGATCAAAAAGAACATCGACAACCCGCAAATAGCCGATCTCATGGGTTACATGGCTCGAGACGAATCGCGTCATGCAGGATTCATCAACAAAGCTCTCAAGCAATTAGGCGTAGCCGTAGACCTGGGCTTTTTAAAGCGTCAGAAGGATTACACCTACTTCCGGCCAAAGTTCATTTACTACGCCACCTATCTTTCAGAAAAAATCGGTTACGCGCGCTATATCACTATTTACCGTCATCTGGAAAAACATCCGGAGCAACGCTTCCATCCAATATTTAACTGGTTTCTGGAATGGTGCAATGATGAGTTTCGTCACGGCGAGTCTTTCGCATTAATGATGCGCGCTCAACCTGAGCTACTGAAAGGCCATAACAAGCTATGGATACGTTTCTTTATTATTGCGGTTTACTCAACCATGTACGTACGGGATCACAACCGTCCCAAGCTTTACGAAGCACTGGGCATGGACCCCACAGAGTTTGATTTTCGTGTTTTTGATATCACCACAGCCATTACGCAACAAGTGTTCCCGTTTTCGGTAGACACCAACGACCCAAGGTTCCGGCGGGGTCTGGAGCGACTGCGGGACATCAGCGCAAAGGCGACTGCCGCCAAGGAACGTGGCGGCATTGTCGGCGGCCTTCACAGAATTGCTTTGGGGGCAGCTGCAGGGCTCGCATTTGCGCGGCTCTACTGTCTTCCAGTCACACACCACGAACTTCCCGAAGACTACCGCATGGAACCTGTGTGGTAAGCAGTCAAAAGCAGCGCAGCGTGCGGTATCAGCCGTACCAGCGCTGACGATAGCCCATAAGGTGCGCAAGACCAGCTACCGCGAGGGCCAAGCCAAGCAGTTCCTCTGGAGCACCGGATTGGGACAAGCGTAAAGCGACCACCAGCGCCGCTCCTGCCAGCAATGGAGATAACCACTGCCTGGGGTGTGCCCCGGCGCGATAACGAAACCTGAACCACAGAAACGCCAGTTCGCAGCACACCAAAGCCACTATCAGCTCAGCAGCATGCCCACCCACAAGAAACGCCCTTAAGTCGTGCATTGGATTGAACCGGAGATCGATTCCCCGGTTACGCTCTCGCCAAACCCAGCAGCTCTGCCAAGTCTTTGAAGAATATTTTCACATGTGCTGTGGGACGTTCACGCACCAGTTCTTTTTGCGTGTACGACTGCCAGGTGAGATATTGGATATCCGGATCGCGGCACATCTTGACAAACTTTTCGCGGCGCTTATCGCTTCCGTACCAGAAGCGCTGCAAGAGTCCCAACACGAAAAACACTTTTCCGTGTAGTTTCATAAACCGCTTTCGAGCGAGCTTTAAGGCAGCGGGATTTCGGTTTACAAGAAACTCATTGATCGCCTCTGCAGCCAAACGGCCACCCAACAGGGCATAGTAAATGCCCTCTCCACTTGCCGGCGCCACGACTCCTGCCGAATCTCCAGCAAGGAGTACGGCTCGCCCATCATCCCAGCGTTTGAGCGGCTTCATGGGAATAGGAGCACCTTCACGACGGATTGTCTTTGCCGTATCAAGCCCTACGTCCTTACGCAGCGCCTCAACCGCCGCCGTCGCAGAGTAATTCTTTTGCGCGCTACCAGTGCCAATACTCGCATGCTTACCATGGGGGAACACCCACGCGTAAAAATCGGGAGATAGCCGCCCCTGATACCATACGTCGCAGCGCGCTTCGTCGTAGTCAGCTCCCTGCTCCTTCTGCGGTGCCTCTACTATCTCATGGTAGGCAAACACGCATTTGAGCTTATCTCCTCCGGGTATGCACTGAGCACCCACTCGGGACTTTGCACCATCAGCGCCGATCACGGCGCTGGCAACGACCTCATGCTCACCACCACTGCCGGATTTATCCAGGTAACGCAAACGAACCCGTCCGTCCTCCTGATAAACCAGAGACTTATAAGCGCCGATTTGCAACGTGGCACCCGCTGCCACGGCGCGCTCGCGCAAAAAAGGATCGAACTTGTCGCGATCAACCATGGCTACATAAGTGTCTCCCACGGGCATATCGACGCGCTGATCCGCGGGCGAAATCATTCTTGCCGAACGGATCCTGGCGACAATTTGTTCTGAGGGAATATTGAACTGCTCTACAGCTCTAGGCGGAATAGCCCCTCCACAGGGTTTGATGCGGAAGCCACGCTCAATAAGAAGCACCTTTCGACCCGATTTTGTAAGATCGTATGCAGCGGTAGCTCCCGCAGGACCACCTCCCACCACCACCACGTCATACTCAGGAATACCTGTTGTTTCAGTTTCAGCGTGCATCGAGCACCTCCACCATAGCGATCTCGCCAAAACTGGGCGCTGTACGCTGATAAGAAGATTCGGTAGGACGCAAGCGCATACCGATACCTGCGGCAACAACAAACATCACCGCCTCAAGACTAAAGACAAAGCTATAGGCAACCGCCGGCTCGGCAATAAAGAGGCGACTGACATCAATCGCCAGGGCGCCAAGAAACCCGCCTACCGCAAAAGCGATGGCCTGAGAAGCGCCCCAAAGCCCCATTCGCAAACCCTCGGCGCCCTCTTTTTGCCCCGCACTAGCCAAACTCATCATCGATGCGATAGCTGCAACGGCAAACGCGCCGTTAGACACACCCAGAACAAACACATTGCCGCCAAGAGGCCAGGTTTGCGGAAAGGCAGCCCCGCTGGCGATAGCCGCAAGTGAGAGCGCCGACGCCAGGCACCCCCCAATTGTCCAACGCCTCAGTACTGCTGAACTGGCGTTTTTACGAATCAAAGTTGTGGCTGCCACAAGGATCATTCCCAACAGAACCCCACTGTGCTGCAAACCCGACAATGATGTTGACTCTCCGGGAGTCATGGAAAACACAATGCCAGCGTAAGGCTCCAGGATCAGATCCTGGGCGCTGTAGGCGAGCATGGAAACAAACACAAAAATAGTAAAACGCCTGGCATCAGGCTCCTGCCAAACCTCTCGAAGGGCCTGAGAAAAGCTCCCGCGCCGAGCACGCAAGGCTTCTCGGTTGGCCGCGCTCAGCGTGCCTTTCGGCTCCAGCCTGAACACGGACACCAACGTGAGCGTCACAGCAATCGCTGATACGCTGGCGGTGACCATCACAAGCCGCAGAGGCGTAAACGGGTCAAGAAAACTTCCCGCTACTCCGGCAGTAATGGCAAAGCCAGCGATCATCATGATCCAAACAATTGTGGCCGCCGCGGCTTTTCGGTGCGGAGCTACATGCTTAGCAAGGGTCACCAGCGTTGAGGTGCCCGCAGCGCTGGCACCAAGACCAATGGCAACAAAGGCGAGGGTCGACACAATCAGACCCCAGAACATATTCGTAGACACCAATACGGTTCCCAGGGCAGCTGCGATACCACCCAAGGCGAGCACAATCATACCTCCAATAATCCAGCCGGTTGTGCGCCCTCCTACGTCCGAACCATGACCAAAGCGGGGTCGCGACATCTGTACCGCATGATGAACTCCCACCAGAATGCCCGGAAGCATGGCCGGCAGAGCAAGTTCTACGACCATGACTCGATTAATCACAGTTGTCGTCAAAACAATAATGGCTCCCAAACTGGTTTGCACCAGCCCCAAGCGCACAATCCCTATCCAACTAAGTCCCGCCGCCAACGTCATAGCCAGGTCACTGCTCCACGGATCGCGAAAGCGCTAAGCATCATGCCCAACACATACAGCGTGACGCCTGTGCCGTTGTACCAGGGAGCCAGCCCCAGAGGATCCTTAAGCATCTTAGCCATCGCCAAAGCCTGCAACAGAAGAGACAAAGCAATCCCCAAAGCGGCCCCGGGGTGACCCCAGACAAGCAACATCGCGATCACCAGAATCTGGGGCACGGCCATGACGACGCAGGCAAGCCGGGCCGCTCGATCGGCCCCAAGAACTGCCGGGAGCGATCGAATTCCAATACGTCGATCGCCCTCTATAGACTTAAAATCATTGAGCGTCATGATTCCATGCGCCCCAAGACTATAGAGGCCCGCTAGTACAAGGATCTCTGAGGATGGCATCACGCCGCCAAGCATTACTGCGGCACCGGTAATCCACGCAAGCCCCTCATAGCTCACTCCCACTGCGAGGTTTCCATACCAGCCATTGAGCTTTAATCGCAGCGGTGGCGCGCTGTAGGCCCAGGCTAAAAACAAGCCCACCAGCGTTGCTCCAAACACCCAGATACCCAAAGCCGCACTGAAACCCAGCGCCAGCAAGGACCAGGCTATGGCGTAATAAAGACCCCACTGCCCGGGAACACGCCCGGATGGAATCGGGCGATTCGGCTCGTTAATTGCGTCTACATGGCGATCAAACCAGTCGTTGACGATCTGGCTTCCACCACACACCAGGGGACCAGCCAGTACGACACCGGCCACTACGAGTCCGGGACGATCACCCAGGGACTGTCCGGACGAAATCGCGCCGCAAACAAAGGCCCACATGGGTGGAAACCAGGTTATCGGTTTAAGCAGTTGTACAAGCGCTCGAGGCTCGGGTAGAGCACGACTTGATGGGGTGAGATCAACAGGTTGCATGGACTGTAATATAGAACTGTCACTTTATAGTGTCAATTTTAATTGACGCTTATTTGTGCCCGCTGCGACGTGTATTTCCTCGCAGTCAGCATAGTGATCAGTAAAATTAAAAATCGGCCGCTCGGCTGCACGACTCTACCCGCGTATTACATGAGCCGTGAGGGGAATACGCCCTACCGCCAGGGAAAGAGGCCAGAGCAGCCGAACCTAATCGGTGTCCGCGTCCCCGCCAATATTGAAGCGACGTAATTTCGCATAGAGAGACTGACGAGAAAGGCCCAACAGTTCGGCAGCAGAGGCCCGGTTGTCCTGCGTCACCTCCAGCGCCGTTTCGATACACAGCGCCTCAATGAGATCCGTAGACTCCCGTACGAGCTCTTTTAGTGGCACACGGCCGACGCGCTGAGTCACCTGCTCTATAGAACTTGGTAGCTTCGCAGACACGGGATGATCTCTAGCAACCCTCCGCTCTACATCACGGATAAATAATGCATAAGCAGCACCACCGGGCTCCTCCAGACGACAGGCCGAAATCTCGACTTCCGCAGGGCTACCAGCCTGGGGCATCAACGTTGAAGAAAACAGCTTAACCACTGACTTATCGCGCAGGTTTGATAACAGCACACTGAGGTCAACACCGCTGCGCCCCAGCCATCGATCAGCCGAATGACCAATTACCTGCTCCTGGGCAACCAACTGAGCCAACTCCAGAAAGCTATTGTTAACAGCCATGATCCGCCCATCGACATCCGTAAGCACCACAGCATCCGGAGCGCTACGCACCAACTCCTGCAGGTAAACCCCCGTTGCGTCCAACTTTTGGACTACCGCCTGGCGAGTACCCATTCGCAGAAGAAAGCGCTCTTCGCCAGCTTGCCGTAAGAAACTGGCAGAAACATCGACGCGAGTCTCACCATCAGCAAGTAGAAGATTATGTTGCTGGGAGCGACCCACTGTCCTTATCTCGGCCAGCAACTCCTGCACAGCACGCCCTGACTCGACATTCATCCCCCGGGGAAACACCTTACCAATGAGCCCTTTATCGCTTCCCGCAAGCAACTCAATAGCGCGAGGATTAGCCTCCAGTACACGAAAGCTCAATGCATCAAGTACGAGCACCGCATCAGTCACCATGTCAAAGAGCCGTCGATAACGGGTCTCTACCTGACGAAGACGCCAGTAGTCCTGCTCAAGAGCCTGCTGCGCATTAACTAATTGCTGGCGAAGACTGACATCTGAGCGCAGATCATGGCCTACAAACAACACCTGACCAGCCTCTCCTGCCATCACCTGATACTGCACCGGCAAGCCCTCAGGACTGTCCTCCAGGCGATGCACCAGATCCACTCGCTGCCCCGAGCCCTGCGCACCCTCCGCTAGCGCAAAGCTTGCGCGATCCTCACCGCCAGGTGCAAGCGTGTCGGACAGCATAGATCCCACCCAAAGATCCGCCAGATCTTCGGGCAACTCCGTACTCCAGGACTCAACCTCGAGAATTGTGCCAGCCTCATCAAGCGTCAGAGCAAGATCCGCGACGCGCGAGATTAGGCCGGCCAATAAGGGCTTCGACTGCTTGGCTAGCAAAAGCGTGTTTCCAATGTGGGAATAGAAGTTCGATAACAGGTGGCTCGAAACGCAATCCTGTTCCGGCCGGAGAGATTATGGCACGCGTAAAGCATAGTTAACACTGTTGCCAAGCCGCATAGATTTACAGTAAAGACCACCGACCAGAAAGTGTCAATTCTTTTGAACGCACCAATGTGTAAATTATAATTGACATAACGATTCGCCAGCACTACATTCACTCTTGAATTGGTGAGTACGGGCAGAGGTCTGTTTGATGACTTTAGAAAAACGGAGTGCGAGACAAAGCGCACCACTGTATACGCCCGAGCAACGGCAGCGCCGCGATGAGACGCGTTGGACAATCGTCCAAGGACTTCTGGCTCCGCTGCAGTTTCTGGTCTTCCTTATTAGTCTGGTACTCGTCGTTAACTACCTGATCAATGGCACAGGTCTTGAGGCAGCCACCGCCTCAGTGGTAATAAAAACCGCTGTGCTCCTGGCGATCATGGTTACCGGCGCAATTTGGGAAAAGGTCGTGTTTGGCCAATATCTCTTTGCGCCTGCATTTTTCTGGGAAGACGTGGTCAGCTTCGGGGTCATCGCCCTGCATATAAGCTATGTCCTGTGCTGGCTGGCTGGTTACGGCACACCCCAGCAACAAATGTGGATTGCTCTCGCTGCTTATGCAAGCTACGTAATCAACGCCGCCCAGTTTCTCTTGAAACTGCAGGCAGCTAGACGCGACGAGCCCACGGATAGCCACAGCATGGACCTACAGGGCGCCCTTAAATGAGCGAGGCCGTGCTTGCCAGCGACAGCCCCTCAAACCCCGTGGTTACCGTGGAGCGTGGACAGCGAGCCGTGTTTTGCGGACTGACGTCTATCGTCTGGTTACACCGAAAAATTCAGGATGCTTTCTTTCTTGTCGTGGGCTCACGAACTTGCGCACATCTGCTTCAATCGGCTGCGGGGGTTATGATCTTTGCCGAGCCACGCTTCGCCACGGCTATCTTGCAGGATCGCGATCTGGCCGGAATGGCAGACTGCCATGAGGAATTAGACAGGGTTGTTGAGGAGCTCCTCTCTCGACGTCCAGAAATAAAAACGTTGTTTCTTGTGGGGTCCTGCCCTTCGGAAGTGATCAAACTCGATCTCAATAACGCGGCCGGTCGCTTACAAAGCCGATACGACGGGCGTGTTCGTATGGTCGCTTACAGCGGTAGCGGCATCGAAACGACATTCACCCAGGGCGAAGACAAATGCCTGGCCGAAATTGTCGCCGCCAACAGTGGCCGAACCGACCACGAGAACCCGGCTTTAATCATTGCGGGCACTTTGTCCGATATTGTCGAAGATCAATTTCAACGAATCTTCGACGAACTCGGGATTGGACCTATTGCCTTTTTGCCAGCGCGTAGCGGCGATGCCATGCCAATTGCCGGCCCCAGTACTCGCGTACTGCTCGCACAACCCTATCTGACGGAAACCGCCCAGGCTCTCAAGGGCCAGGGCGCCAAATTACTCAACGCGCCCTTCCCTCTGGGTGCGGAAGGCACACTTCTGTGGTTCAAAGCCGCTGCAGATGAGTTTGGCGTTGCCGAGGCATTGTTTAACGACGTCACTTCTGCGCCGTTGGCTCGGGCCAAACAGGCCGTGGGATATCAACGAGAGAAGCTTCGTGGCAAACGCATCGCGTTTTTGCCGGACTCTCAGCTGGAACTTCCTCTGGCCCGGTTCTTGGCCCGGGAGTGCGACATGAACGTGGAGTCCATTACCACGCCTTTTCATGACCCTCAGATTATGGCCAGCGAACTGGAATTATTCGGAGACCATCCCGACATGATTGAGGGCGGCGATCTGGAAACTCGCCTGGATCATGTGAGACAGCTTCGCCCGGATCTCACAGTGTGCGGTATGGGTATAGCCAATCCTCTTGAAGCCGAGGGCCTGCGAAGTAAGTGGTCTATAGAACTGATTTTTAGCCCCATTCAAGGCTTTGACCAGGCAGGTGATCTGGCCGGTCTGTTCTCGCGCCCTCTGTCACGCGCTGCGAAGCTGGAGGTCTAGGTAATGGAGTTGTCATTATGGACCTACGAAGGCCCTCCGCATGTCGGGGCAATTCGCATCGCCAACTCCATGCGCGGTGTGCACCTGCTGTTACACGCCCCCCAGGGCGATAGCTACGCTGATCTTCTTTTCACCATGATTGAGCGCGACAACCACCGCCCTCCGGTGACCTACACCACTTTTCAGGCAAGGGATCTGGGTAGTGACACGGCTCAGCTTGTGCTCAACAGCATTCATGCCGCCGTAGAAAAACATAAGCCCCAGGTCTTACTGGTAGGTGACTCCTGCACGGCTGAGTTAATTCAGGATCAACCCGGATCACTGGCTACCAGTAGTGGGCTCTCTGTCCCGGTGGTTCCCATTGAGATGCTTGCCTACTCCAGGAAAGAAAACTGGGGCGCAGGAGAAACCTTCTACAGCCTTGTGCGTGGACTGCTACAAAGCAGGGTTCCGGCTCCGGGCACCGAAGCAACTCCACCCGTAGACCAACAACCCAGCGTTAACCTGCTGGGGCCAAGCTCCCTTGGCTTTCGCTGCCGTGATGATGTTCGTGAAATCACTCAGCTACTCAACGAGATGGGCGTGCGCGTAAACGTATGTGCGCCTCTTAACGCGAGTCCTGGTGATCTGTTGCGTATACCCGATGCACAGGCCAACATCTGCCTTTATCCAGAAATTGCCGGGCCGAGCTGTGACTGGCTCCAGCGAAACTTCAAGCAGCCTACAATCAAAACCGTACCCATTGGCGTAGGCGCTACTCGTGATTTTGTCGCTGAAGTGGCCGAGACACTGGGTATTGAATGCATCGCCGAGAGCGCAGACTCGCGTCTACCCTGGTACTCAAGGTCCGTTGACTCCACCTATCTAACGGGTAAACGCGTCTTTGTATTTGGCGATGCTACTCACGTAGTCGCCGCAGCACGTATCGCCCACGAAGAACTGGCATTCGAAGTTGTAGGAATGGGCACATATTCCCGGGAACAGGCCCGAACTGTTCGCGATGCAGCAAGCAATCTGGGACTGAAAGCGCTTATCAGTGATGACTACCTGGAAGTTGAGCGCGTTATCAGCGAGCTGCAGCCTGAGTTGGTTCTAGGCACGCAGATGGAGCGCCACATCGCCAAGCGCCTGGGCGTACCTTGCGCTGTCATTTCCACGCCGGCCCACGTTCAGGATTACCCCGCTCGCTACTCGCCACAGATGGGCTATGAGGGTGCCAACGTGATCTTCGATAGCTGGGTGCACCCGTTGATGATGGGGCTTGAAGAGCACCTGCTTGCGATGTTTCGGGATGACTTTGAGTTTAATGACGGCGCCCAGCCATCACACCTTGCTGCCGAAGGCGTCGCCAAACGCAGCGAGGATCCTGCAGTAAACGATTCGATACACACTGACGAAACCGATAGCGCCAATGAACTCACCTGGGATCTGAATGCCGAACGCGAGCTGCGGAAAATACCGTTTTTTGTCCGCGGAAAAGCCAAACGCAACACCGAAAAATTTGCCGCTGACAACGGCGTGAATGTCATCAAAGTGGATACGCTCTATGAAGCAAAAGCCCACTACAGCCGCTAACGACAAGCTCAACTTTGTCGTCATAACGCTCGACAATCACGTCACGAGCAGTATTTCCCGTGCGGCACGAGCGCTGCAAAAAGAAGCCTCTGGCCTCACCGTTAAAGTTCACGCATCCGCTGATTGGAATGGTGAGAATGAGGCTCTGCTGCGCTGCAAGGCTGACATTGCGACGGGTGACATCATTGTCGTCACCATGATGTTCATGGAAGACCAGATAAACGCAGTCTTACCCGCCCTTGAAGAGCGCCGAGATCACTGCGATGCAATGATCTGCGCCATGTCCGGTGCCGAGGTAATGAAACTCACCCGCATGGGCAAGTTCACCATGGATGGTGAGGCCACCGGTGCAGTCGCATTACTAAAACGTCTTCGGGGCAACACAGGCAAATCAAAAAAACCGCCTGGCGCCCAACAGCTCACGGTACTTCGACAGCTTCCGAAAATACTCCGCTTTATCCCGGGCACATCCCAGGATGTGCGAGCCTACTTCCTCACGTTGCAGTATTGGCTCGCCGGCTCTGAAGAAAATCTGCGTCGGATGATTGCCTATCTCACCGATCGCTACGCCACCGGCGAACGCAGTGGCTTTAAGGGCACGTTAACCGCAGGTAACCCTGTGGATTATCCGGACGTCGGGCTTTACGACCCGGATGCAAAGCAACCCATTTTTCATAAGCTGGGTCGAACATCCAGCCGCAAAAAACATGTAGGAACCGTGGGATTGCTGATTATGCGATCCTACGCTCTTGCGGAAAACACTGCCCACTACGATGCAGTTATCGCAGCCTTAAAGGCTCGAGGCCTAAAAGTTATTACGGCGTTTGCCAGCGGACTTGATGCCCGACCCGCAGTCGACGCCTACTTCATCAAAGATGGCGAGCCGGCTATCGATCTATTGCTCTCACTCACCGGATTCTCACTGGTCGGTGGACCTGCTTACAATGACTCCAAAGCGGCGGAAGCGATGCTGGCTTCGCTAGACGTGCCCTACATTGCCGCGCACGCACTTGAGTTTCAAAGTATTGAACAATGGGAAGCGTCAGGGCACGGCTTGATGCCCGTGGAAGCTACTATGATGGTGGCCATCCCGGAACTTGATGGCGCTAGCGTGCCCTCAATCTTTGGCGGACGCTCAGATCTCGCGCCGAGCAAGCTCAGCAATGGCGACGCCCATGCGATGTGTCCCCACGCGGGCCGCGTCCAAGCCTTGGCCGATCGCAGCCTGCGCTTAGTGGAACTTCGAACCACGCCTAAAGCCGAGCGCCGGGTCGCCATGGTGATCTTCAATTTCCCACCCAATGCGGGAAACACGGGCACCGCGGCAAATCTGTCAGTTTTTCAGTCGCTGATGAACACCCTCAGAGCACTTCGCGAAGACGGCTATGACGTCGCTGTACCCGAGAGCGTAGATGCTTTGCGCTCGGCTATTGTTGAGGGGAATGCAGCGCAATACGGCGCTATGGCAAATGTCCATAGCCTGATCTCTTCGGATGATCATGTAACCCGCGAACCACATTTAGAAGAGATAGAAGCCCAGTGGGGGCCAGTCCCCGGTAAGCAAAACACCGACGGGCGCTCTCTGTTCATTCTCGGCGCGCAATTTGGCAACGTTTTTGTCGGGGTGCAACCGGGTTTCGGTTACGAAGGCGATCCGATGCGCCTGCTCTTCGAACGCGGCTTCTCGCCTACCCATGCCTTTTCGGCGTTCTATCGTTACATTCGCGAAGACTTCGCTGCGCACTCACTGCTGCATTTTGGCACCCACGGCGCCTTGGAGTTTATGCCCGGCAAACAATCCGGCATGAGCGATGATTGCTGGCCGCAACGATTGATTGGAGACATTCCTCACTATTATCTCTACGCGGCAAACAACCCATCGGAGGGCATGATTGCCAAACGACGAGCCGGCGCCACTCTCATTAGCTATCTTACGCCACCGATTACCCGAGCCGACCTTTACAAGGGGCTGCAAGAACTCAAGGAAACTATTGATCGATGGCGCAGCGGTGTCGACGACAGCTCTGAAGTACGCGCAGAGCTGGCAGCAGTGATTCAGGCTCAAGGCTGCGAGCTGGATCTGTGCAAAGAAACACCGACCTGGAATCAAGACAGCAGCGCAGAGATAGAGACACTGCGGCGAAGCCTCATTGAGCTGGAAGAAACCCTGATTCCCTATGGACTGCATGTTGTAGGGGAAACAGGATCAGAAGAAGAACGCAAAGATATGCTGGCCGCTATAGGTCAAGCAGGTCACGAACTGACCCTGGACTGCGCTCAGATCGATGCTCTGGAACATGGAGAAACGGCTGTATTCACAGAACTTCTTGAGACCGCCAATCCTGATCGAGAAGACCTGAGCGAAGCGATCCGCTCCCTGACACATACCGCAGACCAGCTTCACAGAAACCCGGAAATTGAAGCCATTCTCAACGCCATGGACGGTCGATTCATTGCACCGGCTCCGGGTGGCGACCTTCTGCGCACTACCGATATTTTGCCTACTGGCCGCAACCTCCACGGCTTTGACCCCTACCGTCTTCCCAGTAAGTTCGCTATGCGTGATGGCCTGCGCCAAACCGCAAACCTGCTGGAAAAACATGCACAGTCCGGCAGCGCTCTTCCGGAAACTGTTGCACTGGTCCTTTGGGGCTCGGACAACATGAAAAATGAAGGGGGTCCTATTGCACAGGCTCTGGCTCTCATGGGTGCCGAGCCTCGCATAGATGGTTATGGGCGAGTCAGTGGAGCACGACTAATACCCCTGGAAGAACTCGGCAGACCTCGCGTCGATGTCATCATGACTCTTTCGGGCATTTTCCGCGATCTGCTGCCCCTACAGACACGCATGCTCGCAGAAGCAGCCTATCTTGCCGCTGCGGCCGATGAGCCTGTGGAAATGAATTACCTGCGCAAACACACTCTCGCCCAGCAAGAAGAAAAGGGCTGTGATTTTGAGACCGCCGCGCTGCGGGTATTCAGCAACGCCGATGGCGCCTACGGGTCTAACGTCAACTTGCTGGTAGATGATAGTCGCTGGGAAGACGACGGTGAGCTTGCTGACGCCTACACCTCAAGAAAGTGTTTTGCCTATGGCCGCGACGGCGAGGTCGCGCCCCAGGCAGAACTCCTCAACAGCATGCTCGCCACAGTAGATCTTGCCTATCAAAACCTCGACTCCGTGGAGGTTGGAATAACATCTCTGGATCAGTACTTCGATACTCTTGGCGGCATAAGCCGGGCGGTCAAACGCGCTCGCAACGGAAAAGACGTGCCAGTGTACATATCGGACCAAACATCCAGTAATGGCAAGGTCCGAACGCTAGAAGAACAAGTCGCTCTGGAAACCCGTACTCGGGTCCTCAACCCCAAATGGTATGAGGGTATCCTTGAGCACGGTTTTGAAGGCGTTCGCCAGATCGAAGCCCATGTCACCAACACGCTGGGGTGGTCGGCGACCACCGGCCAGGTAGCACCCTGGGTTTATCAGCGTATGTCCGAGACATTTATTCTCGACGAGTCTATGCGCGATCGTCTCGCACAGCTCAACCCTCATTCCGCCATCAAAGTTGTGAATCGCCTGCTTGAAGCAAGCGACCGCGATTATTGGCAACCAGACCAGGAGAGTCTCGACGCTTTGCATCGCGCAAGTGAAGACCTCGAAGACTGGCTCGAAGGCATCCCAAGTGGAGTAGTAGCTGCATGAACAAGCCCATTAACATTCCCGTACAACAAGTGGACCCCAATGACAGCAGGGGACTCGACGGTGACGGCAGTCTGCAGGTGCACCTTGACCCGCAGATTCAAATTGACAAGGCCAAGGTCTTCGCGATCTATGGCAAAGGCGGCATAGGGAAGAGCACCACTTCGTCTAATCTCTCGGTAGCCTTTTCCAAACTTGGCAAGCGCGTCATCCAGATTGGCTGTGATCCCAAACACGACTCTACGTTCACCCTGACGAAAGCGCTCATGCCCACGGTTATCGACGTGCTTGAGTCTGTGGATTTTCACTCCGAAGAGTTATCGCCCGAAGACTATATGTACGAAGGTTACAACGGTGTGATGTGTGTTGAAGCTGGCGGTCCTCCCGCGGGAACAGGATGCGGCGGTTACGTCGTTGGCCAGACTGTCAAACTACTTAAGCAGCATCACCTGCTGGATGATGCCGACGTCGTGATCTTCGACGTACTCGGAGACGTGGTCTGCGGAGGCTTTGCCTCACCGCTTCAGCACGCCGAACGTGCTCTGGTGGTTACCGCTAACGACTTTGATTCTATTTTCGCGATGAACCGTATTGCGACTGCCATCAAGGCAAAATCTAAAAACTACCCCGTACGCCTCGGCGGCGTGATAGCTAATCGCAGCGCGGGCACCGATGAGATCGACCGCTTCAATGAGGCGGTGGGGCTCAAACGACTGGCGCACTTCCCGGACCTTGACGTCATTCGACGTAGCCGTTTGAAGAAGTCCACTCTGTTTGAGATGGATGACACTCCGGAATTGCTGGCGGTAAAAGAAGAATACATGAAGCTCGCAACTGCGCTTTGGGAAGGCACTGATGCTCTGGAAGCTGAGCCCATGAAAGATCGTGACCTCTTTGATTTTCTGGGATTCGATTGATGACTGAGAACAGTTATGCTCAGCGACGATCTGAAATAGAAACCTATTTTGATCGCACCGCCTCAGACGCGTGGACCAAACTAACCTCCAACGCTCCCGTTAGCCGGATTCGGCAAACCGTGCGTGCCGGCCGTGACGACATGCGCAACACACTGCTGTCCTGGCTTCCAGACGATCTCCGCGGTTGCCGCATTTTGGATGCGGGCTGCGGCACCGGAGCCGTGGCTGTAGAACTTGCCACGCGTGGGGCACAGGTATTAGCTGTTGATCTGTCGGCAACATTGATTGAGATTGCCAGAGAGCGCTTACCCTCGGATATCGGTGAGGGCCATATTGATTTTGAAGTTGGCGACATGGCTGCTCTGGCCACCGGTGAGTTTGATCACGTGCTCGCCATGGATTCGCTCATCCACTACGACGTCGCTGACGGCATCAATGTCTTGAACAGCCTGGCGCCGAGGGTAAGCAAGAGCATGGTTTTCACTCATGCGCCAAGCACAATATTGCTAGAGATAATGCACGCGACCGGAAAGCTTTTCCCGCGGGGAGATCGTGCTCCGGCGATTCAGCCAGTTAGCCCAAAGCGTCTTGATCGCATGATTGCTACCCAAGAGAACCTTGAGAGCTGGGAGCGTGGCCGAGTCTCACGAATTAACAGCGGCTTCTATATTTCTCAAGCCTGCGAGCTTCACAGGCGGTGAATCTTACTGCGATCACAGATCGTATCTTCCCTTCCGGGGCTGTACTCGCGCTGGTCCCTTTTGCGGACGCAGTAAGCGGTGATTTACCACTTTCGAGACTTGCAAGACTCTCACTCTTTCAAATCAGCGTCGGTATGGCTCTGGTTCTACTCAATGGCACGCTCAATCGGGTGATGGTTCTGGAAATGGGCCAGTCCGCTTGGCTGGTGTCACTCATGGTGTCACTGCCCTTACTCTTCGCCCCTTTGCGCGCGCTGGTAGGGTTTCGTTCGGACCACCACAAGTCTTTGCTTGGATGGCGACGTGTTCCCTACATCTGGGGCGGCAGCATGACTCAGTTCGGCGGCTTGGCCATCATGCCATTTGCGTTGATCGTTTTGGCTGACCCTGCCGCTGGCCCGCAGTGGCTCGGCCCCCTGGCCGCTGCATTTGCATTCTTGTTGGTCGGAGCAGGACTGCATATTACCCAGACCGCGGGACTAGCCCTGGCGACGGATCTGGCAACAGACAATACGCGTCCAAAAGTCGTTGCCCTTCTCTACGTAATGCTCCTGCTGGGAACCATCCTGAGTGCACTTTTGTTCTCTGTGCTCCTTGACGATTTTTCTAACCTCAAGCTTATTAAAGTGATTCAAGGCACAGCCATTGCCACTATTGTTCTCAATGCGATAGCACTGTGGCGCCAGGAAAGCCTTATGCCATCGCGCACTGATCCGGCACGCCCTCGCCCAAGCTTCTCTGCGAGCTGGGGTGCATTCACCGAATCCAGCCGCACCAAGAGACTGCTGCTGGCTATCGGGCTTGGAACCGCCGCGTTCAGCATGCAGGACATCCTTCTTGAGCCCTACGGGGGGCAGGTCCTTGGCATGTCCGTAAGCGCTACTACGAGCCTCTCTGCAATCTGGGGATTGGGAATGCTCATCGCTTTTGCGCTTTCATCAAAGCGTCTTGGGGCCGGTGCAGACCCTATTCGCCTGTCCGGTTACGGCGCTGCTCTCGGTCTATTCGCATTTGCCGCGGTCATTCTTTCAGCACCTCTGGAATCGCCACTACTTTTCAAAATCGGTGCAGGCTTCATTGGCCTGGGCGGAGGGTTCTTTGCGGTCGGTACGCTCACTGCCGCTATGGCTCTGGGCAACGAAGACGAAAAAGGCCTGGCTCTGGGTGCCTGGGGCGCTGTGCAAGCCACGGCTGCCGGCCTTGCAATCGCCGCCGGCGGCGGACTGCGCGACTACATCACACATCTTGCGGTTACTGGAAAGCTTGGGCCCGCTTTGATGGACCCGGTGACGGGTTACAGCGCCGTCTACCATTTAGAAATACTGCTGTTATTTGCAGCACTTATTGCACTGGGTCCGCTGGTACGCGGCCCCGGGCAGGTCGGGCAAGGGAGCGCTTTTGCTCTGCATGAATTCCCGAATTGACATAGACCCTGACAGGGAGGAACTGAAATGGGTACTGGAGCTATAACCGAGTACATAGACCTGGCACAGCTGACGCTCTACGCGTTCTGGCTGTTTTTCTTCGGACTTGTGGGCTACCTGCACCGCGAGAATAAACGCGAAGGTTATCCACTACTGGATTCTCATAACGAGAATTATCGCGGTGGAGACCTGTTTGGAATGCCGCAGGAGAAAACCTACATACTGCCCCATGGGCAGGGAACCCGCACGGTACCAAAGGCAGAGCCTGAAGGTTATGAGCTCAAGGCCGAGCAACCCGTGCCCGCGCCAGGCTTTCCCCTGGAGCCAACGGGTAACGCCATGCTCGACGGTGTCGGTCCTGCGGCCTGGGCAATTCGCCCGGAGAAACCAGACCTGAATCACGATCACGGCACCCCCAGAATCATCCCTATGCGTATTGCCCAGGACTGGAGTGTCGAGAGCCGGGATCCAGACCCCCGAGGCCGACCTGTTTATGGCGTCGACGGCGAGCAAGGCGGGACAGTTACCGACCTTTGGATCGATCTCAGCGAGCCCTGTGTCCGCTATCTGGAAATCGCCGCGGGCGAACGCCGCGTGATGATTCCCATGACATTTGCTCGAATCAAGTCCAATGGCGACGTCATCGCGAAATCGGTATGCGGTAAACATTTTGCAGAAGCACCATCGACCGCCAACCCGGACTTCGTGACACTTCAGGAAGAAGACAAAATCGGTGCCTACTACGGCGGCGGTTATCTCTATGCCCTGCCTGAGCGAACGGAGCCCGTGCTATGAGCGTTGGTGAATACGAAGAAGAACCCGTTCGAGGCCTGCCCGGGTATCTCCCAGCCGATGAGACTCTCATCTGGCAGGGAGAGCCTGACTTCAAGGTCATGGCTCGCCGGGTTTTTCATGTGCGTACGGTAGCGCTGTACTTCGCTGCTCTGATTGTCGTTCATCTGGCGGTACAAGCGTCTGGCAGTGCATCCTTGGCGGATGTCATTCTGGGCAGCACCTGGATGGTAGGTCTAGGGATATTAGCAATCGGGATATTATCTCTCCTTGCGTTTGCCTATGCCCGCACCACCGTTTATACACTGACCGATAAACGTTTGGTTCTTCGCTTTGGTGTTGCCATGCCCATGATGGTCAACATTCCCCTGTCTATTGTTACCGCAGCGGACCTGCGTCGATTCCCCGACGGCAGTGGCGATATTGTGCTGTCTCTGGAACAGAAAAAACGCCTCTCTTACATGATGCTCTGGCCGAACGTGCGCAGCTGGCGCATCAACCCAACACAACCCGCTCTTCGCAGCATCGCCAACGTTGACGAACTGGCCGCAAGCCTTGCCAGCGTTGTCAGCAGCGCAACGAAGCCTGCCCGAACAGAGAGCACTACTGTTGTGAGTCAGAACTCCGGCGGGCACAACGCAATGATCGGCGCTTCATAAGCACTTTGAGGCATTCAAGAGTTGGACGATCTTGTCATGCATAACCAGACCGAGCCACGACCGACTAACTCTATGGATTCGAGCTCAAGAATTCTTATGGTCGGTCTGGCCTTGTTTGTTATGGCGGTGCTCGCTGCAACGCTGACAGCAAGGCTTACCGGGTACTCCATGAATTCTGTGCCCGACGCGGCGGTCGTCGACGTACGAGAACTTGGGTTTCGCGACCTACCAAACGGTGTGGTTGACGTATTCGAGTGGCAAAGCAAGGCATCCATTGCCAGAATCCCCTCCGGCGAGGGCGCGTTCCTCAGAGGTGTGGTCCGTAGCCTCGTCCGCCAGCGCCGGGGACTGGATGCTGGCATTGCATCGGTCTTTGAGTTAACCCGTTATGACGATGGAAGACTGGTTTTATCTGACCCAGGCACCGGAGAACAGGTTGACTTGATTGCCTTTGGTGCGACCAATATCGCTGTTTTTGCAGAACTCATGGACGCCCCGCTGCTTAGCGCGGAAACAGATGACCGCGGGTGATTGATTACCTTCTAGCTTTGGCGACGGTCACCTTAGCGTGGTGGATAAGTACGGGACTTGTTCTACTACTGAACAGACTCGGCATGAAGTGGCAACGAGCGAGCCTTCTTGCGGTTACCGCCTTGGTATTACTCTCTTTGGTCTATCTCCCAGGGCGCAGCGAAGATCGCAGTGCTGCGGGCGCACTCTTGGGTTTTGGTCAGGGTCTTATTATCTGGGCATGGCTGGAGATGACCTACCTGATGGGTGTCATTACAGGGCCTCGGAAGACATCCTGTCCGCCCGACGCGGGAACTCCACTGCGTTTCTGGCTCGGACTGCAAACGAGTCTTTACCATGAAATCTCGGTTATCGCGATGGTGGCACTGGTGGTATTTGTCGCCGGTGATGGTCCCAACCAGGTCGCCGCTGCTACCTGCATATCATTGTGGCTGATGCGCTGGAGCGCAAAGCTCAATCTTTTCCTGGGCGTTCGAAACTACAACAGCGATTGGTTTCCCGCCCATCTACAGTATTTGGATAGCTACACCCGCCGCGCCCCTATGAATTGGCTGTTCCCGGTATCTGTTACTCTCGGTACGACCGTCGCCGTGCTCCTGCTGGGACAGGCCATGGCCACGAATGACTCGTTCCTGCGCAGTGCGAATTTACTGGTTAGCGCCCTTCTGAGTCTCGCCGTTCTGGAGCACTGGTTTCTCATGTATCCCTTCGGTGAATCAGTTTTGTGGCGCTGGGCACTGGCCCCAACGCCAGGCCCTGCCCCTGCTGTCGACGAGAAGCCGAGCCAGGCGGCGTGAGTAGCCTGTAAACCCGCCCAGAGAGCTAAACTCGCGCCTCGAACCACCAAATACCAATATTCCATACACGCAAGAGACTTGACCTGAGGGGACGAGAGCGCTACTTTTATGTTTGCACCCTGATGAATGCCCCGTTGCTCGGCGCCCTCTCATCGTCACCCAGCCATGATGTTTTGGCTCAATCACGTGATACGTCCGTCAAGAACGTAAAAAAAAACAGACCGAGCATACGACCGAAGATTTTCACAGGATGTGCAGGGGACTAGTCGTCCATGTCTAAAAGCGACAATAACGGGCAAAGTAACAGCCCGAACAACAATAAAAATGCCCGCATGATTATCACAACCCGGGGCATGGAACCGGATGACCGGAAACTCTTCGATAGTGGCTTATCGTTTGATCCAAGTGTCAGCCCGAATGACTACGCTGCAGCGCTTGAAGACGAAAGGCGCAATGTTGACGAGTCTCTGTCGATGTACATTCATCTGCCGTTTTGCCCATCTCGATGCCTTACCTGTGACCACCAAACCAGCGTAAGTCACGACCACAAGCAGATTGACCAGTACCTGGACACCCTGGAAATCGAGATTCAATTGGTGACTGACCATTTGGGAAAAGGTCGCCATCTTCAGCAGCTACACCTTGGCGGCGGCACACCAAACTACCTCTCCGAAGTCCAGTTAGTTCGGCTGGTCGATATGCTCGACAAGTACTTCACTATCGACGCCCAGACTGAGTCCTCCCTGGACGCCAACGCGCAAAGGGCATCCATGTCGCAGCTGTCGTTGCTTCACGGTCTGGGTTTTCGCACGCTAAACCTGGAGCTTCGGGACCTTGACCCTACGGTGCAACAAGCGCTGGGCCGACATCAGTCTGTTCCGGTGATACGCGACGTATTTGAAAACGCTCGCCAGGTCGGCTTCGATACCGTTTCCACAGACCTGGTGTATGGCTTACCCATGCAAACTGTAGGAAGTATCCAACGGACACTGGATTCACTGCTGGAGCTTAATCCCGATCGGATCTCCTGCTTTACCTACTCCAGACGAGCAAACCTTTTTCAGCACCAGCGGGCCATCGATGCACAGCAAATGCCCTCTGTGGCAGATAAAGTGGCCATATTTAGTCGCATCGTAGATAGGCTATGTGGCTCGGGATATGAGTGGGTAGGTCTGGACTGTTTCGCTAGCGAGAATGACAGAATCAGCGAAGCGCAGCGCCGTGGAGCCCTGCATCGCAACTGGATTGGTTATACGGCGCAACCAGGACGTAACGTTATCGGTCTGGGCAGCAGTTCCATGACAGATCTCTCCAGTATTTGCGTGCAAAATCACTCCGATGTCGGTCTCTGGCGCGAAAGCCTTGAGCGCGGAGAGTTACCCATGAGCGCCGCAGCGCGATTGAGCCCTAATCTACGGGCCCGCCGTCATGCACTCTCGGATCTTATGTGCAATTTGCATCTCACGGACGACCAAAACACCCTTCTTGATGCTGACGAAGAAGTCCCGGCCTTACAGGTTCTGCGCGAAGATGGCCTGGTGGAAGTTGAAGGCAACAAGTTGATCATGACAGAAGCTGGGCGCTACACCCTGCATCAAGTCTGTGGGGATTCATCGCCCACCTACCGCTGGCGAACCATCGGTTAGCGTTAGCGGTTGTGTTTGCACACCAGGATAGCTAATTAAACCTTAGGCCGCGCCGCGCTGTGTGGAGTTGCGAACCTCATTCACAAAAGCGTCTAACTCTGCGCGATATAGCGTGCGAAGGCTGAGCCACTCCTGTCGAAACCAGGGCGTAAGATCGTCTGGCCGCTCGAGCAACCAGGCATCCACTTCTTCAACGCTAAGCCATTGCCACTCCATTACCTCTTCCGCATGCGCAGATATTTTGCCAGGTGTCGCTGTCCTTGCCAGGAACACATGGCAAAGCTCATGCTCACTGCCGACGTCCTCAAATTTTGCGTGATATTCGAACTTGTAGACAAACTGGGTCTGGGCATTAACACCCAGCTCTTCTGTGATTCGCCGACTTACCGCTGACTCAAGGCTCTCCCCACGGCGCGGGTGACTGCAGCAGCTATTGGTCCAGAACCCCGGCCAAAGCGGCTTCTGCAAACTACGCCGATGGACCAACAATCGCCCCTGATCGTCAAATAAAAATGCGGAGAAGGCACGGTGCAAGATTCCTGCGCCCGCGTGCGCTTCTGACTTACTACGATAACCGATCTCACGATCGTCACTATCGACCAGAATAAGTTGTTCACTAGCAAAAGATACCGAGGCCCGCACGACACTTACATCAGCCTTTGCCGCGCTTGATTCACAATCAATGCTGGACAAATCTGACTCCTTCTAATTGCATGTTGGGGGTAGGGCTCCGCAAGTGGCTTTTGCAGAAGTTTAAGAAACGGTGTCCACGACCGGGGGAGGCCGTGGACACACTAAGTGGCAATACCCTGTGCGCTAGCTGCGCGAGGCGGGTAATGCCTCCATGTGCTGGGCCGTTGAAGCACCTGCCATCGAATCACCTTCGATCCAGTTGTACTTCGCAGTGCTCAGCAAAATGAAATGTATCAAGATCGCTAACGTAAAAAGAAAGATGGCGTTTGCCACCAATATTCTACGTGGATCAAAGATCATCCAGATTTTATGCATTTAGCATCTCCTTTGTTTAAAGCGATACACCCAAGGTGCAGCGCAGGTTCAGTGCCTAAGGAATCCCTTAGAACCACGGTCTCCAGGACCACACCAAAAGGTGTGCGACCACGGCAACTGCGACAAAACCCAGAGTACTTTTCACATACAAGCTATGAAATTCTCTGGCCGCACCATCTGAGAGCCCTGTAAGGCTGCTAGATTCAGTCATGGTTTGGTTTCTCCCATGTCAACTACGTTTCCCCAGTTCGCCAAAACGTGCTGGGGGCCTTCACAGCGCTGCAGACACCTTCGCAGGGACTACTAGACACTGCACCTCCAAAGAACCTGTCGAAACAGGCTCTCTACAGATTTTTACTCTCCACCACCAGCTGCAGCGGCTGTAGGCAACTGCGCACTACTTACGGATGCGGAGATCAATTTTTTGGACCCGGCGGACTGTGTTGCCAGGTTCGGGTAATCCTTGAGCATCGGCGCGCCGTAGAGAGGCTTGTATGCACCCTGGTGACAGGTGTTACATGCTAGCTTCAGTGGATCGCCCATGGGCCCTTTACGAGTATCCGGCAGGTAATCGACCGTATCCCCGATATAGTCATTGTTCATCTCTCGCACCATACGGATGCCATGCCAGGCTTTAAGCCGGGTAGGAGGACTCTGCTCCCAATCAGCAAAGGCGCGCGAGTTGTGACAGTAGGTGCAATTGACCCCCAGAGACTGGGAGAAGTGCATCATTAATGAGTAGGTCCATTCCGTCTGCTTTATGGACTTTCGATTTCCGGTCGGCAGCGCGGTGTCGCCGGCCATACGGATATCCGCATCACCCTCCAGATACGGGGTAAAGGGGTCGTACGGTAGGGACGTGGAACCCACAGCCGCCGTGGCAATATTCTGCCCGGTAGGATGCTTGGCTAAGGCCGCCGCCATCTTCGGACCTGGATTTTCGGTCCATACATATTCAGGAACGGGCTGTCCGCGGTGACAGGTGTAACAGGTCACACCGGTAGGAGCTGTGTGCTTTTCGCCCCACTCTTCATTTGCTCGCTGAGTCATAGCGATCATGACCCGCGCGACTTTTTTGGTGTACTTGTCGTCAGAGGCAAAACCGTCGGTACCGTGACAATAGGTGCAGCCCTCTTCTGGAGACACCCACTCGGTAATCGCTGCCATTAATCGACCAAACTCACCGGCACTGAGGTCACCAAGCACCTGCACGTTTTGATACACATCCTTAGCCTTGGGTCCGCTAGCGGGCACAGCCGGAATCGCATCAGGCGCCTTGTTGGCAGCGACGCTTTCTTTAAAGGAACCAGGACTGATCACCTGCGCCATACCGGTGCCACGATACCCACGCTGCACCACTTCAACCGGCGGCTTTTCGCAACCCGCCAACCCAAGAGTGACAAGCAGTGCGCCCGCACCCAATAACCGCATTGATTTGTTCATTACTGACCTCCCGTTGTCAGGGGATCGACTAAAGGCGTTGCTTCAAGAAGTGGATAAGCTGGAGCCACGCCGTGCTTAACCGCCCAGAGGTACCAGTTGTCCACCACCGTACCGGTCAGCAGAATACCGATGCCGCCGGTAACGACTGTCAGCACGGCGAACCACCATGCCCATCGGTGAATCGACTCCATCGTTGCGTTGAAACCCATGGTCCAGCGCCAGAACAATGCTGCACGTTCGGATGCTGTGCCCCGGTCTGTGATCTGGTCTATCTCTCGATCACCGCCGTAACGTGTCACCGCAAGAATAGTCGCGCCGTGCATCGCAAAGAGCAGCGTCGAACCGTAAAGGAAAGCAATAGAAAGCATATGGAAGGGGTTATAGAAGAGGTTTCCGTAGCGCAAAGAGAATGCCGCTGTCCAATCCAGATGCGGGAAGATTCCAAAGGGCACTGCCTCACTCCAACTCCCCATTAACAGAGGACGAATGAAACCCAGTACCAGGTACAGCCAGATAGCGCCCGCAAAGGCCCAGGTTAAGTGCTGCCCCATGCCCAATGCCTTGGCTCGCCTGTAGGTTCTCAGCCACCAGAGCATAATAGAGAGGGTCAGAAAGAAACCTGCAATCAACCACCAGCCGCCATCGTTCAAGGGCGGGATACTCAAACCATACTGTGGTGGAGGCGGTTCAAGGGCCAGCCAGAACAGTTGCTTGACGAACTGCACGGGGTCCCAGTTAACCGACGCCCACATATTGAGACCAATGATCTCAAAGGCTATAAAGCCGCACACAAGCGACGCCAGGCCCAGAGAACCCAGGTAGAAGGGCCCAATCTGCGCGTCGCCGATCTTGCCCATCCAGTAATTATCTACCGGAGTACCGACACGGTTTTCGTTCTCCGCACCGATGGAGACACCGGGATAGTGAGGTCCACGAACCTGCACTCTTGTGAAAATGTTCTGATATTCAAGACTCATCGCAATTCTCCCCTCAAGACCAGACCGGTAGTTCAAGCCACCAGTTCCACCATTCGGGCCAACCGCGGGTCCAGAAAGGTCCACTTAAAATGATGCACACAGCACTCCAGAATCCGGCAGACAAGGCCAGGAATAAACCGAGGCGGTGAATACCCAGCGCGCCGATGGAGTAACCAACGTCGTCGCGGAAGAAGGTGTTTTCGTGTTCACCGGTTTTTACCACCGGATCATCCTCACCTGGGTTCGTTACTGCCAGAATTAAAGAACCATGCATTGATAAGGCCATGGTCGTTGTAAAGAAGAAGGTCACGGCCAGCATGTGCGCTGGGTTGTAATGGAAGTGCAGGTATTGATAACCAACATTCGATACCCAATCGAGGTGACTAAGAATTCCATAGGGAAAGCCGTGACCCCAGGCACCGAGCAAAAACGGGCGAATTACGACCAGCGCGAGGTAGGCAAATATGGCGACTGCAAAAGCGAAGGGTACGTGTAGTCCCATACCAAGTTTTCGGGAGATCTCCACCTCCCTGAGCGCCCAGGAACTAAACGCTCCGATCGCGCAGAGGGTAATTATCTGCCACAGCCCTCCCTCCATAAGAGGAGCGAGTCCCAAACCATAGGAAAGGTCCGGCGGCGCTATGCTGATCTGCCAGACGTTCCATGTGGGCCCCATGGCGGCGCCATAAAGAATCAAAGCAGTACCAACCACACTAAAAAATATCGTGGTCACACCAAAAAAGCCGACATAAAACGGCCCTACCCAGAAATCAAAGAGATCGCCGCCAAGCAACGTGCCACCACGCACCCGGTACTTTCTCTCAAAGCTCAACATGGACATGCCGTAACCTCCAAGCCCGTCAGTGACGGGAAACTATCGATAACCCTTCGCAACGCATGAGCGTTGCGGTTTATTGTTTTAACCGCTGATCTACCACTCGAACGCGTAAGGAATCACCGCCAGGGCGACACGACGCGCTTCTTCAAAACAGGACTCTCGCTTACGAGCGCTTGCCGCGAAGGGACGTAATGCCCGGGGCAACAATCGCGTAAACACGCTGACGACAAAAAAGCAGCTCACTGCCATGGCCAGCAATATTTGGTAACTTCTTCTATCAGTCCGTCGCACTTGCTGTGCTCCTACTTCGACTTCCCCAGCTTTATGCATGCCTCCGCCCTCCCCGGTTTTGGCTCGCAATTCCTATTTTCTTTATAGCGATCGCCTACACCGTCTCTTTTTCGGCGACATCGCTTGAAACTTTTCTCGACCTAACACTGGCGTCCAGATGCTCTACACCCACTGTGCTCACACCTGCTTCTCTCGCACGTTGCTCGGCCGCGTCGCGCAAGCGCTTTGCAACCGAAATGCGTATGAGCACAGGCTCTCGCTCTAATTGCTGCTCCAGTAGCGTCTCCGCCTCTCTGTCCCAGTTAAGTGCGATGTTGAGTCGAGACGGCGTAGCGTCAACCTGATCAAGCTCGGTGCCCAGAGGCAGAATATGAAAGAGCGCATCGAACAAGGCATTACATACTTCCTGCAGCACATAGCAGGCACCGGCATAACCCATAAACGGCGTACCGGTGTGTCGACGAACCACAGCGCCCGGTAGTGAGGCCGGAATGTACATTGACCTTGACTGGCTCTCTGCGAGGTACATGCGTTCGTTGTAACTTCCAAAGACGATAAGCGGAGCATTTTCATGAATGGCTGCTCGCACCTCTTCGTTATCGGTCTTTTTCCCGGCGCAGCGAGAGAATGCAAAACTGCAGGGCATTCCCAGCTCATCCTCCAGGAAGTGACGCAATCCCCGAGAGTAGGTTTCGCTCGCGGCAACACCAAAACTGGCGGTACCAAAAAAGTCTTGTGTGACTGAGCGCCAGAGGTCCCAAAGAGGCTTAATTGTGCTGTGCTTCTCCTGCTCGATAAATGGCTGCGGATCCAGTCCAAGCAGTTCGCCGAGGGACTCCAAAAATGCAGTCGTTGAGTGAAGACCAATAGGCGCCTGCAAGAATGGCTTTTCCAGTGCTTCACACAGCTTGCGCCCAAACTCTCGGTACATGCAGACGTTAACCTCGGCATCCGCAAGCTTTGGCACGTCACTCAAATCAACGCTCATGGGAAAGGTGAGATTCACCTCGGCGCCAATTCCTTCAATCAGTCTTTGAATTTCCGCCAGATCAGACCAGGTATTGAAGCAGCCATAAATTGGTCCAATGATATTGACCTTGGGCTTGGCGCCTTCAACTTTTGGTGTTTCTTTTCCTTTGGCAGCTTTCTTTTTCTTGCTCTTTCCGTAGCGGTCCCACAACCAATACAGCGCACGGTCGGCACTTTGCCATTGGTCTTCGTCAATTGTTCTTGGCAGAAAACGTTCAATATTCGTGTCCCGGGGGGTAACGCCGCCGCCGATCATTTCGGCAATGGAGCCGGTAACAACGACCGAAGGAACCTTGGGGTCCAGTGATTTGTGCGCCCGTCGCAGTGCTGTCTCAGTACCTGTCTGTCCGAGCTCTTCTTCTGCCAGGCCGGTAACGACTATTGGCAATTCATGAGGGGGTAAAGCATCTGTGTAATGCAGAACAGAGGTCACAGGAAGATTTTCACAACCCACCGGTCCGTCGATGATTACCTGCAGGCCTTTCACCGCGGTAAATACGTAAACGCTACCCCAGTAACCGCCGGCGCGATCGTGATCGAGAACTAACACTAGGCAGCCCTCCCCGATGACGCTGGCCAGATACCTGATGTGGCACCTGTGCCGACTCCCGCAAAAAAAGTTTCCATGCGTGTAAAGCGCTCTTTGTTACCGACAGCCGTGTTAATCACCTGGGCAAGAGACCCAGGTCCAGCTGGCCCCATGAGAGGTCGCGCGGAAATGAGATTGGTGAAGTAAAGCCCTGGAATACCTTGTTCTTTGGCGTGCTGAACGACCGGAGTAGTGCCAACGGCAAGGTCAGGCTGAAATTCTTCTACTGCGGCAATATCATCCTCAAGAGACGCGCGATAGTTGACATGTACACCGCGCGACTCCAGCCAATTCCGATCGTCATCAGACCAAGGTGTGCGAGGGCAGGCGGTACCGACATATCGAAGATCGGCACCCGCTTCAATCAGCAAGCGCGCCACCAGGAGTTCAGAACCCTCATAACCGGACAAGGTTATGCGGGCGTCAATGGGTGCGGCTTGAAGAGCGCCGCGAATGGCAGGCAGCAGCGCGTTGCTGGTTTTCGCCAAGACCTCGGCAGAGACACCTGCTTTATCGGCAATGTTAGCCAACCATGCAGCAGTGCCGTCATGTCCCACAGGCGCAGAGCCTACAAGGGCTCTGCCGGCAGAAGAAAACTCCCGTGCGGTGGCGGTATAAAAAGGATGAAGCATCGCAGCAATGGGACTGGCGAGGGCTGAGTAAAGCTCCCGCCATTCACGGGTCGGTACGATCGGCCCGGCTGACAGGCCCAAGGGCTCAAGCATGCGACCAATCATGATTGCATCGACCGGGAATATTTCACCCACCAAAGCAACAGTGGGGCGACCCGAAGCATCGCTCGTAGGCCTCGCTACAGGCCCCCGCTCCACCTCGGACCGGGCATAGGACAGCATGGCTCCGGCAAGAATATCTTTCGCTTCAGCGTGCGTAGGCACACCAAAACCAGGCACATCAATACCTACTACGCGAACACCGTTAATCTCTTTGGGAATCAACTCCAGCGGAACGCCCGAAGCAGTCGGCACGCATAAGTTAATCAAGACGATAGCGTCGTACTTGTCGGGATCCGCGAGCTGATAGGTCGCTTCACGCAAATCTTCAAACAGCTTTCCGGTAACTAGCGTTTCTGAGTCGAAAGGGACGTAGCCAACGGTACGGCGGGCGCCATAAAAGTGAGAGGTGAAGGTAAGACCGTACACACAGCAGGCGGACCCGCACAACACAGTCGCCGTTCGGCGCATACGCAAGCCTACCCGTAGCGACCCGAAGGCAGGACACATACTCTGCGGCTGATCATGTGGGCCAGTAGGATAGTCCTTTGCATATTGTTCAAGGACTTCACTCTTGCCGGCTTTGGCCGCAGCATCTTTCATTGTGTCGGCGCCAGCATGGCAGCCGGATACCGTTTCTTCTGCGCCGGAGCTCGCGATAAGGTTCGCAGGATCGACGGTAGCCACTGAATCAGACATCGTCGTATATCACCTCAAGGGATGGACGATTGAGCGCTTCAAGATTGCACAGCTCATCAATCGTAGCGGGCTGCAAAACGACATCCCGACCCACGGCATCGCCATCAAACAGTTCCAGTAACTCGTCTTGAGTCAGGGTGTTGGGCTGCAAAGGTGGCGCATCGGTAATCGCAGCGGCCAGATCAGCAAAGAGCGAACCCCACTGACCATCCGGGCGACCGACAATTTCGTAGTTAGCGCTCTTGCGCCGGATATCCTCATCCGCAGGAATCGCCGCAAGCTCAGGAATACCCACAGACTTACAAAACGCTGCAGCCTCACCGGTACCATCATCTTTGTTGGTGACCATTCCAGCGACACCTACATTGCCACCCAAACGCCGGAAGTACTCCACCGCCGAGCATACGTTGTTTGCTACATAGAGCGACTGAAGGTCGTTAGAGGCAACAACGATCACTTTCTGGCACATATCTCTTGCGATGGGCAATCCAAAGCCACCACATACAACGTCCCCCAGGAAGTCCAAAAGCACGAAGTCGAAATCCCAGTCGTGAAAACCCAGCTTTTCGAGTGTTTCAAAACCATGAATGATTCCGCGACCGCCGCAACCGCGCCCTACTTCGGGACCACCAAGCTCCATGGCGAAAACGCCGTCTCGCTTAAAGCAAACATCGCCGATAACCAGCTCTTCGCCGGCCGCTTTCTTTTTAGAGGCGGTCTCGATAATCGTTGGACACGCCTTTCCACCAAACAGCAGCGATGTGGTGTCACTTTTTGGGTCACATCCAATGAGCAAAACTTTCTTGCCTTGCTGGGCCATCATGTAAGAAAGATTTGCCAGCGTGAAACTTTTGCCGATACCACCTTTTCCGTAGATGGCGATAATTTGGGTCTTGGATGCGCCTTCGTCTGAGCTCGCCAGTAATGAGCCTTCGTCGTCACCAGGGGTGTATTGAGTAACAGCTTTATTCATTAGTGCATGCACCTCCAATCGAGGACCATCTTGAGACAGTCCGGGTCACCAAATGCCATGCGATACGCAGGAGCTGCGGTTCGCACGGACTGGTGATGAGTAATTAAGCCGTCAAGCGATAAAGACTGAGCACGGACCAGACTTAGTGCCGATTCGAGATCAGGTTTCTGCCATTCAGCTGCAATAGAGAAGGACACTTCGCGCTGAAATGCCGCCGGAAAAGTGAAATTCAGCGGGGCATGGTAGAAGCCCGCCAGAATTATCTGACCACCCGGCGAGAGCCGGGTTATCAAGCTATCAAGAATATTCGCATCGCCACTTACATCAGCGATGACTTTGTAATCCCGGCGAGGATCTGTTTCCGGGCTAAGCACCTCGTAACCGACCGCACCACCGTGGCGCTGCGTATTCATTTCCCAAACAGTCGGCGCCTCGCCACCGAGTGCCAGGACCACTCGCGCCAGCAATCGTCCAAGTACACCATGTCCAATAATCAGGTCCGGCAGTGCGTGTTTACCGACACGCATCGCTGCATGATGTGCAGTGGCCGCTAGCGCAAGCAATATGCCCTGATCACCCAGAGATTCATCGATAGCCACCAAGCGATCGGCGCCAACCACCAGAACCTCAGCTGAGGCGCCGAACAAACCACGAACATCGGTATACCCAGCACAGCCTGGAACGAACACCAGGTCACCTACTCTATGCAGGCCTGAGGATCCCGCCTCAACGACGCGCCCTACCGACTCGTAACCTGGCACTAGAGGGTACTCAAGACCGGGGAAAGCGGGCATTCGGCCATCCCAAAGTAGTCGCTCCGTGCCGGTGCTAATACCGCTCCAAAGGACCTCAACCACACAGTCGCTATCGCCAGGCTCAATAAGGCCGACATTGCGAAGAGACATCACTCCAGGCTTTTCGAATACAACGGCAGTCGCTGTGCGATCCACCACTAGGACTCTCCCATTAAGCTAAATACGTCAATTTGTTCATGGTGTCAGTTTATATGGACAGCCTGTGCTGTCAAGCTAAAATGACAGATTAAAATCCAAAGCCTTCGCCCATCACGTAACGGCAGCCGGACGAGCAGTCAAAACCCTCACAAGAAGCGGCTGATAGGTGCGCCGCTCTCGCACATCAGCAAATCCCGCCGCCTCCAACATCGCCTGAATTCTTTGAGAACTTCTGGGACGCCCACTACGCATAGCCCACAGATAAAGATGAAAATAAGCCCCCACCCCCGGTGCAGCGCCGGTTTGCGCCATGGGTTCTGCGACCAGCAGCAGTCCATCCGGGGTAATAGCCTGTCTCGCCGCGCGCAAAAGACGCATCACAGGCTCATCGTCGTGGTCATGAAGGATACGTACGAGACTAATAACATCAGCGCCCTCAGGAAGCGGGTCATTGAACATATCCCCACCGAGTGCACTTCCTCGTGCCAACACAGCCTCCCGTGCAAAACGCTCATTCGCCAGACTGGCTACATCGGGAAGGTCAAACACCGTGGCGCGCAATCCAGGAAAGCGACGCAGCGCTTCAGCCGCGAACACCCCGCTGCCGCCGCCAACATCCAACAGCTGCCGCCGACGATCCAGGGAACAATGCGCAAGCACATCATCGGCAACAAACGACTGTGATTGCGCCATCAGCTCGCTGTAGCGCTGCGCGTTTTCTGCTTCACTGTGACCCGGCTCAGCCGCATAGGCCCAATACTCACCGAGAGCACTTTGAGAACGGTCTTCCAATAAACCCAAGGGCTCGGCCAAATCGCGATACAACAGCTCATGATGACGCACCATGGCCGCGATACCCGGACTACCGCGACTCGCGGCACCCAGGTCACCGAGACGCCAGGCATCAGAGCCCCAACGCTGAACCAGCCGAAGCTCTGCGGCAGCCTCCAGCAGGCGCAGCAGACCGTCCTGAGGAATTGCACAGTCCGATGCCAGCTGCACACCGGTCACCGGGCCATCAGCCAAACGCTCAAAAAGATCGAGTTGCACGCACGCCGATAGCACCTGGGAATACACAAACCCCGCAGTAATATCGAAGAGCTCCCGCGCACGGCGCCGCGCCACCCAGCGTGTCAGAGGGAAACGTAATACACCTTGATGAAAGGCCGGACTACCAAGAAGCCTGTCTCTGCGGGCAAAAAACCAGTCCATTAGACGCATCGAATCACGCCGCTGAAAAACCTGGAGGAACAGCTATTACTCAGGCTGCCACCACAGCGCAGGCCTGGGGCAGAAATCGCTGCGCCTGCTGGCGCACCACCTCTTGAAGCTCTGCACGTCCCGCACAGGCCGGCACTGCAACAACACCCTCTTCCACTAATTCCCGCAAGCGGCGTGTTGCGCCCTCCAGACCCAACTCAGAGACAGCACTGGGGCGCTGAAGAGCGGCATCCACGCCGCAAGGCTTGCCCAACTGCTCTGGAGTTGAAGTCGCATCCTGAATATCGTCGGCAACCTGATACGCCTCACCGATCTTGGCACCCAGGTCTCGCCAGGGTGCGACATCGACCCCCGCAGCCGCAGCGCCAGCCGCTGTCGCAGCAATGAACAGGGCGCCGGTTTTAGAGCGATGGTAAAGAGATACGTCGACCACAGGCTCGGACTCCCAGGCCTGACCTGCCGCAATACCGCAAGGAGCACCGACTCCCTCTGCCACCACCCGGAGCAACTGCGAGAGACGGTTTTTTGCAGGAAGCTGCGGCCTGGCCAGCAAAGCGAACGCCGACACAATCAAGGCATCACCCGCCAGCAAAGCAATAGGCTCACCAAAAGCCGAATGCACAGACTCGCGACCACGACGCTCATCCGCGTTATCAAAGCAAGGCATATCATCATGAACAAGAGAGGCGCAGTGCAGCAACTCCACGGACGCTGCAGCGGCTGCGGCAAGTGCCGGCGCGTCACAGTTGTTCGCCAAGGCAACCGCAAGACAAAGCTTGGGACGAACCCTGGCGCCTCCGGGAAACACCGCATGCTGCAACGCCGCTGCTAAGCGCTTCGGGCAGCGCGCATCTGCTGCCTCTGCTACCGCGGAGCGCAGCACCTGCTCAAAATCACTGTCACCTAAAGGCATAAGTCGACCCCAGACTGTTAATATTAGTTTACACTTATTGTGTAACTTAGATTAGACGCCCGGGGAATACAAGTAGGAATGCGCGCCGCCTCAGACAAAACCGACGCTAAGAGTGCTCCACAGACTCAAAGCAAGGAGACAATTGAACGCCCTGCGGGCTATAGCAGCCGGAACCCGGGTCTTAACTTCGCAGAACCAGTCGCCGATAACGGCTACCTTTGGTGGTATGTCGACGCCATCAGCGATGACGGTCAACAGGCGATCACAATGATCATCTTTGTCGGCAGCGTCTTTTCGCCCTACTACGCGCGAGCCAGACGCCGCGGCGATCAAAGCGCCGAAAATCACTGCGCATTCAATACCATTTTATATGGACCATCGGGCAAAAAGCGCTGGAGCATGACGGAGCGCTCAGCCGCGCAGCTTCAGCGCAGCCAAGACAGCTATCGGCTGGGCCCCAGTAGAATAGATTGGGACGGACAAAGCTTTATGGCTCGAGTGGATGAGCGCTGCACCCCATTCGCCCAGCGTATGCAGGGCACAGTCAAGATCACTCCATCTTCACTCACTACACACAGCCTAGAGCTCGATCATCGCGGACGACATCACTGGAACCCTATAGCACCGATCGCACGAGTCGAAGTCGATATGCCGACACTGAATACGCGTTGGTCTGGCGACGGATATCTGGACAGCAACTACGGAAGCGAGCCCCTGGCTGACGGATTCTCTGGGTGGGACTGGACGCGCGCTCGATTGAGCAACGGAGACTGTGCAGTGCGTTACGAAGCGCGCTCCCCGCATAGGGAACCCTACCGCCTGGCGCTGCGCTTTGCTCGCGATGGCTCGATTAGCACCGAAGCACCCCGACCGTCTGCTGCGCTCCCGCCGACACAGATCTGGCGAGTCAAGCGCCGCATGCCGGGCGCCGAAGCGAAACCCAAAACCTTACAGACGCTGGAAGATACGCCTTTCTATGCAAGATCTTTGGTAGAAACGACATTTGCAAATGATCCAGGCATTGGCATCCACGAAAGCCTGTCGATGCAACGCTTCGAAAAGCGCTGGGTACAAACACTACTTCCTTTCAGGATGCCGCGCTTGACCTAAACACAGGCTCAGGGGAATGAGCGTCGCGATCTCGTCTCTCCAACTCAGCAAAAACATTCAGCACCCAATCGATGTCTCCGGCAATGCCCGCTTGCGGCTGCTCTATAGACTCAGGTGGGGACAGGCCGTCGATGGCACGAATGAGAAAGCGCACCTGCGGAAGCGGGTCGGCACTAAGGTGTGCAAGGTTTACGCGGGGAGGAATCACCGCGCTCGCGGTAAGCAATAGCTTGCGGTGTACTGGCAGTACAGTGCGCTGAGACATACTATCCGCGCCGCGACGCAGAAGCTCATGGCCAATACCTGCATAGAGTTTTCTGGCCGCATAAATCCCCGGTCGACAGCGCGCAGGCAAACCCGCTATCCCACTATCGGCTCGGGCGTACAAGCACTCCGCGGCACTCAGTAGTCGCGTAACCACTGAACCCAGTTCCGGCGAAAAGTCAGGATTGTCGATAAGAGCCTGAGGGCTAAGACCCACCTCTCGCAGCCAACGCAGAGGCAGGTAGACCCTACCGGCCACAGCATCCTCACCAACGTCTCTGGCAATATTGGTCAACTGCATCGCAACACCCAAGTCTGCCGCCCGAGCCAGCATGCCCGGGTCACGCACACCCATGAGCAATGCCATCATGACTCCCACAGAACCAGCAACACGCACTCCGTAGCCGTAAACACCTGCGAGATCCTTATAAGCCCGAGACTGCACATCCCAGGCAAAACCCTGCAGCAGGGCCTCCAGCAACTCTCTGGGTAGAGCGTAGTCTCGAACCACTCGAGCAAGCGCGCGATCTACGACATTTTCGGGAAGCCCCAAACCATACACAGCATCCAGACGAGCCCTGAACGTCACCAGTTCCGCCAGCGGATCCACACCATCATCGATGGCGTCATCCGCCTCACGACAAAATGCATACAAAGCATAGACTGCACCACGCAACTGCGAGGGCAACAGGTGCGAAGCGAGAAAAAACGACTTTGATCCGGTGCGAATCATTGCTCGACAATGCGCAGTGTCAGAACGAGGATCTGCGGGGATAGCCTCTCTTTGCCGAGGCAGCGTCGACGCCGCGGTCGATGGATCAGGCATAACTGTGCGCATGCGGGACCACCTTATCTAACACCTTTGCCGAGGTGATAACGCCTGGAATACCTGCACCGGGGTGCGTACCGGCACCCACCAGATACAAACCCTTTACATCCTCACTCACATTGTGCGGCCTAAACCAGGCACTTTGGGTGAGCTTTGGCTCAAAGCTGAAGGCGCAACCACGAAAGGCGAGTAGGCGACTCTGAAAGTCCAGTGGCGTCATGAGCAAAGATGTCTGAACATGCTCCGATAGCCCCGGCAGAACGGTCTCCTCAAGTCGTTTTTGAATCGCAAGGCGAAATGGCTCAGCCTGCGCCTCCCAGTCCGTGCCGCTTTCAAGATGAGGCACCGGTGCCAATACATAGAAGGTATCGCAGCCCTCCGGAGCCAAGCTCGGATCCAACTGGGAAGGACGATGCAGATACAGACTAAAATCGTCCGCCAGATGATGATGCTTGAATATGTCATCGAGAAGGCCCTTGTATCTTGGCCCAAGCAACACTGAATGCTGAGGAACATTCTCGTAACGCTTATCCGTACCGAAGTACCAGACAAACAGGCCCGAGGAAAAACTCGAGCGCTCTATTTTACGATCCGTCCAGTGGCGCCGATGCTCCGGGCGCAACAGGTGTCTATAAGTCCACGCCGCGTCCGCATTGGATACAACGATATCTGAGCGTAACACCTCACCCGATGCCAGGCGCACACCTTGAGCCTCACCGCCCTCCACAAGGATCTCGTCCACCTCGGCGTTACACCGAAGAATAACGCCCTGAGACTCCATAAGAGAAACCATAGCCGTAACCAAAGCTCCGGTTCCACCCATTGCAGAGTGCACACCGTGCTGCTGCTCTAGATGAGAAATCAATGCATAGACCGCGGTAACCGAGTAGGGGTTTCCACCAATCAATAAGGGATGAAAGCTAAGTACCGTTTGCAGCTTGGGACTTTTTACATGTGCTCGAACCAATGAATGGAGGCTGCGTAAGCCCTGCATCTTCAGCATCTCGGGGATCACCTTGAGCATATCGGTGATCTTGGTGAATGGCATATCCCCCATCTGCTCGTAACCCAGACGGTACGCTGTGGCGCTAAGTTCAAGGAACCGCTCGTAGCCATCAAGATCATCAGGAGCGATGCGTCGAATCTCATCGCGCATCTGCTCGGGATCACCGGTGTAGTCAAAGGTGTCTCCATCATCAAAACGAAGACGAAAATACGGCGCCATTTCACGCAGATCTACATCGTCACTGAAGTTTCGCCCACAGAGCGTCCACAGCTCTTCCAGTAGAAACGGTGCCGTAATAATCGTTGGGCCCGCATCAAAGGTGAAACCATCTTGTCGAAACACGTAAGCCCGCCCGCCCGGCGCATCGAGTTTCTCAAGAACCGTTACGCGATAGCCCCGCACGGAAAGACGGATAGCTGCCGCAAGACCACCGAAGCCACTCCCAATCACTATGGCATGTGGTCGGGCGCCCGTGCGTGATGGGGAGTCAGGGGAGACGATACTGTTCACTATAAATTACACTTTATGTGTCTAACTTGCTTTACAGAGTAACAGCAAGTCTCGCGCTTGCACAGACACAAAGCAATCTTCTATAGACCCTGCGCTTTTGCCAGATTACTCACCCAATCAGCAAACCAGTCAGGGCTTTCTTCATGGCCAAGATGACCCAAATCGTCAATGTTGTGGAGCTGCGCCTGAGGAACACGCCTTGCAAGCTCCTCGCCCTGCTCAGGCAAAACCACCGAATCGTTATTACACACCAACAAACACAACGCCGGGTTCAAACGATCAAGATTCGTTTCAAGCTGAGAAAGATCCCAATTAGCCATCATGCGCAGCGTAGCAGCGACATGTCTGGGGTTACCCAGGAGCTGCCGGTAACAGCGCACCATCTCTGGGGGTGTCGTTGAACCGGTTTGTCGGAGCATTCGCTCAACGGGCTTTCGAGGTACGGCGTGCAAAGCTACTAATTGCGTAAACACGGGCGATGCCGCCAGCAGCTGCGCAGCCTTACTAAAAACCGGTGCTGCGGCGCGCCCAAAGGGCAGCATCGCACCATTGATACTCACGATAGCTTTGGGATCCAGAGAACCACGCAAACACAGGCTTGCCGCAATAGCCGCTCCCGCGGAATGACCGACCAGCAAGCTGGGCCGGGCATCCAGGACTCCCAGCAGCGTTCCGACTGCCTGCGCCATGCCTGCCAGAGAACACTGTTGAGCCGGCGCCAACTGAGTGAACCCCTGCCCCGGCAAATCCGGTGCTATCACTCGAAAGTTGCGCTCAAGCAAACGCGCCATAGGCACCCAGGAATGCGACGAAGCGCCGGTACCGTGCAGCAACAGTAGATCGGGACCCGTACCGCGAATCTGCACATGCCAGCGCAATCCTGCTGCTTCGACGAAATGACTGAATTGAGCATCGGGCCAATCCGCGGGTAAGTCGTAGCCTGTCATAAACTCAGCTCACAACCTGACGCACAACAGCCTGCAGCTGCGCCGCATCTGCATTGGGAAGTGGCAGATACAAAGCATCCAGAGATTTTGCCAATTCGGCAGCGCAACGATGAGGTCGCGGCGATGTATCAATAACCATGCCCGCAGCGGAACTGGACAGACGAAGATTCTGCGCAGCGCTCATGGCGTCGGCCAGCGCAGGCTCTCGTCCCGTGGTTCCATCACGGCAAACGTTGCCGCGCCCATCAGTGAGCATGACGTAGGCTGGCGTGGCACCACGCCGCTCCAACAGCTCCAAAAGCTCCGCCGTAGCATCGATCCCCGCCGCCAGAGGGGTTCCGCCACCTCCAGGAAGGGCAGACAAACTTCGCTTGGCTCTCACCAAAGAGCGTGTTGGCGGCAGAAGAAGCTCCGCACCGCTACCGCGAAAGGCAATCAAGGCGACCTCATCACGACGCACATAGCAATCAGCCAACAGCAACTCTACCGCCCCCTTTGCCTCGGCGAGACGATAAAGTGCCGAAGAGCCGGATGCATCAACAACAAACACCGTGACGCTTTGCGTGCGCTGACGAAAACGCACTATACGAAAATCATCGGCCTGAACACGTAAGCGAGCTCCACCTGTGGGCGCCCCACGCAGGCGCTGCCACGGTGCGGCGGTACGCAAGGTAGCCATTACATCCAGCCGTGCACCACTGCGGGGATCCCCGGGAAGACTTCCCATGGGCCTCCCGCGCATCTTTGCGCGCTGGCGAGCACCGGACTTTCCGCTAGCAGCGTTGCGGCGAGGACGCACGGCCCCACCAAGCAACTTAGCCAGCAAGTCCGCAGGCAACACAGCTTGGGCAGCTTCGAGAATCCGTTCTTCGTCCAAGGGCTCCGATTCAGGCGACGACGCCTTCTCCGAATCCTGAGAAGACTCCTGCGAGTTCAATGCAGGCTCATCTTTAGGCGGTTCCGGAGGCTGCACATCTGATGCAGACTGCTCATCCTCGGGACCATCATCCAAATCATCAGCCGCAGCGTCCCCGGCCTCCTCGGCGGCAGGCAGCTGCGTCGCCAGCGGCAATAACACCAGCCGCAAAACCTGCTCAAGCTGCTCCTCAGCCACTTCCTGCTCTCCCGCAAGAGCAGCCAACACTCGAGCGACTCTGGCGGCAAGCAATGCCGCCCGGGGAGAGTCAATCCCCAGAGCCAGGGTTGCCTGACAAATGCTCCGCAGGGCCTGATCATCAAGGCCGACCTCCTCACTCGCCGCACGGGCGCGAACAATATCTGCAGAAGTCCAAGGAAAGTCGTCCAATGCCGCAATAGGAATCGGCGTTAGATCAATTTGCAGCGCAAGGCGCTCTATAAGAGTCGCAGACAGCGCCTCATCATCGACGCCTTCATCGAGCGCAATGAGCGATAACCGACAGGAGTGTTGGGCAGCAATGCCCTCGCGCTCGACACGCAGTACGGGTTCATCAAGCAATGCAGCAAGTGGCGCCACCACGGTCGACGGAGCTCGCTCGGCCATACTCAACAGGACCACGCCCCCGCTGCTTTCTACCAACAAACCCCGCCCTGCTACCGGGGAGCCTTTACGTAAAGTTGCCGCGAGGTCCAAGCCACCCAGGAGACGTGACTCACTGCAATGCAGGGGGATTTTTCGCCAGGGGGTATCGTCTGATAGCAAGGCACGACACTGCTCCAGCCAAAAATCACGGACAGGGCCGGGACGCCCTCTGAGTCTAATGCCACCGACACTATGCCCTCCTACCGCAAGGCAGGCTGCAGCCAATGCCGCATCGCCCCAGCGAGCAAGCTGCTCATCAGTAGCAGGAACAGTCAATCGAAAAGTGCCGCGAGCGCCTTATCGATTCGCGCAGTGGACCCAGACTCATCGAGGGGGTCGCGTCGTAAACGATGGCGTAACACCGACGGCGCCAAAGCACGCATATCAGCCAGCGTGGCCTCCTTGCGACCTGCCAGAGCCGCCTGAGCTCGCGCGGTTCTCACCAGTGTAAGCTCGCCTCGCAGGCCATCAGTGCCAAGAGAGAGACATAACGTTGCCGCCGCCTCAAGCACCTCATCGGCGACTTCCACAGAATCAAGTGACTCCCGGGCTTTTTGTAACTGCCGACGCACCCGCCCCTCCTTACGCTGCTGCTGCTTAACAAAAGCCTCAGGATCGCGCTCAAAGGCATCGCGCTGCCGCACAATCTCAACTCTCGTGGCCACATCCTGTGGCGTCTTGACCTCCACGGACATACCAAATCTATCCAGCAGCTGAGGCCGCAACTCACCCTCCTCAGGGTTACCACTACCGACCAATACAAATCGAGCGGGATGACGAACACTCAAGCCTTCTCGCTCCACAACGTTCTCACCGCTAGCTGCTACATCCAATAGCGAGTCCACGATGTGATCCTCGAGCAAGTTCACTTCATCAATATACAAAAAGCCACGGTGAGCACGCGCAAGAAGCCCCGCCTCAAAGGCTTTTTCGCCATCATGAAGAGCCCGCTCCAAATCCAGCGCACCGATCACACGATCCTCGGTAGCACCTAAAGGCAAGTCCACGACGGGAATGGGTGACGCGCGGGTGCTCAGCTTTTTGTCACCGGACTCGCAGCGCGCACATAAACCCGCTGGCGTCTTGTCAGGGTCACAATTAAAGGGGCAACCCTCAATCATGGGGATCTTTGGCATCAATGCCGCCAGGGCACGAATGGCCGTGGATTTGCCCGTTCCACGATCGCCAAACACTAAAACCCCACCAATTGAAGGGTCGACAGCGGCCACCAGTAACGCGGTTTTCATATCGTCCTGACCAACGATGGCCGTAAACGGGAAGGCTTTCGCCATAGTTATGTTCCAACTGTTTCGCGGAAGGCACCCGCAATACGATGCCTATGTCACGTCAAGCTTACACGATAGATTTATAAAATGGATGTGGTAGCTGTCACTAGAGGGACACCATTAAAGATTTTTCAGGAATTCCTTAAGCGCAGACTCAGTCAGCGACGGCTTTTCGAACTGGGGCAGCCCCAGGGTTCCAGGAATTTTCACCAGACTCCAGTTATCACCTTGGCGAGCGACCTCCTCCAGGTAATCAAAACTGATATTGGGGTCCTCATCGTAAAGTACCGACACCGGTAATTTCAGCGGGAGGTAAAGCTCGCCCACCGCATCTGGAGTAAAGAGCTGACCCGACACGAAGTAAAACGGCGCATAGGACGCTCCCGGCTGCGCAGCGCTGTTTCGCGCATACTCGACCATGTCTTCCGGGGCACCATCGCCGAACGCTTTGTCCAGAAAAAACCGGATACTCGGCTTGGTCCGCAACGCTCGAAAGAGCCCCGCCCCAAGAAAAGGCAAACTCAAGATGCGATGAACTCGAGCACCTACAGGCGACCGCGAGTCCCGTCTGCGACTAAAGCCCGTCGGCGAAATCAGTGTAAGACTGCGAACCAAGTCGCTATCCCGTAAAGCCGCGCGGGCCGCAAACTCCGCCGTAGTAGACAGCGCAAGTACATCGACGGGACCGCAATCCATAGCTTTGATTATGTCGACCACAACCTGCGCATAGAAGTCGGGACTGTAGACACGATCCGCACGTTCTGAGCGCCCGAACCCCGGCAAATCCGGCGCATAGAGAGGCTGCTTCAACGCCATGTCATCAAAAAAGGGCTTAACTTCAAAGGCGCTCGCGGCTGCATTCATACTGTGCAAGAGCAAAAGGGGGCATCCCTCGCCTTGACGGTAGTAGCACAGCACAGGGGCAACGCCCGGCAAGCTCCAAACCACCTCGTCGGCCTGGATAGCAGGGGCTAATGGCTGTGTCGACATTCTGTACTCCCGTTAATTGTTAAAGCTTAGGCGCCCAATCTATCCTTGACATATGTCAATTTTAGTTAACAATTCTAGTGTTACCTTTATTAGACACTTATGTTGAAGTGTTGTGCAATCTTTTATGACCGAGGAAACCGCTTAGTGAATGCACCCGTGGCAATTCCCCCGCCGGATGATGGACTTGCCCGCATAGGGCCTGGCAGTGTTTTAGAGCTGGTACCACTGATGGATGACGTTTTGGGTGAAGCCGAGCGGGACCGACTTCTGATGATTTCGGGCATGCCTGAATTACCCCCCGATCAGGGCATGATGGCGGAAACTCCCGCCGCGACATTACATCAAGCGCTTCGGGCAGACCATCCTACTCTGGCACCCGCGCTCACTATCAGGGCGGGCGAACGTACTGCCGATCACATTATTGCACGCAGGATTCCAAAAGCAGCTTTACAGGTTATGCATCACCTCCCTCCCTGGCTGTCAGCACCGCTTCTTGCCAGTGTCATAGCAAAGCATGCCTGGACATTCGCAGGTTCGGGCAAGTTTAAAGTGCTTTCAAAGCAACCCCTAGTGTTCGCTTTGACCGATAACCCGGTTGTTCGCGGAGAACACTCAGAAGAGCCCATATGCGATTGGCACAGCGCCGTGTTTCAGCGTCTGTTTAGCTCCATAGTGGATCCTAACTTACGCTGCGTCGAAACCCACTGTTGCGCCAGCGGAAGCAAAAGCTGCATCTTTGAGATACGTTAACAACACAACACTGCCGCGACTGATCTATAAAACCTCGGGTGCTGCCTGACAACACCTTGCTCTTCAGCCAAAGTCGGGCTCGGGTGGATGCGCCACAGGCTTGCCGGCCTGCTTCCAGGCGTCGAAACCGCCGGCGATCGAGCTCACATGCAGATAGCCCATCTCCTGCATGGATTTAGCGGCCAGGGCGGCCCGGCCACTGCTTTTGCAATAAAGCACAATGTGTTTGGATCTATCCTGTAACGCCTCATCCGTCGAAAGTATAAATTCCAGCAATCCCCGGGGAATATTAACCGCGCCCGCCAAGTGCCCGTCGCGAAACTCATTCCCCTCGCGAACATCGATGATTACATCTGCAGCGATCAGCGCGGACTCAACTTGGTCCAGAGGGACCTCGACCACGTCGGTTTTGGCTGCGGCGACTAAGTCTTGAGCTGTCTTCATTTGCGTACTCTCCCATCTATCGGACATTAAGTTTAACGCGACCCGCTGAGACTCGCACTGCCCCGGACACGGTGCACAAAAAGACATTAATCCAATTCTCATAACCAAGCGGTGCTACTCTCGCAAGATGCTTATCCCCCACAAAACAGCTCTCATAAAAGGCAAATTTCTTGCCCGCTACGATCGATTCATCGCGCGCATAGCGCTCGGCAATCAAGAGGTCGACGCGCATTGCGTCAATACTGGACGAATGGAAGGCCTGATTCGGCCAGGCAGCCGCGCATGGGTATCAAAAGTCCCTGACGACAGCCCAAGAAAACTGCGCTATACCCTGGAGTTGCTGGAGATCGATGGCGTCATCATCGGCGTGAATAGCATTTTACCTAACCGCCTCGCGGAAGCCGTGGTGCAAGCAAGACTGATCAAGGGCATGAAACGCTATCGTAGCCTGTCTCGGGAAGTAGCCTATGGCAATCGCTCGCGTATTGACCTGTTGTTGGAGGGACGCAACTGGCGGCATTGGGTAGAGGTAAAAAATTGCCATCTGGTCTATCCGGATGGCGGTGCATACTTCCCTGACTCGGTGAGCAAACGAGCTACTGAGCACCTGGAAACACTCGCCAGCAAGGTCCAACAAGGCGACAAAGCCAGTGTGCTCTTTGTCGTTCAGCGCCGCGATGGAGAATTCGTTAGGCCCAGTGCGCTGCATGATCCAGCTTTTGCGAAATCCGCCGCCGACGCTCGTAAACAAGGCGTGCAATTTCAGGCGCTGCAGTTTGATCCAGGTATACAGGGTTATAGTTATCTGGGAACCCTGCCGGTGGACACAAGACCCTACCCGCCCGAAGACATCAGCGACTTTCGCGATGCATACGTAGACAGCTCTGGCTGGACGCGCAGAGGCAAAGTCTCATAGCACTAGCTGTCTAGCCGTTGAGCGTTGCCAGGACTCGATTAGCTTTGCGTCGAAAGGCAGGGTCCTGCAGCAGCTGGGGAATTTTGCCCAAACCAGCACCCTCCAGCTGCCCTGGGAGATAAAACAGTCCAGGCTCATCGGAATCGATAAGGTTCAAGTCTGCAATATCACGTAGGCCGCGATAAGTTACCCGGTCACCAATGCGGCCCGCCAGATACATCAAAACATTATCTCGCCTCGCCTCTCCTTGCATGGGATGCTCAGCCGAAGACCTGACCAAGGGAAGCAAGCCAAACTCGATGGCCTTGGCTATAGCGTCAGGAAGATGCCATAAACCGGCAAGCATTGAACCCACTATTGCCGCGTTTGCACCGCAGGCCTGCTGCTGCGCTGCAACACGCTGAACAATACTTACTCCATCGGTATACCACGCGGGCGATTCTTCAATACTCATCGTCAAAGCGACGTCACCGAGATTAAAGAAGAGGGCCTTGGTGGCCAAAACTGAAGGACGCTGTACTCCGAGCTCCTGACCCAACATCTGCGCCAGAGCGCTGGCGGTGCATGCCGACTTCCAAATACGAGAGAGCGCAGCCTGCTACTCTGGCGTTCCCTCATCAAGTCGCTCGGCCACCGCGGCCTGCGCAACAAGCCCCTTTACAACACTGACTCCAAGATAAGTAATGGCATGCTGCACACTGGTGATAGGTGATGCCAAGGAAATCGCTGCAGAGTTCACAGTGCGTAAAATACTCGCCGTCAGTCCTGCATCAGAGGCCACAGCCTCCATTAGCGCCTCCGGAGTATCAAGGCCTCCGGCGAGCTGCCTCTGGACCGGGTGCGGTTCGGGCATGTTTGTGCAGATAAACTTAATGCGAGCACATGCGGCCTCATCAAGCTCGCTCTGCATGATTAGGTGCAAGTCCCGCAACTCCTCTGGCATTGGAGTTAATGACGCATCCGGGACGGCGATAACCTCCGACTCTACGGTTGGCAACTCGGCCGACTCCGCCCCCTTTGCATTCGGACGACTTACCGGCGCCGTTTTTCGCGGAGTAGAGCGCGGCTTTGATGCTGGCTTACGCAGGAACATCCAGAGCGTGCCCCCTATCAGCAAAGCCAATACCACCCACAATGCATTGAAGCTCATCCACGGACCCTCGATAAACCAGTCAGGCTATTCACTCAATGCGTCAGACCGCAAGCATCGGCGCAAACTCAACCGTGTAAGTTTAACATCAACGTCCCACAGCAAATTGTCGTGCAGTCGCGCTACCCCAGATCTAAACCCTGCGTGATGAGCGGCCAAAGTAAGATAAACTACTTTGTGATTACTATATTCGGTTAGCGCAGCTACGCTGTGACGACCCTGACCTACAAGCTCAAACGAGGTGCGCTATGCCCATTGGCGATAGCTGGCTGGACTGGACCCGCTCTCAGCTAAAGCAAGGCGCCACAGTTGCCGAAATCCGCAACCAGCTCAAAGAGAAAGGCTTTACGGATAAAGATATCAAGTACGCGTTCAAGAAGGTCCTACCCAAGAACAGCTACAAAAGCGCTATGCAATCGGCCGGTCAAATTGAGCAGCCAGAAAAAATCAACGCAGGCCCCGATTATCAAGCCCTTGCCTACCCGAAACTTGTACGTAACGCCTACGGCGAGCGCGTTGTTCCGCTGAATCAAACCAAGCTACAACTTTTCACGATACCCAATTTTCTGAACGCTACTCAGTGCGACACGCTTATCAAGATAATTCGCGAAAATGCCTACCCATCTCAAGTGGACGGTTATGAGCGCCAGTCAGATATGCGATCAAGCCGGACCTGTAACCTTTCTGTTCGCGACCACCCTTACATCGCAGAGATAGACGAAGCTATATCCCAGACCCTGGGCATTAGCCTGGGGTGGTCGGAGATCAATCAAGGGCAGTGGTACGAGCCCGGCCAGCAGTTCAAACCGCACCCGGACTACTTCCCCCCAGGCACCCCTGAATACACTCGTTTTGCCAGCATCCAGGGGCAGCGCACCTGGACCTTTATGATCTATCTGAACCACACAGAACAAGGCGGAGGCACGCACTTCACCAAGATCAACAAAACGGTGATGCCAGAGCAGGGCAGAGCCGTGTGCTGGAACAACCTGCTCAAAGACGGACAGCCCAACCTGAACTCCGAGCACGCCGGCTTACCCGTTGAAGCCGGGTCCAAGTTCATTCTTACCAAGTGGTTCAGGGATCGCGGACAGGGCCCAGCGTTCGTGTCTTGAGCGGCGTTAAATAGGCCTTCAAGCGGGCCCTCACGCCATCCAGCATCTCGCATATTAAAACGCCCCAAGCATTGCTGCTTGGGGCGATTACGTTTTGGCACCTGGAGATGACCTACTACAGGTAGCGAGCGTTGCTCGCTATCCCCTTGGGACGCCTACGGCGCCTCCTTGCCGCTCACCGTTGGTGAACAGGCGCGCTCACATGGCCCGTTGTAGTAAAAGAGAACCCCGCATCCTAAAAGCAAAAACCCCTGCAGCGAAGCTACAGGGGTCTTTCCTTTTTGGCGCCTGGCGATGACCTACTCTCACATGGGGAAACCCCACACTACCATCGGCGATGCATCGTTTCACTGCTGAGTTCGGGATGGGGTCAGGTGGTTCCAATGCTCTATGGTCGCCAGGCAAACTGGCATGTCGGGGGTCGGTATTCTGGCCGCCCAACAAATTAGGTCGGTAGTTCAAGCTGAGGCCGGGTGTTCAGTCCGGTGTGTTTGTTTTCTGGTGTGTTGTTACCACACCGTGTTGTCACACTATGACTTGCTCACAACATCCGTTGTCTTCTTGTGTGCCCTTCCTTCACGAAGAAGGTCGAGTCACGCAAATAGCTTGGATTATATGGTCAAGCCTCACGGGCAATTAGTACTGGTTAGCTCAACGCCTCACAACGCTTCCACACCCAGCCTATCAACGTAGTAGTCTTCTACGGCCCTTCAGGACCCTCAAGGGGTCAGGGAGAACTTATCTTGGGAGGGGCTTCCCGCTTAGATGCTTTCAGCGGTTATCCCTTCCGAACGTAGCTACCCGGCAATGCGTCTGGCGACACAACCGGAACACCAGGGGTTCGTCCACTCCGGTCCTCTCGTACTAGGAGCAGCTTCCCTCAATTCTCCAACGCCCACGGCAGATAGGGACCGAACTGTCTCACGACGTTCTAAACCCAGCTCGCGTACCACTTTAAATGGCGAACAGCCATACCCTTGGGACCGGCTTCAGCCCCAGGATGTGATGAGCCGACATCGAGGTGCCAAACACCGCCGTCGATGTGAACTCTTGGGCGGTATCAGCCTGTTATCCCCGGAGTACCTTTTATCCGTTGAGCGATGGCCCTTCCATTCAGAACCACCGGATCACTAAGACCTACTTTCGTACCTGCTCGACTTGTCAGTCTCGCAGTCAAGCGCGCTTGTGCCTTTACACTAACCTCATGATTTCCGACCATGATTAGCGCACCTTCGTGCTCCTCCGTTACGCTTTGGGAGGAGACCGCCCCAGTCAAACTACCCACCACACACTGTCCTCGATCCCGATCAGGGACCTGAGTTAGAACCTCAACATTACCAGGCTGGTATTTCAAGGACGGCTCCACAATGGCTAGCGCCACTGCTTCAAAGCCTCCCAGCTATCCTACACAAATAAGGTCAAAGTCCCGTGTGAAGCTATAGTAAAGGTTCACGGGGTCTTTCCGTCTAGCCGCGGGTACACTGCATCTTAACAGCGATTTCAATTTCACTGAGTCTCGGGTGGAGACAGTTTGGCCATCGTTACGCCATTCGTGCAGGTCGGAACTTACCCGACAAGGAATTTCGCTACCTTAGGACCGTTATAGTTACGGCCGCCGTTTACCGGGGCTTCAATCAAGAGCTTCTCCGAAGATAACCCCATCATTTAACCTTCCGGCACCGGGCAGGCGTCACACCCTATACGTCCACTTTCGTGTTTGCAGAGTGCTATGTTTTTAATAAACAGTCGCAGCCAACTGGTCACTTCGACTGCCGTCAGCTTAGGGAGCAAGTCCCATCACCAACAGCAGCGTACCTTCTCCCGAAGTTACGGTACCATTTTGCCTAGTTCCTTCACCCGAGTTCTCTCAAGCGCCTGGGTATTCTCTACCTGATCACCTGTGTCGGTTTACAGTACGGTTCCTTTATATCTGAAGCTTAGAGGCTTTTCCTGGAAGCATGGCATCGACCACTTCACTTGTCGCTTTCGCTCGAAGCTCGTCATCAGTTCTCGGCCTTAGCAACCCGGATTTACCTAAGTCACCAGCCTACAACCTTAAACGCGGACAACCATCGCCGCGCTGGCCTAGCCTTCTCCGTCCCCCCATCGCAATATAAAGAAGTGCAGGAATATTAACCTGCTTCCCATCGACTACGCATCTCTGCCTCGCCTTAGGGGCCGACTCACCCTGTCCCGATTAGCGTTGGACAGGAAACCTTGATCTTCCGGCGGGGAGGTTTTTCACCCCCCTTATCGTTACTCATGTCAGCATTCGCACTTCTGATACCTCCAGCAAACCTCCCGGTTCACCTTCAACGGCTTACAGAACGCTCCTCTACCATGCATGCAAGCATGCATCCGCAGCTTCGGTTACCAATTTAGCCCCGTTACATCTTCCGCGCAGGCCGACTCGACTAGTGAGCTATTACGCTTTCTTTAAAGGGTGGCTGCTTCTAAGCCAACCTCCTAGCTGTCTGAGCCTTCCCACATCGTTTCCCACTTAATTGGTATTGGGGACCTTAGCTGGCGGTCTGGGTTGTTGCCCTCTCGACAACGGACGTTAGCACCCGCTGTCTGTCTGCCGTGATTGTACTCCTGGGTATTCGGAGTTTGCATGGGGTTGGTAAGTCGGGATGACCCCCTAGCCCAAACAGTGCTCTACCCCCCAGGGTAAGACACGACGCTCTACCTAAATAGATTTCGAGGAGAACCAGCTATCTCCGGGCTTGATTAGCCTTTCACTCCGATCCACAGCTCATCCCCTAATTTTTCAACATTAGTGGGTTCGGCCCTCCAGTTAGTGTTACCCAACCTTCAGCCTGGCCATGGATAGATCGCCCGGTTTCGGGTCTATTGCCTGCAACTAAACGCCCTATTAAGACTCGGTTTCCCTACGCCTCCCCTATACGGTTAAGCTTGCTACAGACAATAAGTCGCTGACCCATTATACAAAAGGTACGCAGTCACAGAACAAGTCTGCTCCCACTGCTTGTACGCACACGGTTTCAGGATCTATTTCACTCCCCTCTCCGGGGTTCTTTTCGCCTTTCCCTCACGGTACTGGTTCACTATCGGTCAGTCAGGAGTATTTAGCCTTGGAGGATGGTCCCCCCGTCTTCAGTCAAGATATCACGTGTCCCGACCTACTTATCGCATGCTCAGTACCACTTCCAGATTTTCGTGTACGGGGCTATCACCCTCTATCGCCGGACTTTCCAGACCGTTCCACTAACCCAAAAGCTATTACATGCAGGCTCTTCCCCGGTCGCTCGCCGCTACTGGGGGAATCTCAATTGATTTCTTTTCCTACGGGTACTTAGATGTTTCAGTTCCCCGCGTTCGCTTCTACGACCTATGTATTCAGTCGCAGATACCCAACTTACATTGGGTGGGTTTCCCCATTCGGACATTCCCGGATCAAAGGTTGGTTGCTACCTCCCCGAGACTTTTCGCAAGCTCCAACGTCCTTCATCGCCTCTGACTGCCAAGGCATCCACCGTGTGCGCTTAGTCACTTGACCATATAACCGAAGTTATCTGTTCTAGAAGACTCCCGTCCACGCCCTTAAGCAAATGCTTACGTGGCCGGGTTTAGTAAAGATCGTTTGAGATAAACGCGCGGTTAACGCACTTACCCGACTCCGATCCGCCGGATGTTGTGACGCTTAAGTCACAGTATGTTTTACAACATATTTTTCTATTACAACTCGTCGTGATAACGGGGAATTGAAACCCGCTACCACTGAACAATTTATCTATAAACCGTCTGACTCACACTCACATGCCTAAGCACGTAGCCTGTGTTTCAGCTCAGTTTATAAACTCAGCTTGATCTACCTTGTTAAAGAACATCCGGTTGTTAAAACCAGAGGTAGGTACAGCTCGCTGTACCTACCTCTGACTTTGCTAATACCACGCGGGTTACCGCTTACCTCACCATCTACTTACTATCACTTAACACGTAAATGGTGGAGCTACGCGGGATCGAACCGCGGACCTCCTGAATGCAAATCAGGCGCTCTCCCATCTGAGCTATAGCCCCAATTACTCGCCTTTACTGTAAATGTGCTCGCTCTGTTTGAGTGGTAGGCCTGGGCAGATTTGAACTGCCGACCTCACCCTTATCAGGGGTGCGCTCTAACCAACTGAGCTACAGGCCTATAAGTGAGTCTGCACCAGACACTATTCTTGCGTGGTATCAACCGATTAGATGAAGACAAAAGTGTGAGCACTCGTCAGGTAGTGCTTATCGTTTAAGGAGGTGATCCAGCCCCAGGTTCCCCTAGGGCTACCTTGTTACGACTTCACCCCAGTCATGAATCACTCCGTGGTGATCGCCCTCCCGAAGGTTAGGCTAACCACTTCTGGAGCAACCCACTCCCATGGTGTGACGGGCGGTGTGTACAAGGCCCGGGAACGTATTCACCGTGACATTCTGATTCACGATTACTAGCGATTCCGACTTCACGGAGTCGAGTTGCAGACTCCGATCCGGACTACGAAACGTTTTGTGGGATTCGCTCCCCCTCGCGGGTTTGCTGCCCTCTGTGCGTTCCATTGTAGCACGTGTGTAGCCCAGGCCGTAAGGGCCATGATGACTTGACGTCGTCCCCACCTTCCTCCGGTTTGTCACCGGCAGTCTCCTTAGAGTTCCCACCATTATGTGCTGGCAACTAAGGACAAGGGTTGCGCTCGTTACGGGACTTAACCCAACATCTCACGACACGAGCTGACGACAGCCATGCAGCACCTGTCACTAGATTCCCGAAGGCACTCCCGTATCTCTACAGGATTCCTAGGATGTCAAGGCCTGGTAAGGTTCTTCGCGTTGCATCGAATTAAACCACATGCTCCACCGCTTGTGCGGGCCCCCGTCAATTCATTTGAGTTTTAACCTTGCGGCCGTACTCCCCAGGCGGTCTACTTATCGCGTTAACTTCGCCACCAAGAAATCAAGTCTCCCAACGGCTAGTAGACATCGTTTACGGCGTGGACTACCAGGGTATCTAATCCTGTTTGCTCCCCACGCTTTCGCACCTCAGCGTCAGTGTCGAGCCAGGAGGCCGCCTTCGCCACCGGTATTCCTCCACATATCTACGCATTTCACCGCTACACGTGGAATTCTACCTCCCTCTCTCGCACTCCAGTCGGCCAGTATCGGGTGCAATTCCCAGGTTGAGCCCGGGGCTTTCACATCCGACTTAACAAACCGCCTACGCGCGCTTTACGCCCAGTAATTCCGATTAACGCTCGCACCCTCCGTATTACCGCGGCTGCTGGCACGGAGTTAGCCGGTGCTTCTTCTAAAGGTAATGTCACAGCTGTACGCTATTAACGCACAACCTTTCTTCCCAATTGAAAGTGCTTTACAACCCGAAGGCCTTCTTCACACACGCGGCATGGCTGCGTCAGGCTTTCGCCCATTGCGCAATATTCCCCACTGCTGCCTCCCGTAGGAGTCCGGGCCGTGTCTCAGTCCCGGTGTGGCTGATCATCCTCTCAGACCAGCTATGGATCGTCGCCTTGGTGAGCCTTTACCTCACCAACAAGCTAATCCAACGCAGGCTCCTCCAATAGCGCGAGGTCCGAAGATCCCCCGCTTTCTCCCTTAGGACGTATGCGGTATTAGCTCGAGTTTCCCCGAGTTGTCCCCCACTACTGGATAGATTCCTACGCGTTACTCACCCGTCCGCCGCTCTACTCATACCGAAGTATTTTCGCGCTCGACTTGCATGTGTTAGGCCTGCCGCCAGCGTTCAATCTGAGCCATGATCAAACTCTTCAGTTTAATCTTTAACCTCAGCCTCTCGGCATGAGGGTTAGTTTTCACAGTAACCCGCGCTAACTAACAAATCTCGGCTCAGACACATCTCGAAATCATAAATTACTAACTACATAAATGTAGTCATGAATTGATGAGTCACTTGTTGTGTCTGAATAGTCATAAACAACTATCCCAACAAGTGCCCACACTTCTGTCTTCATCTTCTTGTTAAATATCCACTAAATCGCTGGGGTTTAGTGTTTTTCCGACAACCCTCAGGCTGGCAGAGGCGCGCATTATACGCATGCGCGAAGGGCACACAAGTCTTTTTACAAAAAAGTTTTTAGAGCCTCGAAAGACCCTTAAAAAAGCCTAGGATCGCCAGCGACGGAGCTGCGCTATAGGCCCGGAAAGCGCGTACGCCAAAGAGGCAAGGAGAAGGATTTTTGGTGGATCCACGGTCACCAGACCAAAGACAAGCACCACCGCCAATATCGCTACAAAAGGCACTCGCCCATGCAGATCGAATCCTTTAAAGCTGTGATAGGGAACATTGATCACCATCAAGATTGCCACTACCGCGGTCAGCGCCGCGACCGTCACCGCAATTTCCACGGGGAGTCCAGCCCCCACCCATCCCTGATCCTGACAAACCCAAACGGTACAAGCCATGATGCAGGCAGCTGCGGGACTGGCCAGGCCCATAAAATAATTCGGATCACCGACACCGACCTGGGTGTTAAACCGCGCAAGGCGCAGAGCAACGCAAGCTACATAGATAAATGAGGCGCTCCAGCCTACTTTGCCAAGATCACCCAGCGCCCAACTGAACATTACCAGAGCCGGCGCCACACCAAAGGACACCATGTCAGCAAGACTGTCATACTCGGCACCAAACTTACTGGCCGTATTCGTTAAACGAGCGACGCGACCATCAAGCCCATCAAAAACCAGTGCAAACAAAATGGCGATAGGCGCAGTCTCGTAATCCCCGCGCATCGCGGCGACCACTGCATAAAAGCCGCAAAAAAGCGCGCCGGTAGTGAACAGGTTGGGCAGCAAAAAAACACCGCGGCGCTTTACCGTTCGACCATTCTCGGAGACTTCCTCCTCATGATCCTCGATGAGCCCCTCAATAGTACTGGCGGCCTCACCAAAACTATCAGTGAGAGAGCTACCCCCTGGCCGCGCGGCAGAGTCACCGTGAGATGCGAGACTGTCGGTCACTTTTGAGCCCGCGGGATCGATGTCAGAGGTATCGTGTTTTGTATATTGATCAGACATTGGGCAAACCCCGTTATTAGGCCTTTAGTCTATCAGATCGCCTTGGCAGCCTCTGAGCCACATTCCAAAGCCCATCAATCAACGGATCGGCACGCCGCCGCTGCCTGGCACAGAGACCTATTTCAAACGGCGGCAAATCATTATTCAGGCTCAGCACGCGCAAGCTACTTGCGAGCCCGCTGGCATCAATCACCAACCTTGGCAGTACGGCAACACCTAGCCCCAAAGAAACCATTGCAACAATAGCTTCGTGACCAGCAACCCGCGCATAAACCGGTGGCTGCCTCAGAAAACGCCCCTGCAACCAACGGTCGATTAATTCCTTACTCACCCCCCTCTCGGGCAACACCCAGGGCGCGTCCTCCAACGCTGACCAAAGCGCTTTGCCCTTTAAACCGTTAATCCGACCCTGTAATTCACAATCGACAAGCGGCAGACACAGGCACAGGGGCGTGCTCGCAAGCGGGCTGAACGCAAAGCTGGCGGACAAGCTCTCCGGCCTGGCAATCACAGATACATCAGAACTACCCCGCCTCACTCTTTCTATACCGTCGGCCTGATCACCGGTCTGCAACAAAATATGCACCTGAGGGTAAGCCTCACGGTACGCTGCTAGCAGAGGAGACAACAACCGATGTGTCGCCGTTACCGAGCAGAAAATCCGCAACTCACCCTGGAGAGCACCATCTGCACCCAAGGAGTCCTGTAGCGAACGCCACTCCGATAGCATGCGCTCTGCAACGGGCTGCAAACGTCGGGCACCGCTCGTTGCGGTCATCCCCCGTCGATCTCGGTCAAACAGACGCTCACCGAGCTCTTCTTCAAGTCGCAACACACAGCGGCTTACCGCTGACACGCTCAGATGCTGCTCCACGGCGGTTTGCGTAAAGCTGAGGTTGCCGTAGACCGCGAGAAATATCTCTAGAGACTTTGAATCCATGATTAGCGCCAAACGCAAAACTGTTTTTATTATATAGCGTTTTACGCAATCAGTTCATTGGCTTAGACTTGCGCGCTTTCATCTTCAAGGATATTTCAAATGGGCCAGAACTACTTCAACACACTCCCCCTGCGACTCCAGCTCCAGCAACTGGGCAAGTGTCGCTTCATGGACGCCAGTGAGTTCGCAGACGGAGTCGACAAACTCCGCGGCAAAAAGCTGGTCATCGTGGGCTGCGGTGCCCAAGGCCTCAATCAGGGTCTAAACCTTCGGGACAGCGGACTGGACGTCAGCTACGCACTTCGGGAGTCCGCCATTACTGAGCAGCGGGCATCCTGGCGTAATGCCACAGAAAATGGATTTACCGTGGGCACTTACGAAGACCTTATTCCCACTGCGGATGTGGTTCTGAACCTCACTCCGGACAAGCAGCACAGCGCCGTAGTCACCGCAGTGATGCCTTTAATGAAACACGGTGCCTGCCTGTCTTATTCCCATGGCTTCAACATCGTGGAAGAAGGCATGCAAATCCGTGATGACCTTACCGTCATCATGGTGGCACCGAAGTGCCCCGGAACGGAAGTACGCGAAGAGTACAAGCGCGGCTTTGGGGTCCCCACACTGATCGCTGTACACACCGAGAACGACCCGAACGGCGACGGCATGGAAATCGCCAAGGCCTATGCAGTGGGCACCGGCGGTCATCGGGCCGGCGTTCTCCAAAGCTCATTTATTGCCGAGGTAAAGTCTGATCTTATGGGCGAGCAGACTATTCTGTGCGGCATGCTTCAGACCGGCTCCATCCTTTGCTTCGACAAGATGGTTGAGAAAGGCATTGACTCTGCCTACGCATCCAAACTCATTCAGTACGGCTGGGAGACCATTACCGAAGGGCTCAAGCACGGGGGCATCACGAACATGATGGATCGCCTGAGCAACCCCGCAAAGCTGCGAGCTTTTTATCTTGCCGAAGAGCTCAAAAGCATCATGCGTTCACTCTACGAAAAACATCAAGACGACATCATGACCGGCGACTTTTCTCGCACAATGATGGAAGACTGGGCAAACGATGACGCCAATCTTCTGAGCTGGCGCGCCGCGACAGCCGAAACAGCCTTTGAGAAATCCGACAACAGCAGCCAGGAAATCTCTGAGCAGGAGTACTACGATCACGGCATCCTGATGGTGGCAATGGTCAAGGCCGGAGTGGAGCTCGCCTTCGAAACAATGGTAGCCGCGGGAATCATCGATGAGTCTGCCTACTACGAGTCATTGCATGAAACACCGCTCATTGCTAACACCATAGCGCGCAAGAAACTGTATGAAATGAATGTGGTTATTTCGGACACCGCTGAGTACGGCTGCTACCTGTTTGATCATGCCTGCCGCCCCCTGCTGGCAGACTTCATGAAAGACGTAGAAACAGACGTTATCGGCACGGGTCTTGGCAGCGATAACACCGTCGACAACCAGGAACTGATCCGCGTCAACGAGGCTATCCGTTCGCATCCGGTAGAGACAGTGGGAACCATGCTGCGCGGCCATATGACCGCGATGAAGAGTATTCTCTAAGCGCTTACCAAAGAACAGCTGCGGCCCTAGGGCCGCAGCACTTTTTCTCCTCGGGCGATACCTGCAACGCCGGAGCGTACAACCTCGAGAATATCCGCCTCGGGTATCGCAGAAACAAACGAGTCCAGCTTATCCGTCGTCCCAGCGAGCTGAATTGTGTAAACCCTTGGCCCCACATCCACAATCTGCCCGCGAAAGATATCTGTCGTTCGCTTAATCTCTTCTCGCTGCGTCGAATCCGCACGCACTTTTATGAGCATCAAATCTCGCTCTACATGAGCGCCCTCAGTCAGATCCACCAGCTTGACCACATCCACAAGCCGGTTGAGGTGCTTGGTAATCTGTTCAATATGACGGTCATCTCCGTAGGTGGTCAGAGTCAGTCGCGACAATGTCGCATCTTCGGTCGCCGCCACATTAAGAGTTTCGATGTTGTAACCGCGCTGCGAAAACAGTCCCACCACCCGCGACAGTGCGCCAGGCTCGTTTTCCAACAGTATTGAAATAATGCGACGCATGTCAGCTCCTCTCATTTTTACTAAGCCACATGTCCTTCATAGAGCCATTAGGCGCTACGTGCATTGGATACACATGTTCCATGGGGTCAACAAAGACATCGAGAAACACCAATCGGTCTTTCAAAGCAAAAGCCTCCGCCATCTTCGCGTCAAGCTGGTCTTTATCTTTTACTTCAATACCTACGTGGCCATAGGACTCCACAAGCTTCATGAAATCCGGGAGAGAATCCTCATAGGTGCTCATGGCATAGCGCCCTTCGTATTGCATATCCTGCCACTGCTTCACCATGCCAAGATAATTGTTACGCAGATTGATAATCTTGACCGGCGTGTTGTACTGCAGGCAGGTAGAAAGCTCCTGAATATTCATCTGAATACTGCCTTCTCCAGTGACGCAGGCAACATCGTCCTTGGGAAAAGCCAGCTGTACTCCCATGGCAGAGGGCAAACCAAAACCCATGGTTCCAAGCCCACCGGAATTGATCCAGCGCCGCGGCTTGTCAAACTTGTAGTACTGGGCCGCAAACATTTGATGCTGCCCCACATCAGACGTGACGAAGGCATTGCCTTCGGTGATGCGATAAAGACTCTGGATAACTTCCTGCGGTTTGATGTAATCGCTTTCGCCAAAACGACGCCCGGTCCACAGCCCGTGGCTGGCGCGCCACTCTTCAATTTGCGCCCACCAGGGATCGAGAGACACACTTTCTATCGGCGATTCTTCATTACTCTGAGTGCTGCGAACAGCCTCTAGCAAATCCGTCAGCACCGCTCGCACAGGCCCAACGATGGGTATGTCGGCCGTCACAGTTTTAGAGATAGCAGCTGGATCCACATCAATGTGAATGATCTTTGCTCCGGGGCAGAACTTACCTACGGTGTTCGTCACCCGATCATCGAATCTCGCGCCCACCGCGAGAATTACGTCAGAGTGATGCATAGCCATATTGGCTTCGTAGAAACCATGCATACCCAGCATACCCAGGAACTGACGGTCCGACCCGGGGTAAGCCCCCAAACCCATAAGGGTATTGGTCACCGGAAAATTCAAATGCTGTGCAAGCTCGATCAGCAGATCGCTTCCCTCGCCCAGGATAACGCCGCCACCGGAATAGATAATTGGTCGCTTGGCCGAGAGCAGTAACTTTGCTGCCTTGCGGATTTGACCGCTGTGTCCTCGCACCGCTGGTGAGTAAGAACGCAACTTGACGCTCGCGGGGTACTCATAGGGAAAGCGCTCATCCGGACGCGTAATGTCCTTAGGGATATCAATGACCACAGGGCCGGGTCGGCCACTGGCGGCAATGTGAAAGGCTTTTTTGATTACCAACGGCAACTGACTGGCGTGTCGCACCTGAAAGCTGTGCTTCACAATCGGCCTTGAGATACCCAGCATGTCGGTTTCCTGAAACGCATCCTCGCCAATAAGGTGGCTCTGGACCTGCCCGGACAACACGACCATGGGAATCGAATCCATATATGCTGTTGCAATTCCCGTCACTGCATTAGTTGCACCAGGTCCGGAAGTAACAAGCACCACACCGGGTTTACCTGTGGCACGGGCGTAGCCGTCCGCTGCATGCGTTGCCGCCTGTTCGTGGCGCACCAGTACGTGGGGAACACTCGCGGCCTTAAACAAAGCATCGTAGATGTGCAGAACTGCACCTCCAGGATACCCAAAAATAAACTCCACGCCTTCATCTTCCAGCGCTCTTGCGATCATCTCGCCGCCGGAGAGCATTTCCACGCCCTCTTCGACCTTCGCGGCTACATCTAACTCTGCGTTCACAATCATAACTCCCGCTCGCACCAGCGCTTACCCTCGCCAGCAACAAACAGTTTTCGCGCCCACAGCACAGCAGGCACGCCAATGCCGCCGACACAAACGGATGCCGCAAAACAAACAGAGGGATAACAAGCACGAAGGGACCCCGTGTCGTTGTCGCCCTGCGCGGTAACGCAGTGTGGACTGCTCTGGTTTGCCCAATAAGTGACAAACCACAGCCGACGGGACGTAATTACAGCTAACCCGGATAATCGCACCGGGGCAGGGGCTAGTGGCAGAGGGTACTCTGCGTTGCCGTTACCATATTTACGACGACGCAAGTTTGGTTAGGGAAGCGCTCATTGTCAACGGTAGCATTTACGAGTGTTTCGACTCTGTTTGCGCGCATGATTGATAGTATGAGTACATTGCGCCCAGGTTGATGCTTGGGTATGGTTCCTGTGACAAATTAGCGGAGTGTTCCGTGCGAAATTTAAATTATAGTCTCGACCTTACTTCCCCGCGGCTCCTCATCGTAAGTGCCGTCTTTGCCTGCATGATGGGGGTGCTTGGCAACTCTGGCGATGCCCAGGCCTCAGACACCTACTATCGCTGGAAAGACGCCCAAGGCAAACTGGTGGTCAGCGATCGCCCCCCGGAGTCCGAGCAAGTGGAGTACGAGGTGGTCTCCCAAAAATCCTCCTTGATTCGTCGGGTTCAGCCCGGTGAAGGTGCTGTGCCAAAAGAAGTCACCCCGCGACCCGGCAATGAGTTCGATCAAGTAGACGTTCAACGAGAGAGCTCAAGTGTCGTTGAAAAAAACCCCGAAAGCTGCTCACGTGCCAAAACGAATTTGATGACCTTGGACACCGCAGCGCGCATACGGATACGGGATCCTGCGACGGGGGAGTTGCGCTACTTATCCGAGGATGAGTTGCTGACGCAACGCAAACGCGCTGAAGACACGATCCGGGTTCACTGCAACTAGCACACCTGCTGCGACACAAGAAAAAGCCCGGAGTTACTTCCGGGCTTTTTTGCTTTCAGAGATGCGATCGCTCGCGTCAAGCGACATCGCTCAACGGCTCTGACCGAAACTCAGGTCCTGCTTCACCCCAGTTCGCCACAATCCGCTCACCGGGTGAGAAGGCTCCTGCCAGCAACTGTTGAGCCAAGGGGTTCTCCAACTGCTGCTGGATCGCCCGTTTGAGTGGTCGTGCACCATAGACCGGGTCAAAGCCACCCTCCACAAGCTGCTCCATAAACGCGTCACTGATCTCCAGCTGCATCTCACGCTCAGCCAGTCGGGCTCGGAGACCGGCAAGCTGAATCGTAGCAATACCGCGGATCTGCTCCTGCAACAGGGGATGAAAGACCACTGTTTCATCGATTCGGTTAATAAACTCTGGTCGAAAGTGCTGTGACACCACACCCATCACCGCACTCTTCATGGCCTCGTAGTTTTCGTCGCCAGCAAGCTCCTGAATCAAATCCGAACCCAGATTCGATGTCATGACGATAACCGTATTACGAAAATCTACCGTCCTGCCCTGACCGTCAGTAAGCCTACCGTCATCAAGCACCTGCAACAGAATGTTGAACACATCCGGATGGGCTTTTTCCACCTCATCCAGGAGCAGGAGAGAGTAAGGACGACGACGCACGGCCTCGGTAAGGTAACCGCCTTCCTCGTATCCTACATACCCCGGGGGCGCTCCAATGAGACGCGCAACCGAGTGCTTCTCCATGAACTCTGACATATCGATGCGCACCATGGCCTGCTCACTATCAAACAAAAAGTTCGCCAGTGCTTTACACAGCTCGGTCTTACCCACTCCCGTGGGACCGAGAAACAGAAACGAACCATTGGGACGATTGGGGTCCGAAAGACCAGCCCGTGAGCGTCGCACCGCATTTGACACCGCAACTACCGCTTCGTCCTGACCCACGACCCGATCGTGCAGCGCGTCTTCCATACGCAGCAGTTTCTCTCGGTCGCCTTCCAGCATCTTTGAAATAGGAATGCCCGTCGAGCGAGACACAACCTCGGCAACTTCTTCATCGGTAACCTTGTTGCGCAAGAGCGTACGCTCCACGTTTTCCGCGGCATGTGCTTGATCGAGTTGTTTCTCCAACTCAGGGAGCTTGCCGTACTGCAGCTCTGACATGCGCGTCAAATCGCCAGCGCGACGCGCGGTTTCAAGATCAAGTTTCAATTGTTCTATCTCGCTCTTGATCGATGCCGCACCCTGCAAGGAGGCCTTCTCTGCTTTCCAGATTTCCTCAAGGTCAGCGAATTCCTTCTCTATAGATTCGATCTGTCCATCAAGTAACTCCAACTGCTTGACTGCTGACTCGTCCTCGTCCTTGCGTACGGCTTCGCGCTCAATCTTAAGTTGAATCAGCCGGCGCTCCAGACGATCCAGAGCCTCGGGCTTTGAATCAATTTCCATACGTATGCGACTGGCCGCTTCGTCAATAAGGTCAATAGCCTTATCCGGAAGCTGGCGGTCGGTAACATAGCGCTGAGAAAGTTGTGCTGCGGCAATAATCGCCGAGTCGGTGATATCCACGCCATGATGAACCTCGTAGCGTTCCTTGAGGCCACGCAAAATTGCAATGGTGTCTTCGACACTGGGCTCGTCAACAAGCACCTTTTGAAAACGCCGCTCCAGCGCCGCATCCTTTTCTACATACTGACGATATTCATTGAGCGTAGTCGCGCCCACACAATGAAGCTCGCCTCTGGCAAGTGCCGGTTTGAGCATGTTTCCGGCGTCCATGGAGCCCTCGGCCTTTCCTGCACCGACCATAGTATGAATTTCATCGATAAAAAGAATGACACGACCTTCTTCTTTGGAAAGCTCATTGAGCAGCGCTTTGAGCCGCTCCTCAAACTCTCCACGAAACTTGGTTCCCGCGAGCAGCGCACCCAGATCCAGCGATAAAATCCGCTTATCGCGAAGGCCTTCTGGCACTTCACCGTTAATCACCCGCTGTGCAAGACCCTCAACAATGGCGGTTTTACCCACGCCCGGCTCACCGATCAATACCGGATTATTCTTGGTACGCCTCTGCAATACCTGTACTGTCCTGCGAATCTCATCATCGCGACCAATTACGGGGTCCAGCTTGCCGTCCCGAGCGCGTTCCGTGAGATCAATGGTGTACTTTTCCAGGGCCTGGCGAGACTCTTCGGCATCCGCACTGTCAACAGATGCGCCGCCACGAACAGCCTGCACCGCAGCATCCAGACCTTCTTTGGTAACGCCACTATCCGTCAAGGCCTTGCCTACCGCGGAACCGGCCTCAAGCAATGCCTGCAGCACGAGCTCGCTGGAGATAAAGCTGTCACCGCCCTGTTGTGCCTTTTTGTCGCTCAGGTTCAGCACACGGCTCAGGTCAGGCGACACGTGAACTTCACCCGTGGAATCACTGACAACAGGCAAAGCATCGATCACCGCTCGCAACGACTGCTGCAGCGCATCAATATTGGATCCAGCGCGCTGAAGCAGAGGCCTTGCGGCTCCTCCCTGCTGATTGATCAGGGCCTGCAGCAGATGCGCTGAATCAATCTGATTGTGATCGCGACCGACCGCCAAAGACTGAGCATCCGCCAAGGCGCTCTGTAAGGGATTAGTAAGCTTGTCCATTCTCATATTTTTCTACCTCTACAGCGATTCAAAGACCACCGTTAGCCAAACCTTAGCTAGTGTGATCATTTATACCCTTATAGATATTGGGGTTTAATAATCAGTTTCAAGGCTTGAGAACTAGAGATTTCGAAGAATCAGACAGGCCATCCGACCGGTGACACCGTCACGGCGGTAGGAGAAAAATCGTGTGGGCTCGTCCACCGTACAGGCACTAAACGTCTGAATATCCGCAAGACCCAGCCCCCGCAGGCGTTTTTGCGCAAGTCCTGGCAGATCGGCCAAATAGTGACCAACTCTCATATCTGATGGTCGAAAACAGCGCTCAGTCGCAGCCGACGCATCGTGTTTTATAAAGGCAGAACGCACTTCAGGGCCCACTTCAAATCTGTCTCTGCCAATCGCAGGGCCGAGCCATGCGTAGACTTCCTGCGGCGCCACACCCAACGAAGCAACAGCAGATTCGAGAACCCCCGCAGCCAGTCCTCGCCAGCCCGCATGCACTGCCGCGATAACGCTGCCAGCGCGGTCACTCAAAATCACGGGCAGACAATCCGCCACCATGACAGCACAGGCAATGCCCCGCTCTTTCGTCCAGCAGCCGTCCGCTGTGATGGGTGGGCCCAAACCATCGGAAGCCTCCACAATCTGGGTCCCGTGAACCTGATTCAGCCAGGCTATACGCGTTCGCGGCGGCAGTTTTGCCAGGAGTTCACGACGATTGTTCTGAACAGACTGCTCACTATCACCCACGTGCAGCCCAAGATTGAACCCGCGATAGGGGCCCTCACTGCGGCCACCCGTGCGGGTGGTGTAGAAAACACGCACCTTGTCTGACCAACCCGCGAGCCGAACTTCGTGAACACTCACAACGGACCTAAGGACCGTCCACTATCCGGGGGATTTTCCTCGAGGAGCACTTTGAGAAGTGATTGAAGATCCTCAGCAAGGGGAGACTCAAAACTACAAAGATCGCCAGATCCCGGGTGCACAAAACTCAGACGTCGGGCATGCAAGGCCTGACGACGAAAGCTCCGAAGCGTATCTGCCAAACGATCACTGCAGCCCCGGGGCAACCCAAAACGACCGCCGTAGACCGGATCGCCCAACAATGGGTAGCCCCGATGTGCCATATGCACACGTATCTGATGTGTTCTCCCGGTCTCTAGCTGAACATTCAAGGCTGTATATTGGGCGAATCGCTGAGCTATGCGGTAATGCGTGACGGCAGGTTTGCCGCTATTGGGGACCACCGCCATGCGCGTTCTCTGACGCGGATGACGACCAATAGCAGCTTCTATTCTCCCTCCCCCACTCGGGACCCCCCGCACAACCGCAAAGTATTCGCGTTGCACATCCTTTTTCTGCAGCTGCGCAACTAAACTGCGGTGCGCGTTCAAAGTGCCCGCAACCACCAGCAGGCCGGATGTTTCTTTGTCCAGGCGGTGAACAATCCCTCCCCGGGGCACAGATTCCAGTGCAGGTCTGTGACTCAGTAAGGCGTTTACCAAGGTCCCATGCTGATTCCCAGCACCGGGATGCACCACAAGACCTGCGGGCTTGTCGATCACCAGAAGCTCTTCGTCCTCATAGAGGATATCCAATGGTAAAGACTGAGCCACCCAGGACACTTCGCTCTGCAGCTGGGCATTTAGAACCAGCTCACAGCCGCCATACACCGTATCCCGGGGCCTGGCACTGCTGCCGTTGAGTAACAGCTGGCCACCACGAATCCAAGTCTGAAGGCGGGCCCTGGAGAACTCCGGAAACAGCTGTGCCGCTGCCTGATCAAAGCGCGCTCCCGCAAGATCATCGCCCGCGGTAGCTTTCCGTTCGATTAGCTGCGTTTCAGTAGAGAGTTCTATGGTTTATGCGCTCCGTCTGCTGTGCTTAAATGGCGACCTATTTTTCTTCGCCGATTTTAGCATGAGCCTTATTAGCACCCACCACATCCTGCCCAAGCGCTGGCCGTTACTTGCCTGCCTACTCGCAAGCCTCTTTTTTCTGGGCGGCTGCGCCAATAATGACGATGAAGGAGATATCGCGGCTGACAGTGGCGAGCAGCAGATCTACGATGAGGCTCAGCGCTATCTGAATGCCCGAAACTTTGATCTCGCGATCCGGGCACTTCAGGCGCTTGAGTCTCGCTACCCCTTCGGGCGTTATGCCGAACAAGCCCAGCTGGAACTCATCTACGCGCACTACGGCGCCTATTCGCCTGAAGCGGCTGTTGAGGCTGCGGATCGCTTTATCCGTTTGCACCCGCAGCACCCCAACGTTGATTACGCTTACTATATGAAAGGCTTGGCAACCGCGACCGCCAGCCAGGACTTCCTGTCTCGATTCACGCCGACAGACAAAACGCTCCGCGATACCAGTTTCGCAAAGGAGGCCTTTGCAGAATTCTCCCAGCTGGTAACGCGCTTCCCTGATAGCCCCTATGCTACCGACGCCAAGTCACGCATGGTCTATCTGCGTAACTTGCTGGCACGCAACGAGATCCACGTGGCCAATTATTACTTCCGACGCGGCGCCTATCTGGCGGCAGCAAATCGTGGCCGCTACGTGGTAGAGAACTTTCAGGGAACCCCCGCCGTTGGTGACGGTTTAGCGGTAATGGCCCAAGGTTACCTGATCCTCGGTATGGATGACCTTGCTCAGAATGCTATCGACACGCTGGTTCTGAATTACCCGGAGCATCCCGCCCTTAACAAGAAAGGCGAATTTGATACGGTCTACACTCAGGAAGGCCTGCAACGATCCATTATCAACAAGCTAAGCTTCGGTCTCTTTGATCCGCCCAGGCCACCGCAGTTTGATAGCCGAAAAGGTATCAGCTAAAAGACGCTATCAACCGCCTATGCGCCAGGCGGAAGTGATCGGATAACGACGATCCCGCCCAAAGCCGCGCTGGGTGATACGCACGCCCACCGGCGCCTGACGACGCTTGTACTCGTTTATATCCACCAGACGCACGGCGCGCTCTACGTCTGCGCGGTCGATACCCTCGGCAATAATTGCCTCAGCGCTGTAGTCCTGCTCGACGTAAAGCTCCAGAATCCGATCCAAGACTTCATAAGGTGGCAGGCTGTCCTCATCTTTTTGATCCGGCGCCAACTCAGCGGAAGGCGGCCGCTCTATCACCCGCTCGGGAATGCAGGGCCCTAAACCGTTTCGGTAATGGCATAGCTCGTAAACAAGCGTCTTTGGCACGTCCTTAAGCACATCAAAGCCTCCCGCCATATCACCATACAAAGTGGAATAACCTACGGCCAACTCGCTCTTGTTCCCCGTAGTCAGGACCAAAGATCGCTTCTTATTGGAAATAGACATCAGCAGCACACCGCGACACCGGGCCTGCAAATTCTCTTCCGTGGTATCGGCGCTCAAACCCGCGAACTCGTCTTCTAAAGCAGCAAGAAAGGCTTCGTATATGGGCTCGATGGAAATGACGCTGTGGCGAACACCCAGCGTAGAACTCTGCTGTGCAGCGTCTGCAATACTAATGTCTGAGGTGTAGCGAAAGGGCATCATCACGGCCTCAACGCGCTCTGGGCCCAAGGCGTCAACGGCTACCGCGAGCGTCAGTGCCGAGTCCACACCACCTGAAAGTCCGAGAACAACGCTGGGAAAGCCATTTTTATTGACGTAATCGCGCATACCCAGCACCAGTGCCTGCCAAATGGCTGCCAGCTCGCTGAGAGGCTCCTCACTAACTAATGTGGCGAACGCCCTTTGCGATGCGGCGTTCAGATATTCACACCAGGTTGCAGCAGTGTCGAAACGAGGCGCCTGCACCGCAACGCTCCCATCAGAGTTCATGGCAAAGGACCCACCGTCAAAAACCAGCTCGTCCTGACCACCCACCTGATTGACGTAGACCACGGCCAGCTTGTTCTCTCGAGCGCGCCCCGATACGAGTTCGAGACGCTGCAGCTGCTTACCACGATGAAAGGGAGAGGCATTGAGGTTGATCAGCAGTTCAGCTCCCGCAGCCGCCGCGGCAGCAGTGGGCCCCGGCACCCATATATCCTCACAAATACTTAATCCTACTTGAACCCCTTGAATCTCAAGCACACAGGGTTCTGTACCGGCGGTGAAGTAGCGCTTTTCATCAAATACCTGGTAGTTGGGTAACTCGCACTTTCGATATTCCGCCTGTATCTCGCCCTGATGGATAACACCCGCACAGTTATAAAGAACGCCGTCGCGTCGAATCGGATATCCCACAATCACCCAGGCACCAAGAGGCAAGTCCTTGCACAAGCGCTCCAAAGCATCGCTAACGCGCTGGCACAGCGCCGGCCTCAACAAAAGGTCTTCTGGCGGATAGCCCGATAGCGTTAACTCCGGAAAAACCACAACAGGTGAATCCTGCTGCTCGCAGGCTCGTTCCGTCGCTGCAATAACTTGATCTGCGTTGCCAATAAAATCACCGACTATGGTGTTTATCTGGGCCATCAAAATGTGCATAAAAAATCGTCCAACAATCTGAGATCGCTATTGTCAGCGATCCTGAGCATGCTGACCAGATACGGCGAATTCGCGCGCGGCACTGCTAGAATGCAGGCATGCTACCAAGAGTGCAAAACTGTGAGTAAAAAGGCGTGAACAGCCCCTCCATTCTAGTGCCGCCCGGTACAGCTGGGTCCGAACAGAATTTACTGCTATTTCGGATCTATCTCATTTACCGCACCGTTTTATCCGTAGTGTTTTTGCTTCTGATTACCATGCCAGCGACACGACAGCTTGTGGGCGCACAGAACCCGGCACTCTACATCGCGGTCAGTAGCATATTTTTGTTCAGCAATATCGCATTGCTGGGTGTTGTGGCGACTCGCTGGCAAAGTTCTAATGCCAAACTGGTGCTGCTGTTTGGCGTAGATATTGTCTGCATAACTCTGCTGAGCGACGCCTCTGGAGGCATGAGCAGCGGCCTGCCTCTGCTACTGGCTGTCACCGTAGCATCCAGTGCTGTCCTGATTAGCAATCGTACCGTAGCCACTCTCGTTGCAGCGCTGACGGTATTGGCGGTTCTGGGCGACACCTTGCGCCTCATATCCATCGGCGACGCAGGCATCAAAGCTCTTTTCCCTGCAGGGCTTCTCGGGCTGTTATTTTTTGTCGTCTCGGGCATGGTGCAGCTGGTTGCATTGCGACTAGGGCGTGTCGAGGCATTGGCAAGCGAGCGCGCCACCGACATCTACCGCCTGCAGCGCCTGAATGAACAGATCGTACAAAACATGCAAACGGGTATTCTTCTCGTGGACTCACAGAACCGTGCACGAATTTTGAACGCCGCTGCGGGTAGGCTACTGGATCCCAGTCGGCCCATAGCCCTGGAGCAAGGTCGTCCATTAACGGATTACAGCAGGGAATTGACAGATCGTATCGAAAGGTTTCGCCGCAACGACCAGCAAATCGGTTCGCCCTTTGAAGCCGGAGGGGACGGCGCAGAGGTCGTTGCCAAGTTTCACGCTTTGGAAGGTTCCGATGAGGATCAGGTTCTCGTTTTTCTGGACGACTATCGCCCGGTAGCGGCCTATGCGCAGTCGCTGAAACTATCATCTTTGGGACGCCTCGCCGCAAGTATCGCCCATGAAATCCGCAATCCACTGGGCGCTATTAGTCACGCGTCGCAACTGCTGAACGAGTCCCCCACACTTGAGAAAGACGATCGACGCATGGTGGATATGGTGCTCACCAATAGCCAGCGGGTCAACGACATCGTCGAGAGCGTATTGCAGATATCTCGTCGGGAGCCCCCGCAACTCCAAACGGTGATACTGGCAGACTGGATCAGCGGATACTATGAGCGCTATCTCAGCGGCAGGGATAATCCGGGACAACTGAATATCGAATATGTAGATCCCACAGCCAAGGTTCTGGTTGATCCCGAGCATTTGCAGCGGATTCTGGACAACCTTGTTGACAATGCAATGCGTCACAGCGAACTGGCTACGGGAGAGCGTACCGCCGAATTCAGAGTTCGCGTGAATCGACGAAAGCGTGAATGCGTGATGGATGTCTACGACGACGGGCAAGGCGTGAACCAGGCAGATGTGCCGCGTCTCTTTGAGCCGTTTTTTACCCGCAGCCAGGGAGGAAGTGGACTTGGATTGTATCTTTGCCGGGAGCTATGCGAACTCAATCAGGGCAGGATCGGCTACCTTCCAACCACGGAAGGTCGCAGCCGGTTTCAGATCACCATCGAACAACAGGAGTAAAGATCTTTGAGTGCCAATCAACCAGCCCGAGTACTCATCGTCGATGATGAACCTGATATTCGTGAGCTACTGGAAATTACGCTCGGACGTATGGGCCTGGACACCGTGAGCGCTGCCACATTAGGCGAAGCCTACGAACTGCTGGACGACGAAAGCACCTTGCAGCTGTGCCTGACCGACATGCGGCTTCCAGACGGCAATGGTATCGATCTGGTGGAACACATTCAGGCTACGCAACCCTCCCTTCCCGTGGCCATGATTACGGCACATGGCAATGTCGATAGCGCCATTCGTGCGCTCAAGGCTGGCGCCTTCGATTTCATCAGTAAACCCGTAGCGCTGGAAAAACTTCGCTCTTTGATCAGCGCGGCCCTGGAGCTTGAGCCCATCGAGTCAATCACGGGGGCTCCAGCCACCGATGAGCTCATCGGTAATACCGATGCGATGCTCCGGCTGCGCAAACAGATTGACAAGCTTGCTAGAAGCCAGGCGCCCGTGCACATCCGCGGAGAATCGGGAAGCGGTAAAGAGGTCGTGGCGCGGAATATTCATGGTCGCGGCCCGCGCGCTGCCGGCCCCTTTGTGGCGGTCAACTGTGGAGCGATACCCGCTGAACTCATTGAGAGCGAACTGTTTGGCCATCTCAAGGGGAGCTTTACTGGCGCGAGTCGCGACAAGCTCGGACTCTTTCAAGCCGCAGAAGGAGGAACGCTGTTTCTTGATGAAGTCGCGGACCTACCCCTGGCGATGCAGGTCAAGTTGTTACGCGCCATTCAGGAGAAGCGCGTACGCCCGGTGGGTGCGAACGAAGAAGTGGCTACCGATGTGCGTTTACTGTCTGCCACTCACAAGAGTCTCGCCAAGGAAGTCGCCGACGGCCGCTTTCGCGAAGATCTGTTCTTTAGAGTAAACGTGATCGAACTTGAAGTACCCAGCCTACGGGAGCGGAAAAACGACATCGCAGTACTCGCAAATGCGCTGATAAAGCGCATTGCGGAGGCTCACCATAGCGAGACTCCCAAGATCAGCGACGCCGCACTTTCAACCATGGAAAGCTATGCATTTCCCGGTAACGTGCGTGAACTGGAAAACATGTTGGAGCGTGCCTTTGCTCTGTGTGAGGGCGAAGTGATAACCACGGAGGACCTCCAATTAGGCAGTATTGAAACACTTGCCCCAACGCCAGAGAATCACACACAAGGTGCCGGCCTCGATGCGGTCGCCGGCGATCTAGATGCTTATCTAGCCGACATTGAACGGGGAATACTCAGCGAGGCACTCGATGCTCACCGCTGGAATCGTACAGAAACAGCCAAGGCACTAGGAGTAAGCTTCCGCAGTCTTCGGTATCGAATGAAGAAACTCCAGCTAGATGATTAATATCGCTCGCATATGCGCTGTATCGAAGGCGCGACTGGCGGGAGCATATGGCATCAAATCAGTGATGCCACCGAGGATGCGCGCGATTTGGCTGCACCCCGACTCAAACAAGGATTTACTCTACTTCAGATATTGATTGGAATATCCGTGGCTTCGATCATGATTAGCCTAGCAATGCCACCGTACGCATTTGTAATGGCCGAGAGTGAAAGCAAGGCTGCGCTCAGCCGAGCCCGCTCACTGTTTGCACTGGCGAGACAAACAGCGCTATTGATGGGTGAGCCCGTCACAATATGTGCAATAGACCAACAGAATTTATGCAGCAACGACTGGACAGCTCAACATTCACTTGTGGTGTTTGTTGATGCGGACGCTGACCAAGTGCTGGATCAAAACGAAGAGGCGCTGCGTAACTTCGGGGGAATAAATTCTCAGGGGATATTAAAATGGCGAGCATCTCTGGGGAGACGCCATCTCACCTTCGAACCCTCCGGAGGAACATGGCAAAACGGGACGCTTATATACTGCCCGAAAAATCAAGATTCCCGTCACGCACGTGCCTTGATTATCAGTCACACAGGCCGGTCATACGTGACGCGTGACACCGACGGAGACGGAATTAGAGAAGACCGACGGGGGCACAACATTGATTGCACACTCTAGCCTACCGCAAGCAAAGTAGCGGTGGGGGACGCCGCATCACCAGCAATCTTCGACAACTGCACCACCAGACACTGACCTCACACCAAGCTGATTGATGCTCAATGTACCGCAGCGCGCATCGCCTACTGCCTGCCCACCCTGGGGAACTGCGCGAAGGTCATAGGCGTTTGCCGTAGGGTCAGCCGTAAAGCTAAAAGCGTAACGCTCGGCCATTCGGTCATCAATGGTGCATGTTTGTGGCGGTAACGCGCTGGGGTCATTCGGATCTGGAACAAATGACATTGCCGTAGAATATCTGCGTTCCATGCCTTGGGCCATCTCAATCAGGCATGCAGACGCCTTCCTTCGCCACCCTTTGCGCACAGAATCCTGGTAGGACGGCAGCGCTATCGACGCCAGAATCGCAATAATTGCAACGACGATCATCATTTCGATCAATGTAAAACCACCGCTCCCGCCAACTGCTAGACGTCTAAATCCTTTGGACATACTTTTCATTGCATTAGCCTTTTATAAATCAGCGTTGATGGCCATCACTCGTCAGCCCCAATGTCGGAAGGGACAGGACCTTTACCGCAACTGCTGCCAGGATTGCCGCCCCAACGGGTCACCCGTAGCAAGCCCCTCAGCCCCAGTCGTGTTACCTATACGACCACCGGTTCCGTCGTAGAAGAAATCACCCGAACCTTGCTGATTGCGAATAACGGTTAGATCCTCCCCTCTACCACCACTAATAGCATTAACCATCTTCAGGTCAACAAGGTCATCTACGTTAAAGAAGCCATCATCATTGATATCAAAGACCGAAAAATCTGTAGCTCCGCCGGTAAAAAGATCCAAGTCAAAAATAAAGCCCGTGCGTCCTGATGAGCAGGGGTCATTTGATGGCGTCATCGATGTAAAGCGTACGCGTTCCCTGCGACTACCCGACGGGAATGTTACTTTGCTGATTACCCGTTCACCGACGTTGTTACCGCCGTACACTAAATCAAGGAACCAACCAGACTCCTCGCTGCCGCCGTTTCCATTGGTACTTGCAGCATAGTCATTATCAGAAATCTGCCGAACAATACGTTGATCCCCCAGCGCCGTCACGGTGTCCTGAAAAAGTATTTCCTGCTGCAGAAGGTCGGGTCTCGTAATGGTCGTATTACTCAGAGTTTCGCGAATACCGTAGAGCGTCTGAATCTGCGGATTAGTGAGCAGGTTGTCCTGGTCCCTGAAGAAACTGCCTGTGCCGAAGTTGATAATAAGTTCGCCACTTCGTTCCGGATTTAAGGAAATCCGAGGCTGAACAGTGATAGGCTGCCGATCACCGTTTACGTCAGTGGCGACAAAAACCTCATCTGCGTCTGTCCATTGAGTTTCTCGAGCGCTGGTCAAGTCAAACCGCCACAAATTTCCATGCAGGTCGCCGGCATAAGCGTACTGCGTCGTGAAGTTGAGTTGCGGCCAACTACTTGACACCACAGGCCCTAGACCATTGGGATCGCTCGAATCTCCCGTTCCTGTGTCGATTTTTGCCAGGAGAGATCCATCGCTCACGTCCAGGACAAAGAGCACCGCACTGTCAGAGTCGCTGTTGTACCCATTGCCAAATATTGCAGAGAAGCCCCCGTTAGCTGTGGGAACTATCTGTACATCGGTAACGCCATAACCCAAATCACTGTCGGTAAACTCCCACAAAACATCACTGGCATCGATAGTTTCGGGATCTGTTACGTCGATAGCAAAGACAGTTCGACCACCTACGCCCATGGAACCGATCAGAATGGTTTTCCAGCTACCATTAATTAAAACGTCATTGACCGCCGGAGTTCCATCTACAAAGTATCGGTGTTCATAGTTTGGATTCGTCAATAGTGAGGCCCGAGCGAAGCTGTCACCAGCCTCTGGCAGGAGTAACTCACTGGGCATGAATGCGAACAACTCATCGCCAGTATCACCATCAAACACATGCATAAAGCCGTCGTTCGATCCAACAACCATCATGGGACTCCGGTCTTCTATAGTCCCTCGAAAGGCTCCATAGGTACCCGGGGAGAATTCCGCAGGTAAAAGACTATAGCCTCGATTTTGTGACCCCACGTAAAGAGGCGACGAGTTAACAATATCGCCAATCCTGCGGGGACTGCCAAAAGTTGTTCGACTACGAAAACCGGAGACTGCGTCGCCGCGTAGCCACGCGATTCTTTGCGATCCCGCGCCGTCAACTGTATTGCTAAGATCCACGTTAAGTGCGTCTTTTTGCGCCTGCGCCAAGTTATCAAACTGTAGATCGGCGCCACTGCTGCCATCCCAGGTGAGCAAAGTACGACCTGACGTGGATCTCGCTGCCAAGCGAGCCTCGGCACTCCATGCCTGTCTCACAATGCTGCCGTCAACAACTGACACCTCTTGGGCAATCAAATCGCCGCTCCAATCATCACTGCGAAACTCCACGCTGTATAACAAGGTGTCTGCCTGCAGAATCGCGGCTGAGGTAGATGATGAGGTCCCTGACGATCGGGATCGATCGACAATATCAAGCAGTGCATCGCTCAGAACCTCACGCAGCTCTTCGGCACTTTGCGCATTGAGCATTTCACCGTGGCCATTCACTGCAGCATGGTAGAGATCGTCGACCTGCACAGGATTAACCTGCGTCGGGTTCATCCACGCGGGGGGGGTAGTATGCGCATCAGCAACAGAAGAATGCGCCTCCCCCCCAAAAATGTTTCCCTGCGCGCCGAGCGTTACACCGTAGGTCGACATATGTAAGTCACTATTGCAGTCCAGTGCTAGCGGCGGAGACGCAGCCTGACACTGGGTTGGTACTGGAACATTGCCGGAAGCGAAAGCCGTGCCTCGAAGTGTCTGTTTGTAGTACTTTGCAGCTATGTCTGCGATTGTGTTGCTATAGTTGTCTTGAAAGGGAACACCCATGTCACCATCCGCGTTACCCACACCGGACGTGGTCGTTGGGTTGGCAAAACCATCCGTGAACAACAAGGCAAAGTTTTGCTGGCAGCTTTGAGTAATAACGTTGGAATTTGTGTGGAATTGGTCGCCAACATACTTCAACGCCTCACGATTTGGCGTGCCAGCCCTATTACCACCTACATCGTAAAAAAAGTTAAAAATGCTGTTACGTTCGATACTATCCGAAAGAGAGTACATTCCATTAAGGGAACGACTGTTGATGGTCAGAACGCCCATGCGTGCGCCGGTTTGACTTTCAAATGACTCTGCAAGGCCGCCGCGCGTAGCAAGGTGGCGCTTGCGATAATAAGACCACCAGTTTGCAAAGTTCTGCATCTCCTCGGCGTAAGATCTTTTAGATGCAAAATCTACGCCTGGCTTAATCTCAATCTTAACAAGGCAGCTACCATCATATGACAGGGCGTCTACCCCAGACAGACTACCGGGGGACCGCTCAAACACCTTATAGTGTGCGGCCACAGGCGAATCACAACGCCCTTGAACAGTATTTCCTGTTGCGGAGTCCAATAAAGAGTAAATTGTTGCCTGCCGGTTAGGCTCGTAATACGTTGCGGGGTAATACTCGATACCGTTGCTCGTAGATTCAGGCCAAGGCATATCTGCTGTCAATTGGACCCATTCAACTCCATCAAAGTAAGTTGTCCCCGATGGGATGACCATATTTTTAAACAACCGGAATACTTGATTGCTTCCAAGGTCGCGGTGATCTAACGTCAGATTAAAGGTTCCAGAACCGCGAGTCGGATCCGAAGGCGCCGCAGCGTGCAGCACGTCGGTAAATGTATTTGCGCCCACACTTGGCCAGGGCTTATAGTCCAACGCAGAATCGTAATACATTCCATTAAACGCTGCGCTTCGAGCAAATGCATACTGCGGGAATGGAGGAACTGCGTGAATATTAAGATCTCCGTCAGGGTAGACACGATTACCAGTGGCAGTTCCGTTGGGAAACAAATAGCCACCCGGATACCACGGAGCGCTGAACCCCCCTGTGCTATTGTAATTTAAAACTCCCAAGGACAATGCACCATTAGCGTCTCTGCCGACATAGCTAGCGTCATTGGCATTCCACCACAAAACTCCTGAACTGGTCGGATGCAAAAATTCCCAGTCCATACTCCCCGAATCATCAATCGCCACAATAATATTTGGCTCGACGCCGGCTGTCACAAACAGCGGCTTCGTTGCGATATCCACATCCGCCGCCCACACGGGAAAGGTCGCAAAGCAGCCAAAAGCAAAGCTGGCGAGCTTGTTTAGACTTTGAGGCTTAAAGGAAAGATTCAACATAGATGCCTCCCGGCATTCACTCAGCTTCAATTGGCTTCAAACAGGGTTCGCAAAACGACCACAGCGCTATCACTGCCTCCTACGCCTCTTGCAATTACCGGGTATAGGTATCTTGGAGTTTCTACTCCGACCTCCACACCCCCATTGGCCCACAACAGCACAGGTGGTGCCGCATAAAACACTGGATCGCTCGCAAGCTGAATCTCCGAACTACTGTCATACAGGCTGGCCCTACTACCGATAGGAGCTGGAGAAACACCGTCCCAAGCCGCAGCCTCTATGGCAGTCATTTCCGGATTGGCAAGCGCTGTCGCCTGATTGTTTTGAACCCACTCTTCACCCTCTCTAAGGGCAGCTTCAGCGGCCTGAAAAGCCGCCTCTCTATCGCGGAGATTACCGGCCATACGCTCCTGCATGGCCGTGTCCTCCATCCCGGCGGTAGAAAGTACTAGCAGGATGATCATCAATAGCATGACCACGGGTAGCGCCACGCCGGACTGACGCAATCTAGGAGCACGAGACATCGCGCGCAATGTCGCACTTTTATTAATCATGGCAAGCGGTTCCGTACTCCGATGGTGGTAGTAAAAGCCTGATAAGCCCGACGATCAGTAGCATCAAAGGTACCGCCGGCAAATGGGAGAGAGACCGGTGCCTCAGTAAGGCCGGTTTCTGCCCCAGAGCTAATTAACAAATGCAGCTGCACCGCGACCACCCTCTCCCAGTCTGGGTCTGTGGACGCCGGACCATCGAGTGGCACTGTTCCGGCCGGTACATAAATATCGATTTGTCGGTTGTCTGTATTGTCTACTCCGTAGAAAACTCTCAGCCGCTCAACATCCTCGACTAGTTCGTCTCCATTTCGAAATAAAGCTGGCCGCCCTGTGACCGGGCTGTTGGCAACATAAAACACAGACTTCACCGCCTCGAACACTTCGGCCCCCACGAAGCTCCTGCCCAGAGCATTGGTGTAATTGCCTGGGGCGCCCGTCCCTGTATTGTGAGGTATCTGACCTGATGTATCGGGATTGCCAGTAGATACTTGAAAAATTGCGGCAGAGGTGCAATCGGTCACCATAAGAATATCTTCAGGCCCGATACCACTGTCATTATCAATCAAGATGGACGCGGAACCCGGTGGGTTTCCTCCTGGATGTTGATTGACAATAACTCCCACCCCCTCGGCACGTGATGTGACCACGATATCGCTATGGTCCTCGGCATTAGCTATTAGCGTACTGACGGGTGGAGTAGGGCTCCAGCCAGATCCGCCCGAAACCGGGTCCACCGCCGTATACCCCTCCAAAGCCAGACCGTAGTCAAAATCCCAGGACAAAGGATCTGAACCGCCTGAAGGTGCTGGATTCAAGGTATTGCGAATAAAGCCAGGCGTTAGGGTTGACTCGTTTCTGGGCGTTTCTGGCGCAAGCGATTGTCGGCAACCAAAGTATCCAGCTTGCCGTAAATCTCTGCGAACGATTTCCATAGCGAAACGCCCACTCTCTTGAATTCGCGATAGCGAGTCGTTAGTTCTGAAAGTGGTTAAACCTCCAAGAAATACGTTTATTACGCCGCCGACGAGGAAGATGCCTAGCACGACACTGATGAGCAGTTCCGTCAGCGTGAAGCCGTTTGTTCTGTGGCTAGGCCGCATGTCTAAAGCTCCACCGCTGTCGTGAACGTCAGCGCTGGTAATGCCCCGCGGCTGTCATCCCATCGTATCGACACAACAATGAGCTCTCCGGACCTCACAATCGCACCATCTCCCGCCGGAAGGGTTGTAGCCACGCTATCCAACCACTGATTAATCGAGTTATCGGCAACAGATGTTGTTGTAGGACGGGCGGCGCCCAAAGCTCGATCGTAATCGCCGTTCAGTGCCGCCTGCCGATCTACACGCAGCCGATCAATAGCGTCGTAGGCAAGTATGGTCGCCTGCGACCGGAGCAACGCGCTTTGATTCTGCTGCAGCATTGTTATCTGCATCCTGCTGATACCAAGCACCGCTACCGCAACTACAACCATCGCGGTAAGAACTTCGATCATTCCTACGCCGCGCATCGAGGCAGCACCAGAGGCCTTTCTCACTACAGGATTCCTGTTTTTCATAAGAGCACTGTCTCTATCATGGGCATATTGCTCGACTAACTGATACGCGTCCTGAGGATGCCAAGGAAAGGTTTCGAGCCCGCTCGCTAGTACATCCATCTACACTGGCTACAATATTAGTATCACCCGACGTAAGCTGGCCCAGCGCACCAAACGCTAAAACCGCGTTTGCGGTTGGAGTCTGCGTGATCACCGAGCCTGGCGTGGGGGCGCTCCACACTCGCAAAACCTCTCCGTCTGAAACAACACTGACAATCCACCCATCAATCCATGTCCCTGTGCACGTTGCCCCATCACTACTTGGACAGAGCTGAACAGCGGCGCCGCGACGGATAGCTTCTGCGCGCGCAACGTTTATTCCACTGGTGAGATCTGAAGCTAACGCCGATGCCCGGGAGTTTTGCAGAACCGCACGGTACGAAGGAACACCCACAGCAAGCAAAATTGCCGCAATGACCAAGGTCATCATTAACTCAATAAGTGTAAAACCAGACTGTTTGCGAAGCCCAAAGCAGACAGATGCTCGCCGCTGCGTCACCAAGGACACTCTGGGAACAGAGGATAAAAAACTTTGACGCCTAGACTTTTTCATATCCGTAGCATAGGAAACACCCCGCAAGAATGCAGCTGTGCACCGACGAACGGTCAGATTTGGCGATAACCGGTAGAAATCAATACCTTAGAAAGCTAACTTGATACCTGAACTCGCTCAATCGACAGGATGTAAGCGCAATTCCTTGGGCATACTGAAGGTGACATTCTCGGGGCGACCGTCCACCTCGAACACATTTTCTGCGCCCAGAGCCTGAAGACGCCCCACCACCTCGCTGACCAGAATCTCCGGCGCCGAGGCTCCCGCAGTCACGCCAATGCTGTTTTTATTGGTCAGCCATGCCGGGTCAATTTCGTCAGCACGATCGAGCAGGAAGGCCTGCGCTCCCATGCGCTCAGCCAACTCCCGCAAGCGATTGGAATTAGAGCTGTTGGGCGAACCCACAACAATCATCAGGTCGCAATCCGTAGCAAGCTGTTTGACCGCATCCTGACGATTCTGTGTGGCATAGCAAATATCGTCTTTGCGAGGACCGGTGATAGCTGGAAAGCGTTCGCGCAGAGCATCGATAACCCGCGCCGTGTCATCCATAGAAAGGGTGGTTTGCGTCACATAGGACAGCTTCTGGGGATTTCGTACAGAAAGACTGGCGACCTGCGCCTCATCTTCGATGAGATAGATATCGCCACCCGCACTGTGGTCATACTGTCCCATGGTTCCCTCAACCTCAGGGTGACCCGCGTGACCGATCAAGACACACTCGCGCCCCTCGGTGCTGTAACGCGTGACTTCAATATGTACTTTTGTGACCAAAGGACAGGTGGCATCAAAGACTTTGAGGCCTCGAGACCCCGCTTCTTTGCGAACCGCCTGGGACACGCCGTGAGCACTAAAGATCACGATGTGGTCATCAGGGACCTCATGCAACTCTTCGACAAAGATCGCACCTCGAGAGCGCAAATCGTCCACGACAAAGCGATTGTGCACCACTTCGTGCCGCACATAGATCGGGGCGCCGAAAACTTCCAAAGCCCGATTAACGATATCAATAGCTCGGTCTACGCCGGCGCAAAAACCACGGGGATTCGCTAACTGAATCTGCATTAGTGCAACTCCACCACTTCGAGTCGGTGAATATGAACATCAAAAAGTATCGTGTGCCCGGCAAGCGGATGATTGAAATCAACCGTAACCTCGGTCTCGTCGAACGCGATAATCATGCCGGGCAACTCTCCACCAGCAGCGTCCGCAAAAGAACACACCAGGCCCAGCTCAAGCTCCATATCCTCATCAAATCCATCTCGAGGAACACGCTGAACATTATTTTCGTTAGGTTGCCCAAAGGCATCCTCTGGTGACACCTGAAACAGCTTCCGCTCGCCGGCCTGCATGCCCATGAGGCAGCGCTCAAAGCCCGGCAGCAGACTCCCATCGCCGATGGCGAAACTCACCGCTTCACCGCCAAAGTTCGAATCCACCTCTGCCCCATCTTCAAGAGCAAGCGAGAAATTCAAAAATACCCGGGTACCATCACCCACACTCACATTCATATCTTCTCTCGAGGCTTCCGGCATTAACTTTGCCCATTATCCGCAGACTGCTCGTCAACAAAGCTGCCGAAAAGACTATCGACAATTATGAGAAACGCGCCTACGGAAATCGCCGCATCCGCCACATTAAAGGTTGGAAAGTACCGGTTACGGTAATGCACACTAATAAAATCGACAACATAGCCCAGATGTATCCGATCGACGAGATTACCCAAGGCGCCGCCCAAAACCAGCGCAAGCGCTAATGATAGGGGCCACTGACTGGGCTTGAGATCTCTTAACCAGAACATGATCATCCCACTGACACCCAGGGCCAGCGCCGCAAAAAACCAGCGCTGCCATCCACCGGCATCCGCCAAAAAACTGAACGCGGCGCCCTGATTATGGTGAAGTGTCAAATTGAACCACGCCAGGACCTTTACCGGCACCGAGTAACTCAGCTCGTTGGAAGCGAACCACTTGCTGACCTGATCCGCCACCACAACGGCAAAAGCCAGCGCATACCAACGCGTCGCAGCTGTGGACGTCTCAGGCAAACTCACGCTCCTCGCCCGGACCTTCAACATTGCTCACACAACGTCCGCATAACGAAGGATGACTCGCATGCTCACCCACATCCGCACAGCGATGCCAGCAGCGCTCACACTTTTCATCCTTGGACACCGTCACCGACAGACGCAAACCTTCGATATCGGTTGTGGCCGCCTCATCAGGGGCTGAGGCTAGTGCTGCAATCTGAGCGCCGGAGGTAATCAGTACAAAACGAAGTTCGTCCTTAAGACCGGCAAGCCGCTCAGCCAGTTGCCCGTCACAATAGAGCGTGACTTGAGCGTCAAGGGAGCCGCGCAGTTCACCTGCGGCGCGCAAAACTTCCAGTTGTTTATTGACCGCCGCTCGCACGTCGATCAGCGCATCCCAATACTCAACATCCAGATCATCGTTGCGTGAAAGACGTAAAAGCGGCGCTCCCCAACCGGCCAGCAACACCGAGTCCTCGCGCTCACCGGGCAGATTCTCCCAGATCTCTTCAGCCGTGAACGACAGAACGGGAGCCATCCACCTCGCCATGGCGTCAGCAATGCGGTACAGCGCTGTTTGCGCAGAGCGCCGTGGAAGACTCTCGGCCTGGGTGGTGTACTGACGGTCTTTAATAATATCCAGGTAAAAGCCACCCATTTCGCCCGAACAAAAATTGTGCAGACGATGACACACTTGATGAAACTGATAGGCATCGTAGGCCTGCTTCAGCTCCTCTTGCAGTCGCGCTGCACAATCCACCGCCCAACGATCCAGCGGCAACAAGTCCGCATCTGCGACAACATGCTCGACAGGATCAAAGCCTGACAGGTTAGCCAGCATGAACCTTGCGGTATTTCGAATACGTCGATAACTATCGCCCGTGCGCTTGATGATCTCGTCGGAGACCGCCACTTCATTACGGTAATCTGTCGATGCCAGCCACAGCCTGAGTATATCCGCGCCATTATCATTCATGGCCTTGCGTGCAGGAATGATATTGCCAATGGACTTGGACATCTTGCGGCCGTCGCCATCAACAGTGAAGCCATGAGTGAGTACGGCTTTATACGGTGCTTCACCGTAGGCGCCAATGCCGGTCAGCAAGGAGGATTGAAACCACCCTCGATGTTGATCCGAGCCCTCAAGGTACAAATCAGCCGGTGCAGTCAATTCCTCTCGACGCCGCAAAACACAGGCATGTGTGACGCCGGAATCGAACCATACGTCCAGAGTGTCAGTGACCTTGTCATAATTCTCGGCATCGTCGCCAATAAGCTCTGCAGGCTCGAGACTGAACCAGGCTTCAATACCGGACTGTTCGATACGCTTAGCGGCCCTCTCAATCAGCGCGGGCGTATCGGGGTGCAGTTCCGCCGTCTCTTTGTGTACAAACAGCGTTATTGGAACGCCCCAGGTACGTTGTCTTGAGATACACCAGTCCGGACGATCGCTGAGCATAGATTCAATTCGAGCGCGGCCCCAATCGGGAATCCAATGCACCCCATCCACAGCACTCTGCGCTGCTTCTAGCAGCCCGTTTTCGTGCATACGCACAAACCACTGCGGAGTCGCCCGAAAAATCAGCGGCGTTTTGTGTCGCCAGCAATGGGGATACGAGTGCAGATATTCTTCGTGATGGAGCAGCACGCCTCGCTCGGCAAGCGCCGCAACAATATTGGCGTTTGCCTTAAACACATGTTCTCCGGCGAAGAGCTCTGTGCCCTGAACAAAAACCCCATTGGGTCCCACGGGGTTTTCTACGGACAGGTCGTAACGCAAACCCACCGCATAGTCTTCCTGGCCATGTGCTGGGGCTGTATGTACAGCACCGGTACCCGCATCGACAGTCACGTGCTCACCGAGGATCACTGGAACCTGACGCTCAAGAAATGGATGCTGCAGTAACTGATGCTCGACATCACTGCCTTTGCAGCGACCCAGCACCTGAGGCTCACCCAGTCCGTATCGTTCCGCACAACTCTCAGCCAGCGCTTCGGCCACAAACAGTCGCTGCCCACTACCTGCGATAAGCACATAATCCAAATCAGGATGCACACTCACAGCCTGGTTAGCAGGCAGAGTCCAGGGCGTTGTGGTCCAGATGGGAACAACCACTGTCGCTTCGCCGTCGGCGCCACAGGCATGATTAATTGCCGCAGAGTCCAAAGCGGTGAACGCCACATCGATAGCCGGCGACTGCTTATCGGCGTATTCGACCTCTGCCTCGGCAAGCGCGGAGCCACAATCAAGGCACCAATGCACGGGCTTGAATCCCTTATGGACATGACCACGCTCCACCAGGCGACCCAGCGTGCGAACGATGTCGGCTTCAAAGGAAAAGTCCATGGTGAGATAGGGATTCTCCCAATCGCCAATGATGCCCATGCGCACAAAATCTTCACGTTGATTATCGATTTGTCGGCGGGCGTAGGCGCGGCACTTCTCACGAAACTCGGCGGCGCTGAGCTTAACCCCAGGCTTACCCACTTTCTTTTCTACGTTGAGCTCAATAGGAAGTCCGTGACAGTCCCAACCCGGCACATAGGGCGAATCAAAGCCGTCCAGCGTCTTGTACTTGACGATAATGTCCTTGAGGACCTTGTTAACAGCATGGCCGACATGAAGATCTCCATTCGCATAGGGCGGCCCATCATGAAGAATAAACTTCGGCCGTCCTGCCCTGGCTTCACGAATACGCTGGTACAGCCCCATATCCTGCCATTGCTTGAGCCTTGCCGGCTCTCGCTGGGCAAGATTCGCCTTCATGGGGAACCCCGTGGTTGGCAGATTCAGGGTGTTTTTGTAATCACTCATGTGTTCTATCTGTCCTTGACGCTCGATGCGAACCAGCGACGAGCTCCGTCAATATCTTCATGTATTTGTGCTTTGAGTACATCCACCGACTCAAAACGTTGTTCCTCACGCACCTTGTGCAGAAAACGCACCCGCAATCTCTCTCCGTAAAGCGCGTGATCGCCGTCGAGAATATGTACTTCAAGATTCGCTCTTGAGCCAGCGGACAATGTCGGCCTAACGCCCACATTGGCGATTGCCGGCGCATCACTCAGACCAGGTCCGTTCACCGTGACCGCAAATACGCCACTCAAAGGAACGCTGCCGCGGCGCAGAGCAATATTTGCTGTAGGCGTCCCAATTTGCCTGCCCAACTGACGACCAAAAATCACTCGCCCACAAATCTCATAATCACGACCAAGACAAGCCCGAGACGTAACAAAGTCACCTGTTGCCAGAGCATTGCGCAGGCGCGTACTGCTAATACGATCGCCTTCAAACTCCAGAGTTTTGGTGGCCAGAGTCGTAAAACCCTCTCGCTCACCGATGGCCTGCATCAGTGAAAACCCACCCTCACGATCGTGCCCAAAGCGGAAATCATCTCCCAACACCAAGGAGCGCACGCCTAATCCTGTTACAAAAACCTGATCCGCAAATTGTTCTGCGGACATCTGACGCAGCTTTTCGTCAAAGCGCAAACACAACAGTCTATCTACGCCCAGGGCCGCCAATGCTTCGAACCTCTCGCGAAAGCTCTGCAGCCGCGCTGGCGCAGTATCGGCCGCAAGGTACTCCCGCGGCAGTGGCTCGAAGGTCACTACGGTAGTCGGTAGATCGTACTTGCGGCCCTGTTCCGCCAACTGTGCCACCACGGCTTGATGGCCCAGATGCACACCATCAAAGGCACCAATGGTGGCAACACAGGGGCGATGTTGGGGGCGCAGGCCTTTAAGGCCGCGAAGGAGCTCCATGGCGTCGCTGAGGTTCAGAAAATAGACGCAGCAGTATATCGAAGAACGTGCGGACAGCCTATGTAGATGAGTCGGTTTCGGACCGCACCTTGGACCCTGTGACGGAAGGCGCACGCAGCTCCGAAAGACGTGCACCAGCTATCCAAAGGGCCAGGATATATACCGTCAAGCCCAAACCACACAGTGCCAGAATACTCAAAGCCCGCTGATCCCAACGCCAGATAAGCCAGGAGGCCTGATCCGGAGTCGTATAAAACAGCGCCAAACTCATGCAAAGACTGGCGAAGACAAGTCGAGTCAGGTAGCGGCGCCACCGGGGATCGAAGTGATACACCCCTATTTGCAATAGGCCTTTCCAAAGAAGCCCCGCATTAAGGAAGGCACTCAGACTCGTTGCCAGAGCGAGTCCTACATGACCCACTCCAAAATAAAACATCAGAGGCACCACGAAAATAACGTTCATCACCATATTCGCGACCATGGCACGAATGCCGATCCGCACCGGCGTGACCATATCCTGTCTTGCATAGAACCCCGGTGCGAGCACCTTAATGAGCATAAATGCACAAAGCCCCAGACTGTACGCACGAAGGCTAAGAGCCGACATAGCGATATCGCGCTCACTCAGAGCACCATAGTGAAACAGACTGATGAGGATCGGCTCAGCCAGCAGCAACAGCGCAAGTGAGGCGGGAACACCAACCAGAAGGACCGATCGCACTGCCCAATCGAGTGTTTTGGAGTAATCCTCGTCACGGGCCGCCGACTTGTGTGCCGCCAGCGTGGGCATAATCACCGTAGCCACGGCGATAGCAAAGACGCCCAGGGGTAGTTCGGTAAGGCGATCGGAGTAATACAACCAGGAAACGCTCCCGGTGGGTAAAAAAGACGCCAGGACGGTGTCGAATAACAGGTTCAACTGGCTGACGGACACCCCGAAAAGCGCGGGAATCATCAGCGTCATCACCTGGCGAACTCCCGGATGTCGGGGCTCCCAGCGGGGCCTGGGTACCAGGTCCAGTCGGTAGAGAAACGGCATCTGAAACAGCAGCTGGATTAGTCCGGCAAACAACACACCCCAGGCAAGAGCAAATGCCGGCTCCGAAAAATACGGTGCTGCCAGCAAAGCAGCGCCTATCAAAGAAATATTCAGCAATACGGGCGTGAAGGCAGGCACAGCAAAACGTCCGTAACTGTTAAGAATCGCCCCACACATACCGGTCAGAGAAATAAGCATCAGGTAGGGAAAAGTGATTCGGATAAGGTCCGCAGTGAGCGCAAATTTTTCGGGCTGCGCGATGTAGCCCGGAGCAAAAATTCCCGCAACCAAGGGAGCCGCAAGCAAAGTCACTGCTGTTAGCAGAAACAACACACCACCCAGCACACCGGCCACGCGATCAATCAGGCCCCGCACCGCAGCCTGGCCACCATTCTCCCGGCATTCCGCCAACACCGGCACAAAGGCTTGAGCAAAAGCACCCTCCGCAAACAACCGACGCAGGAAATTGGGAATCTTAAAGGCGATAAAAAATGCGTCAGCGTTGGCGCTGGCACCGATCACGGCGGCGAGAATGACATCTCGCACTAAACCAAGCACTCGAGAAAGCATGGTCATCGTGCCGACCACTGCACTGGAGCGCAGTAAGCCGGGGCGAGACTCGGGAGAGACCTCGGTGCTCATTGCGACTCAAGGGCCCCGCCACCCCAAGCCTCTCTCAAGCGCTCCCCATGAAGAGCGAACCACTGCAAGGCAATGAGTGTGTGCCCATTATTGACCTGATTGGCAAGCAGCATCTCCATCACCTCAGCACGAGGAATGCGATGAACCAGGATGTCCTCGCTCTCCTCGGCCAGGCCGCGCACCTCCCCCGCGGCTGCACTCAACACACGTCCACAAAACAAGCGCACATGCTCCGTGCAGGCACCGGCGCTGGGGTAATAGCTGGCAATGGGAACAAGCTCATCCAGCACACAGCCCGCTTCTTCCATGGACTCACGTCTTACCACAGACTCGTCGCTCTCCTGGGGCTCCACAATTCCGGCAATAAGCTCGAGCATCCAGGGACTTTGCTCATCGCGAAGACTGCCGACGCGAAATTGCTCGATGAGGATCAGGGAATCCGTCTCAGGCTCATAGGGAAGAACCCCTACAGCATCACCGCGCTCAAACACCTCTCGGGTAATTGGGGCACTCCAGTCACCGGAGAAACAGCGATGCTGGAGCGTCAGTTTTTGCACGCCAAAATATCCGTCAAACACCCGCTCATCATCAAGTACACGCACATCATTTGCACCGAAGCGCAGACGAAAGCTCACGCGAAGCGACCGCCGGTGTACCAACTAACGTCTCGGGCGTGAACGTCTACCTGATCTACGACATCCAGCACCAACGCAAACAGAGCCATGCGAACGAGTACGCCATTATCTGTCTGTCGGAAAATAGCGAGGTTGGGATTTTCATTGAGATCATCGTCAAGTTCCCGTGCAGCCTCCCGGGAATCTCGCGGAAGCGGATGCATAATCACGGTATTGGGATCGCAGTGACGCGTGTAAGTTTGCTGGTTAAGCCGAAAGCGACCCCGGTACAGATTGGCCTCTTCGGGCGAGGCAAAGCGCTCTTCCTGCAGACGGGTGCTGTAGACGATGTCCACGTGAGCGATGCCCTCCTCCATGGCATCACTCTGGACCACCACATGCCCCGCCTGACGCAGGGACTCGACAATCTCCTGGGGCATCCGCAGTTCATCGGGTGACACCAAGGTTACGCTGACGCGATCAAACAGACACAGCAGCTTACAGAGGCTGTGAACAGTGCGTCCAAAGCGTAAATCTCCCACCATTGCGATGCGCAGAGCATCAATGCCGCGCCCCTGAGCCGACAGCTCGCTGCGGATGGTATAGAGATCCAGGAGAGCCTGGGTAGGATGCTCATTGCTTCCATCCCCACCATTAATCACCGGCACACGACTCGCAGCAGCGAATTCAGCAACAGAGCCTACTTCGGGGTGGCGCATCGCGACGACGTCGGAGTACCCGGATAGCACCCGTGCGGTGTCATAGAGAGACTCACCTTTTGCGATGGCGGAATTCTCTATGCCCGTCGTTTCACGCACCTCACCCCCAAGCAGGTTAAAGGCGCTGCCAAAGCTGACGCGGGTTCGGGTGCTGGGTTCGAAGAACATCGAGCCGAGAATAGCTCCCTCCAGAACACGGGTGACTTTGCGACGCCGCGCATAGGGTTGCATCGCATCGGCGACTTCAAACACGGACTCCACATCCGCTCGCTCGAACTGCCCCACGGAAAGAATATGACTACCCGCGAATTCCATGCTGCCCTACCTGGTTAAAAGGATTCTGTGTGCCGCATTATACGGGTGCAACGCACGAGGCGAAGCTCATGCTAAGAGACTGTCGCCCCAACGCTGCAATTCTTCCAGAATGTGTCTATCTCCCTCACTTAGCTGCGGCACCCCAAGACGCTCTTCGATGAGTTCGTGAAGACCCTCAAGATTAAGGCTCCGCCCATCGTCTTCGCTAATGCGGTTAAAACGAAACTCCTCCCAGCGCAGCTGCTCTTCGGCATTGAGGGTCTCTGGATAGTTCCGCGCACGGTAGCGAAACAGCATCTCCTCGAGCCTCAAATCCTCAAACGCTACCGTAGTATCGGCCAAATCCTCTGGACTGAGCTCCAGAATTCGATCCAGCGTTCGACGATCTTCTCTGGCGATAAAACCACCGCTGTAGAGCATGCGATCGGGGTCGGTTTCAGGCGCACGCTTGGACAGCTCATCAAGACTGCGAAGCTTATCCCTCAATGCACCGGGCATGCGTTGCTCATAATCCCGCAGTTTCTTAAGGTTTTCACGACAGCCGTCCAGATCGAGACCTGCTCGCTGTGCAACCGCTGCATCGGCCATCTTGGCGGGCAACAAGACGGGGCAGCGATTGATATGCACCGATTTGAGCCCCGGACGTTGCTCGTTCCCAGCCAGATCCGCATTTGCTGTATACAACAGCCGATGGAGATCCACGGCAGGTAGATCAATCAGCAGCCCTGCATCAATACTCAAATCAGCGCACAGCACTTCGTTACGGTTCTGATGATGTGCAGCCAAAGGCAGAATGAGTCCGAGGTTGGCCCGCTGCGCGCCAAACATGCCAGACACATGGAGCACCGGATCTGCCATGGGCTCAAGCATGGGCTTTACCGCCTGCTTGAAACGCTGGCGATACAGCCAATCAAAAAGGCGTGGCTGCCGCTCCTTGAGCAAGCGCGCCAGTGCTATCGTGGCCTGCACATCAACCAGCGCATCATGCGCCCGCCCCTGGGATAGCCCGTTGGCCTGGCACAAATCCTCCAAACGAAAGCTCGGCAGGCCATCGTCCCGTTTGGGCCAGGTCAACCCCTCAGGGCGCAGCGCATACGCGGTGCGCACAATATCGATCAGGTCCCAGCGGGAACGACCATCGCCGTACTCCCGGGCGTAGGGGTCACGCAAGTTTCGATACAAAGTAGCGCGGGTCACCGTGTCGTCAAAACGCAGTGAGTTGTATCCCACGGCGCAGGTGCCAGGCTGCATAAACTCGCTCAGGATGGCTTTGATGAAGTCTGCTTCTGCAATGCCCTCCGCCAGCGCTTTTTGCGGCGTGATACCGGTAATCAGGCAGGCTTCTGGATGCGGCACATAGTCCCGGGGTGGTTTTGCATAGACCACCAGAGGCTCACCGATGGGATTGAGGTCAAGATCCGTGCGCAGTCCGGCGAACTGCGCGGGCCGATCGTATCCCGGATCTACACCAAATGTTTCGTAGTCGTGCCAATAAAGCGTTTCAGATGAGCTCAAGTGCCTGCTCTTCAATAACGCCGCGCCAGTGCGCGGGGCCAGAGATATGCACAGACTCGCCGCGGGCATCCACCGCGACGCTTACAGGCATATCCTTGACCTCAAACTCGTAGATCGCCTCCATGCCAAGCTCAGGAAATGCCACCACCCGCGACGACGTAATCGCTCGTGATACTAGATAGGCGGCGCCGCCGACGGCCATGAGATAGACCGCCTTGTGCTTGCGGATAGCCTCGATTCCCGTAGGACCGCGCTCGGCTTTGCCGATCATGCCCAGCAATCCGGTCTCCTGGAGAATAAAGTCCGTAAATTTATCCATGCGCGTTGACGTCGTCGGCCCCGCAGGACCCACCACCTCATCGCGAACCGGATCTACCGGACCCACGTAGTAGATGAATCGACCCTTGAGGTCTACGCCCTCGGGCAATCCCTCTCCACTTTTAATCAGTTCCTGCATTTTCTTGTGCGCTGCATCGCGCCCGGTGAGCATCTTGCCCGAAAGCAACAACGTGTCCCCAGGCTGCCAGGTGGCTACGTCTTCACGGGTCACCGTATCGAGATTCACCCGACGAACATCATCGCCAGCTTCCCAGCTGATGTCGGGCCAGTCATCGATATTCGGCGGCGTCTGCAAAGCCGGGCCGCTGCCATCGAGAGTAAAGTGCGCATGCCGTGTGGCCGCACAGTTGGGAATCATCGCCACAGGCAGGGATGCCGCGTGGGTCGGGAAATCCTTGATCTTCACATCAACAACAGTGGTCAAGCCTCCGAGCCCCTGAGCCCCGATACCCAGTCGGTTTACAGCATCCATAATCTCAAGACGTAGCTCCTCCACACGGTTCGAAGGTCCCCGCTCTCGAAGATCATAAATATCAATGGGGTCCATCAGTGACTCTTTGGCCAGCACGGCGGCTTTCTCTGCCGTGCCACCAATACCGATACCCAACATTCCTGGCGGGCACCAACCTGCGCCCATAGTCGGGACAGTTTTGACCACCCAGTCGACAATGGAATCAGACGGGTTAAGCATAGCCAGCTTGGCTTTGTTTTCTGAGCCGCCGCCCTTTGCCGCTACACGGACATCAAGAGTATTTCCGGGCACCAGCTCCATATGAACAACCGCAGGTGTGTTATCTCCGGTATTTTTACGTGCGCCGGCCGGGTCGCTGAGAATGGAGGCTCGCAATACATTATCTGGATGCTTGTACGCGCGGCGCACACCCTCGTTAACCATGTCCGTCACCGACATGGTCGCGTCCCAACGCACATCCATACCTACCTGCAGAAACACAGTGACAATACCCGTGTCCTGACAGATTGGACGGTGGCCCTGGGCACACATTCTTGAATTGATAAGAATTTGTGCCATAGCGTCTTTGGCCGCAGGGTTCTGCTCCATCTCCCAGGCTTTATGCACGGCCTGCACAAAATCCACCGGGTGATAGTAGGAAATAAACTGCAAGGCATCCGCCATGCTATCGATGAAGTCGTCCTGTCGAATTACAGTCATACGTGCCCCTGATTCCTTATGATCCGCTCTCAGCCACCGACGCCCGGTGTTTGCATAGCCCGCAGCTGCGACTGCAGCTGACTAATACTTGCATTAGTTGATTGCCTGAAAGCATTGATTGACTTGATCCACTCTTCATTGCCCCCAACCCGCTTACTGAGCTTGGCGAGTTCAAGATCAATGGCATTCAGCGCATCAGCCACACGCTCAACTTCCGCCTGACTAGTGCGGGCACTTGCGGCCATGCGCTCAAGGTCACCCGATACTTTTTGTAGGCGACTGATGTCTTGCAAAGCCTTTCCAAGATCGGCCTGGGTCTTCTTGACGCCTTGAGAGTTGGACGCCACAACCCCATCCGCGCGTTTAGCGCTTGCTTCCAACTTACCCAGACGTTCTTTCGTGCTTTTCCAGACGTTGTCCCAGAGTTTGCGAACTTCGCTGTCGAGCTCTCGAATTTTCGCGGCCTGTACCGCCGCATTCTGGCTCATGCCTTCGTCGGTATCTGACAGACGATCCTCAAGATCAGCAATGCGTTTTTCGTAACGATCAAGGACGTGACCAGCCTGGGTGAGCTTCTCTTGGAGCTGCCAGGACCAGGCACAGGCAGCAATGGCGATGAGTAGAGCAACCACCAGGCCAAATCCGGACAGAAGCCCTGGCTTTGCTCCGCCGCCATCTGATTTGGGTGCAGAACGTGAGCCCCCGCCGCGGGGTCGGGGCACAGCTGCCGTCGGCGAACCGCCTTCACGGCTGGCACTGATAGAGGGTATTGGTGAAATATCGTCGTCTTTAGACATGCGCTTCAGCTTCTAAGGAAAACGGGCGCGATTATATCGCGCCCGTGAATGGAACGTGAGTCGCTGCAATCGCGGCGACCCGAATAAATCTAAACGTCTACAGGAACGCCAGTAACGCCCAGATAGCCGCCGCCAGAAGGATGCTCATATGTACAACCCCAACCACACTGGCCATGGGACCCATACGACCAAACATAGCGTTGAGCTGCAGCAACACGATCAAACCGCAGGCCGCAAAAAGTCCATTCATGCTGATATCAGGGATGATCAGGTGCTTGGAACCGAGCATTCCCAGCAGCATGGGGCCAGAAAACAACGTATTGGTTCGCGATGCGAGACCTGCCTTTGCCGCAGCAGCCGGACCGTCACCTTCCTTCATTCCCAAAACAATCTGCTGCTTGGGCCAAATAATCAGCCAGACATTAAGGAACATAAATGTTCCAGCAAGAGCGCCCATGTTGATCAGCGCACTGGCTGCGGGGTTCTTGAATGAACCCACATAGCCCAACAATGCGAGACCTGTGATAAAGGTGACCAGTGCGCCATAGCGGAACCACTTTAGCGCCCGCGGGGCCAGTTTCTTCATGGCATCCGCTTTTGCGGTCGCTTCTGCTTCCTTAAAATACTCCGTCTGTACAAAGTTGAAGTAATACAGCATGCCTATCCAGACGACACCTGCAAGTACATGAAACCAACGAAAAATGAATTCTACGATCATGAGGAGTTTCTCCTGTTGAGTTCTTGACGCCTATAATACACCGGCCTGCAGGGACACACATCGACCTGACGCATTATTCCGTATAACCAACGCACAGCACATCTACACCGGTCTGCGAGTAATAACAACTTGCCAGACCATCAATTTGTGCGAGAAACGATATTTAATGGCTTACATTCAACAACACACGGAGCTTGGAGACAGATATGGCTTTTGAATTACCCGCTTTGCCCTACGAACAGAACGCACTTGAGCCGCATATTTCAGCAGAGACCCTTGAGTACCATTACGGCAAGCACCATAAATCTTACGTCGACAAACTCAATGGCATGCTCGCCGGCACCGAACTCGAGTCTGCAAGCCTCGAAGACGTGATCCGTCAGTCCGAGGGCGGTGTTTTCAACAACGCTGCACAAATCTGGAACCACAGCTTCTACTGGGAATGCCTGTCACCTAACGGCGGCGGCGAACCCACAGGCGCCCTAGCAGATGCAATCAACAGTGCATTTGGATCCTTCGCAGCGTTTAAAGAAGCATTCAGCGGTGCGGCAGCGGGCAACTTTGGCTCAGGTTGGACCTGGCTGGTACAAAACGCCGATGGCTCAGTAGCTATCAGCAACACCAGCAACGCTGGCTGCCCACTGACAGACGGCGTAACGCCACTGCTTACCGTGGACGTATGGGAGCACGCCTATTACATCGACTATCGCAACGCACGACCCAAGTACCTGGCGGCCTTCTGGAACCTCGTTAACTGGGACTTCGTGGCTAGCAACATGGCGTAGCACCCGCAGCACCACACAAAGCCGCCTTTGCGAGAGCTCAGGCGGCTTTTTTGTGTCTATGCTTCTGAACCCGCCAACACCAGAGAGGCAACTGCGTGATTGCTCGCGGCTTTGAGTCGCCAAGCTACCCGCCGACACGAGAGCAGCCCTTACTTCGCGTCGCGCTATGCGCTCCTGACTGCTACGTAAGAGCAACTCCCGCATCGGCTAGCGCCGAGCGAATGGAACCGAGCGAGCAAGCGCGAAGTTGTCGAACGAAGCGTAGAAGCGACGGCAGCGAGAGAGGCAACTGCGCGCTTGCTCGCGACTTCTCAGCGAAACCGGAGCCAAGCAATAGTGGCGAATCCGAATAGCCAGGCACAAAAAAGCCCGATCTGCGAACAGACCGGGCTTTGTCTAAGCGCTTGGGTAAGCTGGCTTACATCATGCCGCCCATGCCACCCATGCCGCCCATATCAGGCATACCGCCGCCTGCAGCCGCACTATCGTCTGGCGAGTCAGCAATCATCACCTCAGTGGTGATCATCAGGCCGGCCACAGAGCCAGCAGCCTGCAATGCTGCGCGAGTTACTTTGGCTGGATCAAGAATACCCATCTCGATCATGTCACCGTACTCGCCAGTCGCAGCGTTGTAGCCGAAGTTACCTTCGCCTTGACGTACCTTGTCGAGAACAACAGAGGCTTCGTCGCCAGCGTTGCCGACGATCTGACGCATGGGTGCTTCCATGGCACGCAGTGCCGCAGCAATACCAATGTTCTGATCTTCGTTGTCACCCTTAAGGTCTGCGATAGCAGCAATGGCGCGAACCAGAGCTACACCACCGCCAGCAACTACGCCTTCTTCCACAGCTGCACGGGTAGCATGCAGTGCATCTTCAACGCGGGCTTTCTTCTCTTTCATCTCGATCTCGGTGGCAGCGCCAACCTTGATTACCGCAACACCGCCAGCCAGCTTGGCAACACGCTCCTGCAGCTTCTCGCGATCGTAATCAGAAGAAGTGTTTTCGATCTGAACGCGGATCTCTTTTACGCGAGCTTCAATGGCAGCGGCTTCGCCGGCTCCATCGATGATCGTGCTGTTGTCCTTGTCCATAGTGAAGCGCTTGGCGTTACCCAGGTGCTCGAGAGTCGCGTTTTCCAACTCCAGACCAACTTCCTCAGAGATAACAGTCGCGCCGGTGAGGATAGCGATATCCTGCAACATAGCCTTACGACGATCACCAAAACCAGGCGCCTTACAGGCGGCAACTTTTACAATGCCACGCATGTTGTTGACAACCAGGGTCGCCAACGCTTCGCCTTCAACATCTTCTGCAACGATAACCAGTGGCTTGGACGCCTTGGCTACCTGCTCCAGTAAAGGAAGCAATTCACGGATGTTGGAGATCTTCTTGTCTACAAGCAGGATGAATGGGCTGTCAGTGTCAACGCTCATGCTGTCCTGATTGGTGATGAAGTATGGCGAAAGGTAGCCGCGATCAAACTGCATGCCTTCAACCACGTCGAGTTCGTTCTCGAGGCCAGAGCCCTCTTCAACCGTGATCACGCCTTCTTTGCCGACTTTGTCCATGGCATCAGCGATGATTTCGCCGACTGCATAGTCAGAGTTAGCTGAGATAGTGCCGACCTGCGCAATGGCCTTATTGTCTTCGCAAGGAATTGAAGCCGCCTGAACCTGCGCTACCGCAGCGGCAACAGCCTTATCAATACCGCGCTTAAGATCCATGGGGTTCATGCCTGCCGCAACAGCCTTTAAACCCTCATTCACGATAGCCTGTGCCAGTACTGTGGCAGTAGTTGTGCCGTCACCAGCAACGTCAGAGGCCTGGGAAGCAACTTCCTTGACCATCTGTGCGCCCATGTTCTCAAAGCGATCTTTGAGTTCGATTTCTTTCGCAACGGAAACACCATCTTTTGTTACGGTAGGTGCACCGAAGGATTTCTCGATGATTACGTTGCGGCCCTTGGGCCCCAAGGTTGCCTTAACGGCATCTGCGAGAATGTTTACGCCGGCAAGCATGCGATGCCGGCCTTCGTCAGCAAAAAAAACGTCTTTAGCTGCCATGATTTGTTCCTTTAAGTCTTTCTAAAAGTTGAATGTCTGGGTCTGAAATCGCGAGGCTTTACTCAACAACCGCGTAGATTTCGCTCTCACCCATGATGATCAGCTCTTCGCCATCGACTTCGATGGTGTTGCTGCCGGCGTACTGGCCGAAAACCACGGTGTCACCAACATTGACAGCCAGCGGACGAATCTCGCCGCTATCCAGTGCTTTGCCATTACCAACGGCAACCACTTCTCCTTGGTTAGGCTTTTCTTTAGCAGAACCGGGCAGAAGAATGCCACCGGCTGTGGTTTGCTCTTCTTCGTTACGGCGAATGACCACACGGTCATACAGCGGACGGATCTTCATTGCTTCAAATCTCCAATCAATCGTCTTTACGGGACCCCGAAGCGGGGGACTGCATGGTTTATGGGGTGTATCGAGGGGATTTCAAGAGGTTTTTGGCAGTCTTTTGCCTAGAGTGCTAATTAATTTTCTTACCTTGATAGCCAGACACAAGGAGTCAAGGTCGAGTTAGCAAAATACTGTATATTTTTCAGACGCTTAAGTATCTTCGTCGTCCAAACGGCGGAACTCGCCCTCTATGGGCTCGCCGGGCCGCATTTGCTCAGTCTGACGCGATTGATAGGTCGCTGTGTGGGTCTTACCTCCCAGCGCAGTAAAAATCCGTCGCCTCAGAGGCCCCAAAAGCACAATAATTGCCAGAAAGTCGGTGATCAGACCCGGAACAATTAGCAGCAGGCCTGCCAGGCCCAGAGCCAACTCGTCGCCCAGCAGTTGCTGGGGAATGACCGCCGCGCCGCTCTGAGCAGCGCGGAGCTTGTTGACAATTTCCATGCCCTGAGCGCGCAGAATCGCCAGGCCCAAAAAAAATGTCGCCAGCACGTAGAGCATTGTCTCCACAGCGCCGATGCGACTGCCAAGCTGAATCAGCGTAAATAGCTCCATCCACGGGAGCAGTATAAAAAACCATCTCATGATTGAAGTATGGGGTCTCACTGATCGTTTGCAAGTCGGCCACTACCTTCCCTTACAATCACCCGATGGCAAACAAAAACCCCATGGACGGAAACCTGGATCAGCGCATATGGCTCACCGTGTGCGCCATACCCCCGGGCAAGTTAGCCACCTATGGCGATGTTGCTGAGCGAGCCGGACTTCCCGGGGCCGCAAGACGTGTAGGCACTGCGCTTCGCAAACTTCCCCGGGACAGCAACGTCCCCTGGTATCGAGTGGTGAACGCCAGCGGAAAAAGCTCTCTGCCGCCAAGCACCCAAGGCGCCGATCGCCAACGGGCCCTACTGGCAGACGAAGGGGTGTTATTGGGCTCCGGTGGGGCAGCAGTTTTACGACGCTATCGTTGGTAAATCACAAGAGCGGCTTGCCACACACTGACGTTCACCGCAGGTCTTTCCTGCGTTCGACATGCATCAAAACACCCACCAGCAAGATAGCGGGTATTCCCAGGCCGGCAGCAATAACGAAAAACTGCGGATAGCCGGATGTGTCTACCACCCAACCCGAGAAGCCCGATAAAAACTTTCCCGGCAGGGTCATCAAGGAACTAAACAGCGCGTACTGCGTAGCCGTGTAACTGCGATGAGTGAGACTCGAAAGATAGGCTACGAACGCGGTGCTGGCGATACCACCACTAAGATTGTCAGCGCTTATCACTAGTGCAAGCCAGACCAGCGCCGGGGGGCCCTCACCCTGTACACCTGCGAGCACAGCGAACAGTAAATTGGTGCTGGCGACCATCACCGCACCGAGCATCAGCGGCCTTAGCAAACCAAAACGTAGTACCAGTACGCCGCACAGAGCTGAACCGGCAATAGTCATAAAAAAGCCAAACAACTTAGCGACGCTGGCGATTTCGGACTTGCTGTAGCCCAGATCGAGGTAGAAGGGGTTCGCCATCACACCCATGGCGATATCGCTCAAACGAAACACCGCAATGAACAGCAGTAACACAAAGGCAAAGGGGCCAAAGCGCTTTACAAATTCCAGGAACGGGCAAATCACCGCGCCTAACAGCTGCCGCTGCCACAACGGCCGCTCATCCAGACGCATAGGCCGCCCCATAACTTGATCGACCATCTGCGCATCCATGCGTCGCTGCTCCTCGGCCGTTCGGTGAGCAGGCTCATCGGCCCAGAGCGTGGCCAGGATGCAGGCGCCCACGAGAGCAGCCATACCCAGATAGGCAAGCGACCAGCTGTGGATGTCCGCCAAATAAAGTGCTCCGGCGCCGGACACCAGCAAAGCGAGTCGATAACCAAAAATATACGATGCGGAGAGCGCGCCCTGCTCTTCGTCCGGAGCCGATTCAATGCGAAAGGCATCTAAGGCGACATCCTGTGTAGAGGATGAAAAAGCCACCAGCAGCGCAGCAAGCGCAATAGGTACCAGTGACTCCTGAGGACTCATTACGCTCATCAGAGCGAGACCCGCTGCAATACCGAATTGCCCAAGGAGAATCCAGCTGCGTCGTTGCCCGAACAGACCATGCAGTAGCGGTAGCTGCAGCCGATCCACCACCGGCGCCCAAAAAACCTTGATGGAATAGGTCAGACCAACCCAGGCGAAGAATCCGATGGCTGTACGCTCAACGCCCTCATCGCGCAGCCAAGCGGTCAGCGTAGAAAACACCAGGAGAAATGGCAGACCGGCAGAAAAACCCAAGAGACTCAGCACCAGGGTCTTTTTGCGAGTGTAGATCAGCAGAGCTTCGCGCCAGGAGTAGTTCGTCACTGCTTCAGACATTGCGCTATTGTTTCCTTGTTCCGCGGATTATCGCGAACGGTGATAATCTTACTGTGCACATTTTGTAGCGGCCGACGTGCAAGCCCAATACCTCGTCATTCTATCGCTTCGTACAGCGGATTGACCGCACCGTGGCAAATGCTGCAGACATCATCGCAGGTATCAGCGCTGGATGACGAGGGAGAGCACAGAAAATCCTCGTGAAATAAAGGTAAAACCAAGCGCTAGCTAATGCTGTCTTTCCAAGCTAGGGTTCTACAACTTCAGACCATTATTCGCTTAGTGAACCAAGTGGACTCATCCAAACTTTCTTACAGAGCAGAAATTGACGGCTTACGTGCCGTGGCTGTCGTTAGTGTCATTCTGTATCACGCCCAGCTAAATCTGTTTGGAAGAGATTGGTTTGAGGGCGGATTCATTGGCGTAGATGTGTTCTTTGTCATTAGTGGATATTTAATCACTCGCATCATACTTTCAGAGCTACAGACAAATAACACCTTCAGCCCTTTAAACTTTTATGAACGACGGGCGCGGCGCATATTGCCGGCGCTCTTCCTCGTAATATTTGCATCTATTCCTTTTGCATGGCAGAGGCTGCTGCCCTCGGACTTTGTTGAATACGCAGACAGCGTCATTGCTTCTCTGTTTTTTGGGTCCAACTTCTTTTTTTACTTCAGCACCACAGAATATGGCGCTGACAGTGCACTGCTAAAACCCTTTCTTCACACCTGGAGCCTGGGGGTGGAAGAACAGTTCTACTTCATTTTCCCTGCTGTGGCCGTCGTCATATACAAGTACTTTCGAGCGCACTTTCTAAGGATGATTATAGTGCTCTCTGTTCTTAGTTTGCTGCTTGCCGAATTCATGGAAACACGTAATCCAGAATTGAATTTTTTCCTGCCGTTTAGTCGCTTTTGGGAGTTGGGGGCGGGCTCAGCGCTTGCGATCAAAGAGCTGAACTCCAAGCAAGTTGGAGGCACTTTCCTCCACCGGCTTTTACCGGCGATTGGCTTGTCCTTGGTTGCCTACGGCATATTCTTTTTTAATGGTGACACCCCGCATCCCAGCTTTCATACCATCGTGCCCATTTTGGGTGTGGCGCTAATTATAGGCTTTAGGTCTAAAGACGAGCTCGTAGGAAGGATCCTGAGTAGCAAACCATTTGTATGGATAGGCTTGATCAGCTATTCGGCCTATCTGTGGCACTTTCCAATATTCGCATTTTCTCGTATGGGAAAAGATCCGACCAACTACGACAAGTTCGAATGGATTGCTCTTACTTTTGCACTTTCGCTTGCCTCCTATTTTTTGATTGAAAGACCGTTTCGACACAAAGCCATTATTAGTTCCAGATTGATGTGGCTCGTCCTTTTCGCATGTCTTATCTGTGCTGTTGCTTTTATGGGCTATGTGAAAGTTTCGAAGGGTGTTTGGGATAGATTCAGCCTCGATCAGAGAGTGTTGATAGGGGGTTTCGACACGGCAGAATTTCGATCCTTCTCACATCCCGACGGCGTTATGGGAACGATTTTGGACAAGAGGATCGAATCAGAGAAGTGTTATTTGCGCGACCCAATGGATGCCTGTCGCTTCGGCGATGAGAAGTTTGTCTTTTTAGGCGATAGTTATGTTGCGCAGTATGAACGGACGGTGTTTGCGCGTTTAAAAACCATTGATATGGGCTTCATATCCTTAAGCTATGGGCAATGTCCGTTTGTGTCAGAGGACATCTGGTTTGATGGCAGAGCTGAGTGCCCATACGTTAACGAGCAACGTCGGAAGGTCATAGAGGGATTCACCGACAGCAAAATCTTTTTAATCAGTGCAAACGAGCAGCAGTTTGAGAGCCCCAAAAAGAGAACAAATAACCCCGTGAAGGACGGATGGGAAGATTTCAGGGGGGGCGAAAGCGCTGCATCGCGCATTGCGTGGAAATCGTACTTTCAAAATATTGAGTGGCTCGTGTCAAAGGGACATAAAGTGATTCTAGTCAGAAGCTTACCTCGCCCTACCCTGAATGCTCTCAAATGGCTCCCTCAAAACACTCACTATATATCGCAGCGAAACTTCCCCTACCTATCCAACAAAGATAAACCATCAAAAATCCTAGCCTCCGATAACAGCAAGTATCCAAAATTTGATGGTCCGGTACTTGTTGTTGACCCCGTAAATAGCCTGTGCGATCTGCAAAAAGATGTTTGTTGGGACGTGATCCCAAATGGGCCTATTTACGACGGCGGCAGACACTTATCGTTCATTGGCGCTGATCTAGTGGCCAAAGATATTGTAGATGCGATTGCGAAGTTTTAGCAGGTAGGCATTCAAGCGGCTGTGCAATGATACAGACGACGGTTCCTCAAACGCCTCATTAAAGCTACGAATCGTGTCCAGATAGCGATCGGGCTGAGCGTCAACGTCTCGAACGCCGGCAGCATAGGTTTCGTAGTACAGAAAGACCCTCGTGATGGTTAAAGATCGTCCCTGATTGTCTATCTCACAGTGGATGCCGTTATCGAATATATCTTTCAAATCAGCAGGTACGCGAGCGCCGAGTCTTCCTTTTCCCAGTATCTGGCAGCTAACCCAGGCGTTCTCGTTAAGTCTTACACGAAGCTCCGCCGGACCCAGTCCTCGCCAAGCTAAGAATTCGATCTCCAGCATAAGCTCCTTCGTGGAGTGATTCCGTTGTACCCAGGTAACGCGAGGCTCTATACGCTGAGTCACTCGCCCCTGGCTTCTGAGGCGCAGGCCCCCGGATACACGAAAGCGTGCATTATTTGCTTTCGCCCAACCACGCCCCCCGGCTAAGAACGCCGTGTTGTAGAGCAAATTCATCCGGTAGTCACGGCTCGCCCAAAGTCCGTAACCGCCGCTATATTGCTTGAGTAACGGTCCGGCCAATTGCAAAAAATCGTCTATCTGATCCTCAGCGATATGCGCATGGCTATCCAGATACTTCTGCGTGTTATCAATAAAGTTAAACTGCTCTACCACTTGCCCCGGAAACGCCCCATCCTGGCTGGTCGATTCCAGCATATGACGGAGCAATACCTCCGCCTGCCGCGCATCGAGCTGCTCTCCAACATTCTCTGCCCCCATAAAGGGCGCCCAGTAGCTGAATCGATGCGGCTCCCAGTCAAGAAAAGCATTGTTGTCTCGCCAGTCGACACCATCTGCGGTAGGCACCGGATCCTTGTCCACCCGATACTCCACACCCAGCTGCGGCCAGTGCGAACGCGCCAGTTCAAACATCGCCGTCATGCGGGCATTCGCAAACGCCAGGTAGTGGGCATGTTCGGGACTCTTTTTAGGGGGAATACAGTTTTGATGCTCTATCCCCAGCTCTTCAAGGTAATTCAGATAACCCGAAGCTCGGGCCGCGGCGGCGTTGGCGTCGCCGACCTGCTCCTGCCACACACGAAAGGCATGCCAGAGCTCTTCCCAGGAGATAAAGCCCCCGATGCAACAGGCATAGTCCTGGGCAATGCCTGCAATCCTCGAGAAGTAATCCAGCCAGGCATGCTCGGTCGCGGGATCGGTCAAAAGCGCCTGCGCCCAGCGGAAACCGTTAAGACCAGGCTCCAGCATCACCTGATGTGTGTAAGCCACGCGCAAGAGCACGGCAAGCCCGGCGCGTTGAGATTCATAAAGAACCAGTCGCAACTGTGCTTCATAAAATGCGTCGTAGCTTATGGGCGTCTGACTGCTCTGAAAGCTGCGCCAGGGCACCACGACGATAATGGTGTTAAAACCGTCCTTGCGCAGCAGAGCCAGCTCCCGACGTACAGCGGATCGGCGCATCACCTGCAATGAGTCCAGGGGCCAACCGTCCGAAAAATAATGCGCCGCAATCAGAAATTCCGGGCGTTCAAAGCCCTTCCAAAAGGCCCATCGATTTAGTGGCAAGCTATGACTCCCCGAGCTTCATGCACCGGGCGTCCAACTCGTCAAGAAGCACGTCACTCTCTTTTAAACCTTGCCAGTGGGTCTCGAAACGCCGGCAAGCCAGTTCATACAATGCAATGTCGAGGCTGTTTGCCTCCCGCACTGACTGCAGTAGAGGACCCAGTTCCTCTTCGACGGCAGCACGGCGCTCATCAGAACTGCGGTGATCACTGCTATCGCGAACGTTCTGGCGCCTGAATGCCAAATCAAGATCAGGAAAGTCCTGCTTTAAGGTCTGCTCAAACATCACCGCGCTTTCGCGATAGCGATCCACCATACCAATAGCAGGCAATCCATTCAGCAGTGCTACCGCACGGTCAAACTGAGCCTCGTCACCACTGCCCGGATACGTACCCGACATCATTCGAACCTGATAATTTCGAACAACGGGACCGGTACCTTTCTCGAGGCGCCAAGCAACATAACTTTGCAGGTCCCCATCCCGGGCTTTACGCGTCCCCGGGTGATCCACTGCCTGTCGGCGTTCAAACTCGTATACCGATAGAATTCGTTCTATGGGATCGCGCAATATCACCAGGGGAACCAGTCGTAGCCCCTCAACACTGGGCAACGGAAATGGTAGCCAGTGACTGGACAGCGCCTGCAACCGAGGATTCCGTTTAAGAAAATTTGCGAGGTATTCAGGGTTGGCACGCATATCAGCGTCACCTCGATGATCACAGAAGCGATCCCCAAAACTACGCTCAAGACTCCAATCCAGGGTCGTTCCCGCGTTTTTGAACAGATGAGCATGCAAGAGCACGGGCTTGGCCCCGTTGGTGGCTGTCATCTCAAACCCATGCGTTGGAGTACGGAGCCGGCTTTCGTGCGCTTACAGCGCTTTCGGAATTTCGATAAGCGCTGATCAAAGTCCTCAATTTTACCAATGGCCTCATCCAGCTTCTGATTGGCCTGCCGGTAAAGGGCCAGATCATAACTATTGCGACTCAGAACATCCGCTGCGAGATCTCCAAGCTTGTCCAGAGTGTTATGGACGCGAGCGGCAATAGGCTTTTCCGAGGCCTTTTCTTGAGTGACGTTCTGGCGAACATAGGCCAAGTCGATGTCGGAAAAGTAAGGCCGAAGATACGTCTCGAACACGACCATACTCTCGTCGTAGCGGTCCACCACGCCTACACAGTCCAGAAACTCAAGATGATGCAATGCCCTTTGCAACCAATCCGCCGGCGCTGTGGACTTCACATGCCTTGTATGAAACCCAGCGATGTAGCTGGTTTGGTAATCACGGATCGTTCTGGGCACCTCCTCTTGCATACGCCAGATAACGTACTGCCTGAAGTCTTTCTCTTTCGCTGCGATTGCACCGGGGGTGTCGGCGTCCTGTTTTCGCTCAAAGGCATAGACAGACTGAATCCGCTCTATTGGGTGACGAAGAAAATACACCGGGTGAAACGTCACGTCCTTGGGTTGAGGAAGCGGATAGCATAAATGGTGGCTTGAAAGCGCCCGCAAGTCCGGGTTGCCAGCCACGACCGTAGCCAGATGTTTAGCTCGTTGCTGACGCATAGCCTGGTTATCCCGATGATCCAAAAAATCATCGCCAAAGCTCCTGCTTAAGCTCCAGTCGAAGGTGGTCCCAGCATTCTTGAAGATATGACCATGCAGGATGATGTGGCGCATTCGTTGAGTCCAGGCACAAATGGTATTTCGGGACAAAGAAAGACCCGCTGATTCGGCGGAGGTCCGTCATGTCGACTATCGGGTGAAGTCCTGTTGAACCAAACCGGCGGCTGATACACTCCAATTTTACGATAATAGGCATGCCAAGCGATACCGTCCCCCCATGCGCAAGCTACTCCTCCATATTGGCAGGCACAAAACGGGCACCACATCGATCCAGAGCTTTTTGCAACAAAATCGCGCGGCTCTTCTGGCGAAGCATGGCTATTTCGTTCCGCAATCAGGGCGTATTAAAGATGGGCATGCAGCACTGGCCCACCCTCTCCAACCGCGTAACGCCGATGCACGTAAAGACATCGAGGACCCTCGGTTGATTCCAAGCTTTGTGGAACTCAAGAAGGAACTTGCTCTTCAGGATCCAGACAATACCGCAGTGATCAGCTCCGAAGGATTTCAAAACTGCAAACCCGAGCTGGTAAGAGAGGCATTTTCTGACTACGACGTAAGCGTTATCGTGTACCTCAGAAATCAGCTGGACTACCTTGCCTCCTCATATGCGCAGCGTGTGCAAGCAACCTCGTACACCGGAAGTCTTCAGGACTTTTACGATGATGTATATCTAAAGGGTAATAACTACGCGCGCTTTCTACAGGGCTGGAACCACGAATTTCCGGATGAGTTTCTGGTACGGCGTTATTCTTCCCACGACATCGTCAACGATTTTCTCGAACACGCGCTAAAGTTACCTGATGGCTCTTTGACAGTCAGCGCCGGGCGAAGGAACCCTTCGATAAACAGCGTAATCACTCAGTTCAAGCTCGAGCTCAACCGCAGACAGCCTAAAAACGCACCACCACAACTGCTGATTTATCCTATTTTACCCAAGCTTAATGAACAGTTTCCCGGTCCCAAGTTCACTCTGCCACCGGAGATTGCGCGGCATCTTGTGGAACAGTGTCGAGACTCAGACAACGCCGTCGCCGGGACCTACTTCGAAGGGGCCCCACTCTTTGATTACACAGACTATGCTTGCAGCGATGCGGCAAAAATGGATGATGCGCTGTTTAATGATATCTACGAAACATTGATTGCACTGGCCAAAACAACTGAAGCAGAGACTTCGTAAAATGCGTTTTACTCATAAGCTCGTCAGGCGTCGGATCAACAGACGGCTATGCTGATATCAGTACACATGCCAAAAACGGCAGGCTCCAGCTTTCAGGCCACGCTTGCGGCGCATTACGGCGATGCTTTGCTGCTACGCTACCAGGACCAACCACTGCATCGAAGTGCCTGGTCGCGCAATTTTGGTGCCAGCGTGGACTGTCTGCGTAACAGCGGCTCCACGTTCGCAAAGATCAACAGCGAGTGCATCCACGGACACTTCCTGCCGCTGCGCTACCGATTTAGTCGGGCTGATGCCCCGCTTCAGTTTGTAACCTGGCTTAGAGAACCGGTGCAGCGGCTGATGTCCCACTACAGCTACTGGCTAAGAAGCTACCAACCGGGACAGTCAGGCTTACTGCATCAGCGCATGATCGAAGAAAAATGGACGCTAGAACAGTTTGCGCTGTGCAAAGAGCTGCGAAATCTCTACAGCATCTTTCTCTGGGGCTTCCCCCTGTCCAGGTTCGACTTCATCGGCATCACCGAGGACTACGACAACGAACTCGAGGAATTTGGGGAACGCATACTCCACGCACCGACCGTACCCCAAGAACACAACAGGAACCCTGAGCGAACGGAAAGGGAGTACGTCGTCAGCAAGGCGCTACGCAAGGACATCGAGCGCGCTCACGCGGCAGACCTGAGGCTGTATCACCAGGCACTGACTATGCGGGAGCAACGAGTACCTAACTAGACGATCAATCGAAATCAGCTACTGCTGGCGTTGCGCTTAGGATCAAACTGCGCCACGTAATCCAGGGAGGTTTTCGGATCTATGGCCAGCGTCTCGGCCTGAGGCTCCAGCGTGTACCCCAGATAACGTATGTTGTCTCCCCACTCGCGATCTATAAACGCCAGGTCGTCACTATTCAGCCAAGAACGCCACTCACCGAAGCCGCGAGATCGTGCCACGCGGGTATATTCCTGGGGCACCTCAGCATCACCTTCCAATGCCAAGGCGGTGTAATCACTGAGCTCAGATAGTGACTTACCTTGCAGCAGGTCCTCGTAACACAACATGAAGGGCTTAAAGCGCGTCTCGTACTCACGTTGAATTGTGTGCAGACGTTTGAAAACGCCTATGGGACCTCGGCCAACCAACGCGGCCAGCGTATTGTATAGCTCGATAGTAGAAACGGTTGAGGGCGACTCAAGCTTGGCCCGTAACGCTTGCCGAGCAGATTCATAGGCTTGCGCGTCACCGCTGACCTGAAAATCGTAAAAGAGATATAGCAGCATGCTGATGAATTGATCTCGGGGATCACGATAAATCAGTACATGACTGTCAAAACGCTCCAGCGCTGGATTGTCCTTGGTCACGCGTCCAATGAGCACCTTCGTGAGCGTGTTGCCTGTCTGGCTCAAGACACCCTCAAGAGCCTCATCGGTATCTGGCTCGAAGTAAGTAGACAAATTGTCAGACGACTGATCCAAAGCCTCTTTGAGCTGGCTAAACAATCGTGTAGTGCCGGACTTTGCGAGTCCTGCGATCAAATAGTGCATCTATTTCTCCGAGACAGCATGTAACCAGCGCCGTTTGAGTCCAAGGGCCGGCTTTTCTAGAAGATGCCAAGACAGTAACGCAAGGGTACCAACTACAACAGTCGCTATCGCCGTATTGAAATAAGGCCCCTCACCGGGGAAAAACTGTACGAGCGTCTGCTGTACTGGCCAGGCGTAAATGTAGATACCGTAGGATGGATCACCCAGCCATCGGTCTATATCGAGGTACGCACTGCGATAGGCAATAAAAAATATCAGGTAGATAAACGCCGGCGGAAAAACATAGGGGAACCAAGGCTCACCAAGAGCAGCGTAGGCAAGACAGCCCGCAGCGATCGCAAGAGGCAGACTCAATGGAATCGCGTCGCGATTGAGGTAGACACCAACTCCAAGAAGGAAATACACACAAGGCTCGGCCCAGCGCTCAATGCGGCCTACCAAAGGAACATCCGTAAAGTAGTTGATGGAAAAAAGCAGCAGTGCTGCACCTGCCAAATTTGCCAGGGCACGCCAACGCAGCAACCCCATAGCGCCGGCCACCATCAGCAGAATGTAGCAGGATACTTCTACCGGCAGAGTCCATAGGGATCCATTGACTCCGGATCGGGGGAGACCCGCAAAAACCCCGGGCAAATCAAAGCTCATGGGGAATAGCGCAGTAGTGTTCCACAGGTAATTCCAGGTTCTTGGATGAGCAAAGTACGCCGATTGTTCCAAGGTTGTTAGCGTAGAACCCAGCAACACAACACTCAGCAACACACACACAATAAGCGCTGGATAAATTCGTAAAATCCGCGAGATGCAATAATCGACTAAACCTCGGCGCACAAAGCTTGCTGCGACAAGATAGCCGCTGATGGCAAAAAAGCCACTCACCGCAATCTCACCAAGCCAGGTGGATTTTTCAAAGAACTCGCTAAGCGGGTTGAGATTCCCATAGCCTGTTATAGGGAAGCTATGACCAAACAGCACGCTCCAGGCAAACAGGATTCTTAAGGCTGTGAAATTGTTGCGCCGGCTCCCATCATAGTCGCCGAGCATAGACGCCCCATCAGAGACAGTCGCTCTCACTGCCCGATGTCCCTGGGATATCCAAGTTTGGGGATGTCAGCACGGAGCACGTCGGCGGCGCTGTCGCGATCAAAGTAGCTCTGAAGCCAGGCGCCATGCCGATCCAGCTTTTCGTCCTTCGGTTCTTGCTCTAGGAGTAATGCGATAAGCCGCTTAGCAATGTTTTGCGCCGTATTCTCTATCCACATCACCGAATCACTTTCCGGAATACCCTCAACCCCAATATCGGTAGTCACCATGGGCACATGATTCGCAATAGCTTCGATAATCTTGCCCTTAATACCCGCGCCGTAGCGCAGCGGCACAACCACCGCGCCCACCTGGCGATACAAACTGTTCAAGGCGTCATCACTGACATAGCCATGTACCTTCACAGAATCGCCAGCAAGAGCAGAGACCTCCGTAGGTGGATTCGAGCCCACAAGATGCAAACTCGCATCCGGAACCGCCTCTAGAACAAGCGGTAGTATTTCATTCACCAACCAAAGTGCCGCATCGACGTTGGGCGGATGGTTGTATCCACCTACAAATAGCAACTCTCTGGGCGCCGAAGGAGCATAGGCGGGAAGCTCGTCGATCTGCATTGTGTACAGCGGAATGCGTCGTAGCTTGGCAGCCGGAACAAGCTCACGTAGTGCATCAATCTCTACCTCAGAGAAGTAGTACACCCTGTCCGCCCTTTCGCACACAGCCAACTCGCGCTTACGCCATGATTCAGAATCGCGGCGCAGACTGTCGTCGTCTTTGAGCGAAGCTTCCCGGGCTATGCGCAGATAGTGAAGATCATGCCCAAAAAAACTAATGGGAGGCCGAGGTGACATGCGCTCAAGATGAGAGAGCATCTGCTCTGCGATATGCGGCCGATGCAGGAAAACCTCATCGATGTAAGGCGCGTGATCGGCGAGCCACTGATCCAGATTTCGCGCAATGCTTTCCCCCACCAACACCTCGACACCCATGGCTTGAAGGGCTTTAGTGTATGGCTGATGAGGGAAAAAGTTGGCGCCCATCAACTGCACACGACAGCCCAGGGCCAAAAGCAGTTGAATGTACATATAGGTGGAACGTCCACCTGCATCTTTGTCGTGATGGGGAACATAGTGATCTATAACCAAAATACAGGGTTTGCCTGCAGAGCGGTCCCGCGCGTGAACCACATGCTGTGCGTTAGGAAAATGTCGGGCCTGAAGCTCATCCCGCCATTTGTCCCTAAAGACCGTCTGGTTAACCACCTGATGCTGTTTCACGCCGGCGTTCAGGTCGGTGCCGTTACTGACACCCTCAAAGTGATAAATTACACTCTCGGGTTGATAGACCACACGATAACCAGCCGCGCGGGCCGAAAAGCAAATATCCGCGTCCTCATAATAGGCCGGGGCGAAGCGCTCATCGAAACCTCCCAGCTCTTTCCATAGGTCACTGCGAATCGCCAAACAGGCACCCGATACGTAATCAACGTCTCTGCGATAGTTGTACGCAGGTTTATCACGATCATCAGCACGACCAAAATTCCAGCCAGAAGCGTCATCCCAGATGATGCCCCCAGCCTCCTGCAAGACGCCATCGGCAAACAGTAACTTGGGACCGGTGACGCCAACCTGCTGGTCATCGAAGGGCTCAAGTAGTGCAGTCAGCCAACCCTCGGTTACCGCCGTGTCATTGTTGAGAAAAACGATGTACTGGCCCCGCGCGTGCGCAGCGGCCTGATTACAGTTTTTAAGAAAACGCAGGTTCTCGGAGGTTCTGGCCACGTGCACACCGCGCATACGCTCGGCAATGCTTGCGGTGAGATCTGTAGAAGAGTCATCGGCGATGATGACTTCGTAATCAACATCCCAAGAAAAGCGATGCACCGACTCCAGGCAATTAATGGTGACCCGGTAGTCGTTGTAAACCGGCACAATGATAGAGACCGTCGGGGATTCCGATACCGGAAAATCCAGCTCCAAATCATCAAGATCAGCGCTCAAGCTCGCCGGATCAAAGTGAGCTGAGGCTGCTTCGGAATCCGGAAACCGCGCGTTGATCCATATCGACAGGTCTTCGGAAGAACTACCAAAAAATACAGAAGCGGCGCGCCGCAAACGAGCCCAGCTAAAGCTTCGGGCAGATCCCGCCGGATTTTGTCGCACATAGCGAAGCACGTCGCGAGCCATGCCAATCTTTGTGGGTCGGGGGGCAGGCTTGTCCATCCCAAACTCGTCAAAGTGAATATGTGCCTGTTCCAGCAGATTTTCGTAGGCGCTGCTCTGCCCTCTTCGCCCGGTGAGCAAGCGATACACTTTGCGGGTATAGCGCTGCAAGCGCGCCATGGTGGACAGCTCGAAAGACAATAGGGTTCGATGGGATTCGGTGAATAAGGAGAACAGGTACTCAGTTTTGTCTTCGAGTGACTGAATAGTCTGACCACGATCATTGAACTCAGATTGCAGCTCGTCATACAACGACCATAAGTTGGCGTGCTCCTTGAAGAGTTGGGCGTGTGTACTCACCTCGTTCTTGTGAGCAATGGCAAGCTGATCATGATCCTTAGTCAGACTCGCTAGCGCAGCCGCAGCCTGAGCGTGGACCTTCTGCTCTTTCTTGTGCGCCGCAGCAAGCGCATTGTGCTCACTGCTAAGTCTCTCAAGCGCCTGCGCGGCTTGGGCATGAAGCTTTTGTTCCTGATCGTGCGCAGACGCAAGGTCGCCATGCTCACGCTCCAGATTTGCTAGCGTATCTGCCGCCTGCGCATGAAGTTTCTGCTCATTCTCATGAGCAACAACAAGTGCCGCATGCTCGCTTTCCCGTTGATTGAGGGCGTCCAGAGCTCGATCACGATCGGCCAGGCGCTCTTGTGCCAGCGCAATCGCTTCATTGCGTTCATTTGTGGTCTCAAGCAAACGCGCGAGCGGTTCAAAGGCTTGCGCAAGATCTTGCGTGCGCGCAAACAGCAATGGCTCAGGGTCAAGCTCCGGCTGCACTTTGCTCCTGCCGCTGCAAACCGCCACGCAATATTCGTGCAGCGCTTTTTGAGAGTCGCTGAGTAGGCGCCAATCCGGATCGTCGGAGACAGCGTCAAAGTGACGAAGCTCTGCACGGTAAACAGTACTGGCCTTTTCTGGGATGCAATCAAAGCCCTTGGCGCTGAGCTTCTCCATAATCTCGACAAGATTGCTTTCACCGGCTGCGAGCTGGTCGTAGCTAACACTGAGGCTATCGCCACCGAGTAATGCTAATGCCCGTCGGTTATAGATCTCCCACAAGGCTAATCCAAATTGAAGAGGAAAGCTGTTACGACGGGCGAGCGAGCGTGCAACGGCGAGGGGAGATCGGTAGACAAACAGCACAGTGGCACTATCAACAAAAGGCGACCACAGCTGCCAGGTCAGACAAAGCCGCGGGTCTTTAAGAAGGTATTGTCCGTTAGTGGAACTATCGCAAAGATGAGCGAGCAATGCTGCCAGGTCTTTTTGATCCTCAGCACTTGCTGAAATTTCAAGCGCCGGCGAGTACCAAGCAGCATCAGCCTTAGCAATCAGGCTGTCATTGATCTCGACCAACCGTCGATTTTCGTAGAAGCCCTCGGGATTATCGGGCTGCGCTGACAGTAGCTCATCGGCGGGCCCGGCGCCAATCCCTGCCTCCGCACAGGCATGGGCTACAAGTGAGGTGCCTGAGCGGTGCATGCCTACAACCGTCAGCAATTTCACGGAAGGATCATCTTTGGCGACGCCGCTATTCGCGCTATCGACCCGGCCCTACTTATAGGGCTCGAACAACTCTTCCATGGCGTCACCATCAATGAATGCGTCATCACTAATGCCATACCGGGCATTGATATCTTTGGTTGCTAGAGAGCGATATTCTGCAACAATGTCTTTGAAGATGTCGTTGCGTACCTCTTCGAATGAGTAATAGCCGCCCTCTTGGATGCCATCGAGACGGATAATGTGAATACCGAACTGCGAATCGGTGATCTCAGAATAATCACCGATGTTTGTGATTTCAAACAGTGCTTCCGTGTAGGGCGGCGTGACTCCCGGCTCACCAAATCGCATCCACGACGTTAACTGACCGCCGCGAGCCTTCGATCCAGGATCATCTGAGTACTCTGCTACCATGTCTTCGAAGTCAGCTCCATTACGCAGGGCATCCAAAATTTTCTGTGCCTTTGCGCGCGGCTCCCCCCGGGGCAACCCCGGCCGAGACGCAATTAAAATATGACTGGACTTGCGCAGCTCAGGTTTCGTCGCGTATTTATCCTTTTGCGTTTCGTAGTATTCACTCGCCAAGGCATCGACATTTGGAACCTTGTAGGCGCCGAGTTCCCGATCAAACACAAACTGTTTTTTAGCGCTTAAAACCTGAAACTGTAATTCCCAATATCCCGGCGTATCAGGACCCAACGCGTCCGCAACTTTTGCCATTTTACGAATTTGCAGCATCGAGGTCAGGAGATCAAACCGATCTGCAATATCGTTGGCTGACAGACTCCGGATTTTTTCTGGGGTCATTTCGAGGGCGGCTTCAAATTCCGCATAAGTAATTCTGACATCACCATCAGCAATAACCACGTCAGTGGGACCCGCAACAACCAATGGGGCCATCACCAAAGCAAAAACAAACAGCTGAACACGAGCAAAAATAGACATAAACACAGTAATCCGCAAATCAAGTCGTTAAAGTATACGCTCTGTCCATCTCGACGTGATGTAGAGCAGCGTAAGCCGAAACAAAAACGTTTCAACGCGCGCGTGACAGACAAAAAAAAGCCGGCACCTGTAAGGTGCCGGCCTAGAACTAGCTTTAAACTAGACTGTTAAAAGCCGGCAGTCGAGCTGCTGAAGCTGTGAGCAACGATTCGACCATAGCTCGCGTCTGGGTTAGCAGCAACGCTACGAGCCCAAGCTGCGAAACCGATCATTGGCACGTTAGTACCGCTTACAGACGTCGCGCCATCAGCTGTGTCACAGCTCATCAGCGTCTCCAACTCCGAGTCAGCAAGCTGCGGGCCCAGCGCGTCGGTGGGAACGTACGTACCGTCCCAAGCACAAATACGTGGGTCAGTTGTAGCAGACTCTACGCCAAGACGCAGCCAACCGTAGGGCTGACCAAGGTCAGCGGTAATGTCTACGTCAGAGACACCCAACACACTGTTGCCGCCAAAGGTAATGACGTTGGTCTCTTTTTTGAGCTGCGTCACCTGAGCCTCACCGGGAAGAGCCGGAGAAACAGTAAGATCACCTGTCTCCGAGACGACTGACAGCTCTTCACGGTTGTAAGGAACGATTGTTGCAGTCACGGGAAGGTCTCGGAAATCGCAGTCAGTGCGCGTACAGTCATCCGCAGCCGCAGTCGAATTCAGATCGATCACAAACTCAGGAGTGTCCATCATAGTGTACTGACCGGGAAGAGTTACCACCCAATCGACTGCCGCACCGTTAGCTGTGTTAGCCGTCCACTCGTTATTCAACTGAGCAACACCAAGTACTGCGCTATCTCGAAGAGATGCGAATGCACCACGATCCGGAACAGTTGCGGTGGGGACACCACCGTTGAGGTCTGGGAAGTCAAAGCCATTCATATCGCCGGACAACCAACCGAACTGCTGGTTAGACATACTGGCCTGAGAAAGGAACCCCTGCACATGCACCGCATTGTCACCAAACTCGATACCCGTAGCATTATCGCGGATGAAGTAAGAAACCTTCAACGCGTCATCGGAATCAGTGAACGCGTTGTTAGCTGCGCCCACAGCTGCTCCCGCAGATGACGTGTATGCCGACTGGCGAGTGGTCTCGTAATCGACCACACCGCGGACGCCATCCACTGCGCCGTCAGCGAAGAAGTTGGAGCGAACCGCCTCACAATTCTCAGGTGTCAGCGAGGTTGAGCCGTGCTCAGCAGCGATCGCAATAGCCTGATCCTCATCAATGGTCTCAGCCATCGCAATAATTTCTACGTAGCCTGTATCTGCACCGTCGCGATAGATAGGCGGCATAGTTAGCTTGTTGCCGGTCGCTGCAGGCACAGTACACGTGGTGTCGTTAGCAGACCACGAGATATTGCCGTTCTCGTCGTCAGAGAGGAAACCTGCATAAACATCATTGGGTGACATCACGACGTTGAAGTCGAGTGCATCCAGCGAGTCAGAAGCGCGACGGAAGCGAAACTTAACAACCTGTGTTTTCTCACTGGTGTTCACAATGTGTATACCAGTAATCCACTCACCATTGACGGTGTAGTACGGGACCAGCGCAAGGTCGCCCAGAGCGTTGTTCGCAATGGCCGCTGCGTTTGCTACGTTGACATAACCAGCAGAAGCAGCTGCTACTGCTGCGGCGATGCCTAAAGGCTTAAATACTTTGTTCATGATTGGAGACTCCTAATGTCTACAGTTTTCACAATTCTAAGATTGTGCTAGCGCTTTTATTGCTAGCTGCAGCCAGCTTTCAACCCGCTGCCACACTTACAAGTTGGCACTATACCACCATTCTCCATCGACCAAAATCCATTGTTCGACGAATCGTGTAGGCACTGCGCCTATTGCTACTGAGGCGGCTGAAGTTTGTTTGACAGGTCGGGACATGACCCCGATCGCCACACTCGCTACAGCTGCCCGCGCATCATAGTTAACGAAATCAACCGAAGTCAACTCCCATTCCACCATGTAAGAAAACTTCCGCTCGTACATGGATTTGCTAAAAATCTCTCGATAGGCCGGCGAGGTGTACTCATACGCGGTAGCCCAGTCTCTTTTTACGAGCGCCTGCCAGCGAGCCTCGGCGCGATCTAATAACTGCGCCTGGCTTTCCTCGGTCATCCTCTGAGAACCGGCACATCCGACAAGCGCAATTACGATTAAAGCAACGAACATGCGCCTTAGGGCACCCATAAAACCTCCTAAGCTATTGATAAACATATATTTAACTTCCAGGGTTATCTTGACTGCTTGCGACACCCGCATAGTCTGCTGCGCCCATGCAAGCAGCAAGCTTGCCCCTTTTGGGCAAAGAATCCCGCTTGATGTCATTCGCGATTTCTACTGGAAGTGACCTGACATTCACTAGCCAAACCCGATAAAACCAACCTGATAAACGCGTATTTTCAGTCACTTAGCGGCCCCTGGGCGTTTAACTTCGAGCTTTATTCCCACTAATTTCGACCCTTGGATTGGGAAAAATACCATCATTTTTTATATGTTATGACCCCGGATCGGGGCGGATCTCGTACCAATTCCATGAATCGAACCTGCTCACGCATCTCGTCGCTGACCGCTCTCAACTCATCTTCGTTATAAAGAGCCCGAGGAGTGATGATTACCAGTAACTCTGTTCGACGACTATCTGTGGTTGTTGTGCCAAACAAGCTGCCGAACAGCGGAATCTCGCGCAAAATGGGCACACCCGAGTCTCCAAGGCTGGAGTTTTCTCGGATAAGGCCGCCTAACACCACTGATTCTGACGATCGCACTGCAACACGACTATTAATAGTGCGGTCCAAAAACGCTCGCTGCCCCGTGGCAGAGTCAATTGAGCCCACATCAATTACTGATTGCTCGATATCCATGGTCACCAGGCCCCCAGCGTTGACAGAGGGACGCACAGAAAGCTGCACACCAGTATCGCGATACGTGATGTTTTGCACTGAGTTCCCGCCATTAGTAATGGTTTGGCCCTGAAGCACCGGCACCTGGTCTCCCACCGAGATAAAGGCAGTATGGTTATCAAGCACCATCACCGAGGGTGACGAGATAACATTAATAAGCGACTCCTCACTCAAGGCGTTCAAGACCGCCGAAATGTCACCTACCGAGTTGGACACGGTATAAGAGAAGCCTGCGGCCGCAGCGGGCCCGGCCGCTCCAGCGGCCAGAGTTCCCAAACCATCGTAGCTGCTACCCAAGCCGTTCTTGAAGGTCCACTCCAAGCCATAGCGCAGTTCGTCAATAAGTTGAACTTCCATAATGCTGGCTTCGATAATGACCTGGGTGGCCACAACGTCTAACTGCTTTAGAGCGTCTTTAACAATGCCGTACTGCTTGCCGTCGGCATAAATCATTAGCGCATTGTTCTCTTCGTCGGCGACAACGCGCACATCGGCAAGCTCGCTCATCCCCGCACCAGTGCCGCCCATGCTGACTGAAGTCATAGACGCAGCTGCGGCGCGAGCGCCCTGCCCGGCGCCCCGGTTAGCGGAGCCTCCCCCGGCCATAGAGCTTGAACCACCAGAACCGGATCCAAAAGAGGAGCCGCCGCTACTCCCACCGGCCCCACCCGAAGAAGCGCCGCCACCGATAGATTCCGGCGACAAGCCCGGAGCGACGGCTGCCTGATCGCCGGGCGATCTAGCCCCGCTTTGCTGTCTTGCGCCAGTACTACCTGCCGCACCACCTGAGTAAATCGAGTTTAGAAGCTGCGCAAGACGCGTTGCAGTCGTGTTCTGCACCGGATACACGTACAGACGTTTTTCGAAGCGGGCATCCGGGTCCACATCTATGCGCTGAATCCAACTACCCACGCGATCAAGATAATGCGCACGCGGTGTAACAACCAAAATGCTATTCAGTCGCTCCATCGGTAGCACGCGAACAATACCGGTGATATCCCCGCCCTCACCTCCTGCTGCTTCCATTAATGTTTCCAGGGCGGTGAGCGTTTCGTCCACGCTGCTGTTTTCCAGCGGAAACATGCCCACAGACATACCGGCCAAAAGATCCACATCAAAGGTGCTCACAATCTCCAGCCAGCCGCTGAGCTGCTCCCGGGTACCGGCCATCATCAGAAGTGCCCTGGTGTCATCTACCCGCACAAACGCGTCTTTATCGGCAAGGGGCTCGAGAATGCTCGCCATGGCTTTTGCACTGATGTATTGCAGTGGTATGACCATGGTCGAGTATCCCGCCGCAATGTCCTCCACGCTGGTAACGTCCGGGCGCAGATTCATTGCCTGCTGTGACCCGGTAATGAGATAACGGCCATCATCACCGCGAATCATTAGCGCATCATGTGCTTTTAACAACGACTCCAGAACAACAAGCAATTCTTCCCGAGGAATGGGCGTTCGCGTACGCAGCGTGACCTTGCCCTCGATCGGGCGATCAACAATGTAATCCAGCTGAAGAATATCGCCGACGATGGCGTGCACTACTTCATTCAGCGGCGCCTGCTCAAAATTCAAACTGACGTCATCACCCAAGAACTTGATGATTTTTTGTGGTGCTGGAAGACGCACCTGTTGATCAGTCCCACGATACAGTACGGGCTCTGCGCGGCCATCCGCCTGCTTGTCAGCCAAGGCCTGGGCAGATTCGACCAAAGGCGATCCATTAGCGGAGACGGTCGGCGCAACCGGCTCAGGACGACCTTCTACTTTCCCGGGCTCCCCCAAAAGCACAGTTTCTGAGCGCGCCATTTGCTGCAGATCTTGCGATGCGCATCCAGCGAGCGCGGCACACAGTGCCGCAAATGCGGTCACTCGTAGAGTGGTGACCCGCGAAGAACTATTGCTCGAGTGTTTCATGGTCTAGGTCATTCCCAATAGTGATCAGATGTTACCGCTAGCCGCCCAGAGAGAGCGTAGCCTCTTTTTTGTTGTTCTTCGGCGGTGGGCTCTTTGCCGCGCTCGCCTGTTTGCTTGCTGCGGCTTTCGGTGTCGCGGCCGCTGCTGCGGTCGATGCCTGCGAATCAGCCGCCGGCGCTTTCTGCGCAGCAATGACCGGCAGCGGCGTTAGACGACGCACATCGCGGGCTCCTGCACTGACAAATACCACCTCACCCAAAGACACCGACTGCAGACTCCATCCGGCGACCGTATCGCCAATACCGAGACGCATGAGCTTGTCCTTGTGAATAATGATCGCCTTGCCTTGATCACCAGCACCCACAGCGCCGGCCACCTTCAAGTCTTCGAGTCGTCGCGCAGGCTTACCATTACCTGGCGCAGCTTTCTGAGGAGGCGCCGCTTTGGCATTGGGCCGGCGAGACGCCCAAAACAAAGGCCTCGATTGCAACTGCAAGCTTTGGGGCGCCGTGATGGCGCCGGTCACAGTGGCATCGGCGACACGCAAACTGTCTTTGGCCGGCTCTACCGCTGTCACCGTAGCCTCACTAAAGCGGCCGAACATCCACCAGAGGATTTGCAACAACACGACCAGGAGCAAAGCGATCACAGCCAGCTCCAAACGACGCTCCGAACGCTCTGGATTGGCATCCACCTGATAGCGATTTCGGATAAGAGTGATCAGGGTCATGGCAGAGCCCTCAGCACCATCAGCTGTATCACTGCGGTAAGAGACTGCGCGTCCGCCCCGTTAGCTCGAGCATTCGCGCGTGCCGGAAATGTATCGAGGGACTCCACCAACAACTGGGGACGATAAGCCGCAATGCCAATCAATGCAGCATCAAGCCCCGGCAGTGTTCCTGTAACCGTCAACTTCACAGCCACCCGATCAAACTGCTCACCCGGTCGTACAGGCATGACCTGACTATTACTGACCGACATTCCGGCCTCAGCCAAAAGCTGCCGAACATCAGCCTGCAAGCGTGCAGCCAGTGCTGATGGGTCCTCGGATGCAGGGAACGCCACCTCGCGTAAACGCGCGGCCGCGAGCTGACTTTGCGTGGTGAGCTCTGCCTCGTTCTCTAACAAGCCCTGAAGCCTCGCCACTCTCGGCTCGATGCGCCCCCGATCGGCTGCGTAGTCAAAGCCAAGGCCAAGAAGTCCAAACACAGTTTTGACGTAGAAAAAAACCGGCAAAACCAGCGTGAGCGCAATTAGCAGTGCAGCTCGCCGATGCAAACGAATCCAGTTCATGACTCGTCACCCGCTAGTTTCACCGATCCAACTTCGATATCCAGATGAAACTGCTCAAGACCCGTGTTCCCTACGGCTGTGATCGCCTGTGGTGCGGTAACGCTAACAAACGCCGGAGTTTGAGCCAGCGTTTGCATAACCACCGCAGCATCTTTTGCTCGCCCGCGAACCCTTAGCTCACGACCGCGCATAGAAAAATGCATGATGTATGCCTCATCCTCGAGTAGCTCGGTGAGGCGCGCAATCTCAATATGCGGATTGGGGTAGTCAGCGACAAAGGCATTCGCAGCGCGCACGGTCTCATTAGCGTCAACCAGGGTCGCTCGCATCGCTGACACGGATTGCGACTCAGCTTGAACTTTGCTCTGAAGACGCTCAAAGCGCTCCAGGGCACTACGCTGCTGCACCGCGAAAACGGCGGCAGACACCAGCACCAGAACCAGCACCCCACCGAGTAATAAACCACTGCGCAGTAATCGTCGCCGGTAAGCCACTTCTCTTTGAGCTTCGCCGAATCCTGAAAGAGCCACTAAAGCGCCATTCGCTTCGGCCCAAATTTCGGGTTCTCCGTCATTTTGGTCTTTGGCGGCGACCTCAGTCTCACGCTTCCATCTCTCTATAGAGGAGCGCGACGCGATCGCCATGCTCACCTGTATGGACTGCGCATCACGATCGGTCTCACACCAACCATAAACGCTATCTTCCGCCTTAAAAGGACTCGCCGCGGCGACCTCCATAGCCAGCACCGCTGGAAGCTCCGGCTCGGCAGCAATAGGCAAACTCAGGCTACGGGCCAGAACGAGATCATCTGGAAGTAAATGTGCTGTGCACGGCGTAAGGTTTTGCGGCGCCGCGGACAGAGGCTTACCGCCCTGAAACAGCTCGGTTCTGCCGTCACGATAAAGCAAGACAGGCTCGTCAAGTTGCTGGCGAATCGGGGATCTGGGGGACAGCAATAGCTCCCGCCACGCGGACAGCCATTGCTGAACGATGTGACGCATATCGATGCCAAAAAGCATCCACTGATTGCTTTGCACTGCCACCTTACTACTCTCTCGCCATATTTGTTGCTGTGCTTAAAAAAGCATGCGCTGTTCGCAGCATGCGCCTAACCCCTCGAGCCCGGCCTGTTCACAATTCGGGCAGGCTCTGTTCTATATACACGCCAGGGCAATGCACCCCGCGATGCGCTCATCGACACCCAACGCCGACGCAGCCAAACGGTATCGCCGACTCTCACCAAAGCATCAACGCGATACCCACTAAAACGCGCAGCACCAACCCTCACATCCGGCGGTGCCTGCTCGGCAGCCAAAAGCCGCTGTGCCGGCGTCAACCCGCGCACCAGGCCCATCACGTGGTTTGCCCGTGCGCTCGGCCGAGACAGCCCTACTCCGCCAACCGGTACTGCAATGTAATCACGCAGGCGATCCCAGGTTCCTCGATTCATGCCCTGCACACTCAGAAGGTCCTCAAGAGCGTCAAATCGCGTTGCCTTGGCGCCCTCTGAACCAAAACGCCATTGTACAACAGCGTTTGCAAGGAACTGTGCACTGTCTGCTTGCAGTGCGCCGGATACTTGCAGCGCATTAGCCAGTAGCGCCGGGGTCGCTGCATTGATATCGACCAGCCACTGCGTAGGCACCGCCGCCACATCTATCTGTAACTCTCCCAGCTGGTAGCGCTGCTGCGGTAAGCGCGGCGGGGCGTCTTTGGCATACACCCCATCCTGTATGTCCGCCAGCAGCAGATTCACAGCTCCATCGCCCGCAGTGGCGGCCTGAGCTCGCCCCATATGCAATTGTGCAAGTCGTACATCGGTGCGCGCGGACATCACAACGCCCGCGACAAGCAGCGACATACCGGCGATAAACCAAACAACCACCGCCAAAGCAACACCTGCCTCGCGGCGGGAATGCGCCATCATTGCGCTACTTCCATCACGATGTCCGGCCAGTAACGCTCGCCGGCCCGAATCCGCAAACGCACCCACCCCGGCGGCCCGCGACCATCCCACTGAGACGCCCACTCGCCTTCAACCTGACGACGATACGCCACCGCAAACTCCTGCACGTCTTCGACTAACGTGCGTGCAGAGGCTTTATTCCAATCTCCGACCTGCCCAAAGACATTCATTTTCTGCCATCGCAGTACGATATTCGGCCGTTCCTCGGCTATTCTGACCACGTAGCTGCCGCCTGCGCGCTCGCCAAACATCATGGTGGTCTTCCACATAAGCTGCGTTGAAGATGCCTCAAACACTGTCATCTCGGCGCTCCCGCCGCCTACGCTTAATCCGCCACTACTACTGCCCACAACCGCGGACTCAAGGGCATCGCGCAGAAAGCTGCTAACACTGCGAATCTCGTCATTGCGATCTGTGACTCTGTTAAGAGAGGTCTGCGTTGAAGCCAGGGTACGAAGCCCGGTGACCGTCGCTAACATGACCAGCGACAAGATGGTCACCGACACCATCATCTCTACAAGGGTAAAACCCTGAGATCTACGAGATATCAACGGGGTTGACCGGCGACGACAGAACTAAGGTTGATGCGTCGCTGACGGGTTCCGTCGGGCCAGGAGACTGTTACATCTATAAACTGCAGTCGCCCACCGCCCAGAGTCGACCCCCGAGGACGCGTAACGGGCGAGGCAGCCACCTGCCACACAAATCCGCCGCTGGTTTCACCATTCTTCTGAATGCCTTCCAGTGGCACGACGCTATTGTCAGCAATCAGCGATCGGCCGAGCTCCACTGCATAGGCATAACGCTGGTCTGCCCGAACGTTTCGTGTGGCACCACCGACAGATTGATAAAGCGCGCCCAGGGCCATACCCAGAATAGCCACAGCTACCAGCATCTCCAGCAGGGAGAATCCCCGATGAGCGTGACGAGCTCGCAGGCGCGATCGGTTCATCCCTGAGTCAGCGCTGCTTGCTGGACGCGACCCACCAGCCAATCGACGCTAATGCGCGTGCCAGAGCCATCGTCCCGAGCAATATCGATACCCCCACCGCTCGCGCTACCATCAGGATAAAAACGAATCACCCCGACGTTCTCACGATTTAGCTCCGCCGCACCATGAACGGTAAGCGTGAGTCCTTCGGGCAAAGTGTGCGTTTTTTTTCCGTACCAGATTCGTCGCGTGGATGGCCGAACGTTGACGTCCTGAACGCGCCCGGACGACAGCGCTCGTTCTCGAGCCGATGACAGCATTGCTACTGCGTCACGCACCGCTTGCCGGCGCTGCATGCCGTCGTAAAAGCGTACCGAAGATGGGACGGCGGCAACCATAATCAGAGCTGCGATAGCCAGCACGACCATAAGTTCAACCAGACTGAAACCACGGCCACGGAGGTTCCGCGGCGCGAGGCCTGACATAAAACTACTGCCAGTTGCCGACGTCGGCATCTTCACCATCACCACCGGGAGAGCCATTCTGACCATAGCTAAAAATATCCAGCTCGCCACGCTCTCCGGGGTACTTGTAGAGATAATCCTGCTTCCAGGGGTCCTGGGGCACATCACCTTTTAGATACGGACCATTCCATCCTGCCGTCCCACCAGGCTTCTCAACCAATGCCTGAAGGCCCTGGGCGGTATTGGGGTACCGCCCGACGTCAAGCTTGTACATTTCCAGAGCCTGCTCCAGATCACGAATCTGGATAAGTGCGGTTTTGGTTTTCGCCCCACCCAATTGATTCAGGACCTGCGGGCCTACCAGGCTCATCAACAGCCCCAGGATCGCAAGCACGACCAGCAGTTCCATGAGCGTAAAGCCCGACTGCTTATTCCCCGTGAACCGCTGTCTACGCGACGCTGATGTTCGTGTAAAACTCATGTCTGCCTTCCCGTTCATGTCTTGGTTCATCATTCAGCATCAAGGGCCATTCCGTTTTGGTCCTTCAAACGCTAATACCTAATAGCTAATAACACTTACACGGCCAGATCATTCACCGACAGAATGCCCATAAGGATCGCAATAATAATTACCGCAATCACCGCCCCCATCGTGAGAATCAACAGCGGCTCCAATAAAGTAAGACTGCGTTTCACCCCGGAGTTCACGTGATCGTCGAAAACTTTTGCAAGCTCCAGCATCATCGTGTCCATGGCGCCCGACTCTTCACCCACCCGAGTCATCTGGATCACCATAGGTGTAAACATCTTTGCGTCGGCAAGCGCGACAGACATGCGCTGCCCCGCCTTCACTGCAGGCGGCAAAGCCCCGAGAGAATCTCGCAGGACCACGTTCTCCACCGTCGCTATGGCTATATCGATCGCACGCAGTAGTGGAACACCGTTGCCAAGCAGCGTTCCCAGCGTGCGTGCGAAGCGCGCCATCTCAAACTCAAAAACAATGCCGCCGAACAATGGCAAACGCAGCAAACGTGAATGCCAGCGTCGGCGCCCTTCATCACTACGCAGCCAGTTACGTATCGCGAGCACAATCACCGTCCCGAGGATCACAATCACCCAGAACCAAGCGGTCACAAAATCTGCGGCGTTAATAACTACACGGGTAAGCGTGGGCAGGGACTCACCCATATCGTTAAACAGTGATTCAAATTGCGGCACAACAAAGGCGAGCATCACCACGATAGAAAGAACAGCAACTACCAGCAGGATCGCCGGGTATATCAGCGCGGAGACCACGCTATCTCGAGTCGCCTTTGCGGTCTCAAGGTGCGCCACAAGGCGGTCAAGCACCGCCGACATTTCGCCACTGGCTTCACCGCTGCGCAGCATACTCAGGTAAAAACGCCCAAAGAGCTCTGAGTACGGTTCCAAGGCCGCACTCAGGGCCTTACCGTCCTTTATAGACTTGAGCACATCCGACAGCAGCGCGGCCATAGACGGCAATGACGCCATCTCGATGAGCACCTTTAATGAGCGATCAAGGGGCAAGCCGGCGCGCAACAGCACCGCCAACTCTGTAGTCATGGACAACACGTCCTGGCGTGATGGAGGACGACCACTGCTGCGCCCTAATGCGCTCCCCGCTTCTTCGCTCTTCAGCGACAGCAAGGTGAGGCCTCGGGCACGCAGTTGACGGGACGCGAGTTCCTGCCCCGGCGCCTCCAGCGTGCCGTCCACCGATTTTCCGTCGCGTCCTACGGCCCGATAATAAAAGACAGCCATAGCTTAGGCCGGCATCGGCTGGATGCGGCTCACTTCGGCCGAGCTGCCCGCAGGCAGAGTCTCTTCGGCTTCACTTTGATCCTGGGTAACGCGCAGCACCTCTTCAAGAGAACTTTCACCCGCCACAACTTTACGCAGCCCATCCTCATACAAAGTAATCATGCCCTGAGCACGAGCGGCGGTGTGCAGCTCTGAAGCATCAGCGCCGGATTGCACAACACGGCGGATATCCTCATCGAGAAGAAACAACTCGTGGATGCCCGTCCGTCCGGAATAGCCGCTTTGCAGGCAGTGCTCGCAGCCCTGTGCCTGGTAAACAGTTCGCTCACCCGGCGGCAGAAACCGTTTGATTCCACACTGAGCTATCGCTGTGTCAGACAACTCTACCGGCGTCTTGCAGTGAGTACACAAAGTACGAATCAAGCGTTGCGCCAGGACACCGTTGACCGATGAGGTGATCAGGTAGCGCTCTATTCCCATGTCTTCAAGCCGCGTGATCGCACCCGCTGCGGTGTTGGTATGCAGCGTCGATAGCACCAGGTGTCCGGTCAATGCCGACTGGACCCCGATCTGCGCTGTCTCACCATCGCGCATTTCGCCGATCATGATGATATCGGGATCCTGTCGCAAAATAGCGCGCAGTGCCCGCGCAAAGCTTAGCTCTATCTGTGCCTGCACCTGAATCTGATTCACGCCGGCCAGTTGGTATTCCACAGGATCTTCAACAGTGATGATCTTACGATCCCGCGTATCCATGGACGCCAAAGAGGCGTAAAGGGTGGTGGTTTTACCCGAACCAGTGGGACCCGTGACCAGTAATACCCCATGAGGTCTTGCCAGCAATTGCTGATAGCGCAGTAAAGTATCCTGACTAAAGCCCATGTCGGGGAGTGATAACTGGATACTCTCTCGATCGAGCACCCGCATGACAATACTTTCACCGTGTACTGTCGGAATAGTCGATACACGAAGATCCAATTCGTGACCCTTCACCCGGGTCATAATCCGACCGTCCTGAGGCAGACGTCGCTCCGCAATATTCATGTGGGACAGCAGCTTGATGCGCGACGCGATCGCCGGAGCCAGACTCGCTGCAGGTGGATCAGTCATGTCCTGCAGCACGCCGTCAACGCGATAACGTAAATGCAATCCGTCTTCGAAGGGCTCGATGTGAATGTCGGATGCCGACAGATCAAGTGCGCGATGGATCAGCTGATTGACCAGGCGAATAACCGGCGCCTCGCTGGCTAGATCCCGCAGATGCTCGATAAACTCATCGTCGCTCTGCCCCGCAAACTGATCCAGCGCTTCTTCTTCGTCGTCATCCGATCGATTCTCACTGAGCATCTGTTCAAGCGCGCGGGACACATCGCTGTCCGTGCCCAGTACCAGCCTCACTGGACGGTCCACCGCCATTGCAAGCGCCTTGCTGAGGTACGCATCCTGCGGGACTGAGGCGGCGAAACACGCTTCGCTATCGCTCAGGGACACTGGGACTACGTTGTTACTGACAAGAAATTCGCGCGCCAAGCCATCGAGAACAGGCGGAGACTCGGGATAGTCGGAGCTCGTTAGCAAAGGAACGCCCAGTTGCTCACTCAGGGCCAGGGCAACATCGACCTCGGACACCAGGCCGAGCTTTACCAATACGCGACCCAACAGATCGCCCATCTCTGACTGCGCCAGCAAACTTCGCTCCACATCGCGGGCAGAAAGCTTGCCCTGTGCAACCAGAATTTCGCCGAGTTTATGTGTGGCCACTGTCTAAACTACCCTGTTGCTCGACTGATGCGCCGGGGCCAATTTGCCCGACCAACGTACCCAGCCCTACATCTGAATTTATCGTCCATCTAAATGAGACGTCTCAGAGGCCAGTTAATTCAACGCAGTTTATCACAGGGCTGAGTTTTTCCGGGCGCAAGCCGCGCCCGGTTATCCCTGGGCTTAAGCCGAAAACTCATAGTCTTTGAACTGCTCGCGCAAGCCTACCTTATGAATCTTTCCGGTAGCGCCATGCGGTAACTCATCAACGAACTCCACGGCATCGGGCGTCCACCACTTGGCGATTTTGCCGTCGAACCAGGCGAGCATTTCTTCGGGGCTCAAGTCCTGGCCATCAGCCGTCTTAACGACCACCAGCAATGGCCGCTCAGACCACTTGGGATGGTAGCGACCAATGACAGCCGCCTCGGCGACCTTTGGATGGTCCGTGGCAGCGTTTTCCACATCGATAGACGAAATCCATTCACCGCCGGACTTGATCACATCCTTGGTACGGTCGGTAATGGCCATGTAACCGGTGGGATCAATCGTTGCGACGTCCCCGGTCTCAAACCAGCCCTCCTCGGCATGCGCACTCGATGCATCGCCCAACTCGTAGTAATCCGAACAGATCCAGGGCCCACGCACCTTTAAGGACCCAAATGCCTCGCCATCCCAGGGCAGTTCCTTGCCCTCATCATCAACGATCTTCATTTCTACACCAAAAATAGGGCGTCCCGCCTTCAGGCGCTGCTTCGCAAATTTCTCTTCACCGTATTCTGCGCGCGCTGCGGTGCATTCATTCACGGAGCCTAAGGGGCTCATCTCGGTCATCCCCCAACCCACGCGCGTTTCCACGCCGTAGTGATCGAAGTCTTCCATCACAGATAGCGGGCATGCAGCGCCGCCAACAATAATGCGCTCCAGGGTCTCCACCGTTTTGCCCGATTGCTTGAGGTAGGCAAGCAGCCCAAGCCATACCGTTGGCACGCCGGCGGACATGGTGACGCCTTCATCATTAATCAGTGAAGCGAGAGTCTCACCATCCCCCATTTTGTTGCCCGGGAACACCAGCTTGGCACCCACCATTGGGCAGGCGTAGGGCGTACCCCAGGCGTTAACGTGGAACATGGGCACGATGGGCAAAATCGCATCGCGACCAGAAAGCCCCATGGCATCGGGCATTAGCGTTGCGTAGGCATGCAGCATCGTAGAGCGGTGGGAGTACAAAACGCCTTTGGGATTACCCGTAGTACCGGAGGTGTAGCAAAGCGCGCAGGCCTCCCGCTCATCCAGCTCTGGCCAGTCAAACTCGTCAGAGTGGCTGTGCACCAGGTCTTCGTAGCAACTGACATTCTCAAGCGTGGTCTCGGGCATTTGTTCTTTGGAGGTCAAAACCACCCACGCTCGAACATTCGGGCACTGCGCAGCCACGGCTTCTACAAGGGGCATGAAATCGGCGTCCACAAAAACCACCTGATCTTCAGCATGATTAATGATGTAAACAATCTGTTCTGGAAACAATCTCGGATTGATGGTGTGACACACAAAGCCACTGCAGGCTGCGGCGTAATAGGTCTCGAAATGCCGATAGTCGTTCCATGCCAGCGTCGCGATTCGATCGCCGCGGTTCAGCCCCCAGGAGGCCATGCCGTTGGCCAGCTGTCTGGTGCGTTGGAACGCATCCTTGTAGGTGTAGCGGTGTCGAGGGTTGTCGCGGGTGACAGAGACGATTTCCTGGTTCCCATGCACCCGTTCTGCATGCGCCATGATTGAGGTAATAGTCAGTGAGGTATCCATCATCAAACCGTTCATTGATCGCTCCTTTACGAGTTGCACTTGTTATTCAGGCCGGCAACGGCCATGAAATATGGAAGATTATTGTGTTTAGTCTGGGTCTTTTGCCTGCCAGCGCTCACCGCTGAGGGCAGCCCGTCCCTCGCGCTCAAGTTTAATCAAATGAGCTTCCATAGACAGCTTTGCCCAGGGATAAAGCGCAGGATCCACGTCGTCGTAAACGGTCTCAACCAGGGTATCAAGATCGCATAAGCCCAAGGCATTGAGACCCGCCAGAACTTTGGCTTCGCGACCCAGACGATGGGCAACCAGACCCTCGATCTCCGCGCGGCTCTCAAAGATCAATTCTCCATGTCCGGGGGCGATAGAATCCAGCGGGTAGTCCAAAAGCATCTCAAGAGAGGCAATGTAGGCCTGCATATCGCCCCCGGGGGGAATTATCACCACGGTGCTGCCATTCATAATGTGATCGCCGGCGAACAGCATCCGCTCGTCTTCTAACAAAAAACAATAGTGATTGCTGACGTGACCCGGCGTGTGCAGCGCAAGCAAAGATAGCTCTTCGGTTTGCAAGCGGTATTCGTGCTCAAGTTTTATATCGGGGCTGAAGGTTTCGTCCTGGTGATCGTCGCCTTCTGGCAGTGCACCAATCACCGTGGCACCGGTCGCCTCGGCGACCGCTTGCCAGGCCGGCGAATGGTCCGGGTGTGTATGCGTACAAATAATGTAGCGAATGCGACCGTCGCCAGCTGCCAGAATTGCCTCAATGTGAGAATCGATCGCAGGTCCGGGATCAACCACGATCAGGTCTTTGTCGCCCAGCAGATAGGTATTGGTGCCGGGACCCGTCATTGCTCCCGGATTCGGCGCGACAAGACGACGCACTCTCGGACTGAGACGCCAGGGTTTTCCGTGTTCGAGCACGTCAGATCAACTGGCTGATGGGAACAAGGGGATCGACATCGGCGTCGTAGTCCACGCCATCAACCTCAAAGCCAAACAGCTGTAAAAACTCCCTACGGTAACCGGCAAAATCTGACAACTCACTCAAGTTATCAGTAGCGACCTGCTCCCAAAGCTTACCCACTTCGGCCTGCACCTGGGGATCCAGCTCCTTGGCATCGGCCCGCAGGCGCCCCTCGTCATCAAGCTGCGGCTCGGCGGCATACAATGAATCCCGAAACAAACTATCAACCTGCTCAATGCAGCCCTCGTGCGTTCCCCGCGCCTTCATGACCTTAAACAGAATAGCCAGATAAATGGGCATCGCAGGAATCGCCGCGCTCGCCTGAGTGACTACGGCCTTGAGCACAGAAACCCGGGCGTCGCCGCCCTTAGCCGCCAGACGCTTTCGAATATCCAGAACGCGTCGATCCAGATCCTTCTTGGCCGCGCCTATGGTGCCATGCCAGTAAATATCCCAAGTCAGCTTTTCTCCAACATAGGTGTAAGCCGTCGTCTTGGCACCATCAGCGAGAACGCCCGCCTCATCCAGAGCCTCGATCCAGAACTGCCAGTCCTCTCCACCCATCACAGCAACAGTGTTATCAATCTCCTCCTGCGTCGCTGGCTCCAGATGAAACTCCTGAATCTCACCTTTATCGGTATTGATGCCCTTTTGTGTTGTCGCTTCGCCGATGGGCTTTAAAGTAGAGCTGTGCACTTCACCCGTGCGAGGATGCAACCGACGGGGCGATGCCAGGCTGTAAACCACCAGATCAACCTGCCCCATGTGAGCTTTGATTTCCTCGATAACCCGTTGCTTCACCTCGTCACTGAAGGCATCGCCATTTATGCTCTTGGCGTACAAACCAGCCGCTTCGGCCTCAGCATGAAATGCAGCCGAGTTATACCAACCCGCCGTACCCGGCTTACGTTCCGTGCCTTCTTTTTCAAAAAACACCCCGAGGGTCTCGGCACCACTGCCAAAAGCAGCGACAATTCTGGAGGCCAAACCGTAACCAGTGGACGCACCAATCACCAACACGCGCTTGGGTCCATTTTCCACCGCACCATTGCTGCGCACATGGGCGATCTGGCGTCGCACGTTCTCCGCGCAACCGACGGGGTGGGTTGTGGTGCATAGAAAACCGCGGACGCGGGGTTTGATAACCATAGAGCGCTACCTTCTTTTATTTTGTATAGCATCGAGTGAGGCAACGGCACATCCCGCGCCTGAACACCGGCATATGCCGTCCGTAAAGAGGCGGAATTCTAGCACAGGGATCAGGGTCTAGCGGTGGTCTCGACGGTTGCTAATCCAGACAGTTTGATAGGGTTCCAGCAGCATTTGCTGCTTGTTGCAGTCCTCACCAGAAATAAGGTCAGACCAATCCTGCGCTTCGATAAGGTTGATATCAGTGAGCTGCAAATACTCCGGTTCATTACTCACATTGCTGACACAGAATATGCTTTGGCGCCGATCCGAGCTTTGACGCCAAAACCCAAAAAGGCTTGAACCGAGGTGCAATGTAAATTGCGTGGCGTTGGGGTGGAAGGCAGATTGCTTTTGCCGGATCGACAGTAGATTCATGATCCCGCTAAATACCTGAGCGTGATCCGAGTCGGTATCCCCAAGCTGTGCTTCGAGTTCTTTGAGCTGCCATTGATGACGGTTGATGGCTCGGTTTTGGCCTGTACTCTCCAAACGCTCCTGATCATTATGCGTACCTACGAGACTGTGAATGTAGATACCTGGAATCCCCTCCAGACCCAGCATAATAGCGTGGGCGCAGATGAAACGCTCAATACCGTATTCATCAGCGCCGGCAGTCGTCCCCTGAAGAGCATCGATGAGCGCAATGTTGATCTCATAGGGCTTGTTCTGGCCGTCCTCCAAAGCGCGATAAGACACATGTCCGCCAAATCGACGCATGGTACTGATCAGCGTCTGCAGTTCCTCGTCAGATAAGAGGCCCTCAGCCGGACGAAGACCAATGCCATCATGCGAGGCAATGAAATTAAAATATGCCGTGCCATGCTGCGGCGGAGGCATGCTCATCATCCATTGCTTCAGATAAAAGCAGTCCCCCGTCACCAGGGTATTAACCAGCAAGGGCGGCAGCGAAAAGTTGTACACGCAATGCGCTTCGTTGCCGTTGCCAAAGTACGAAAGGTTTTCCTGGTTAGGAATATTCGTTTCGGTGATGATCATCGCATCGTCGCGGGCATGCTCTATCAAGGTTCGCAGCAGGCGCACTACCTCGTGTGTCTTGCGCAGGTTCAGCGAGCTAGTGCCCGGCTTCTTCCAGAGAAACGCCACGGCATCCAGACGGAATATCCGTACGCCGTTATCAAGGTAGTGGCGCACGATCTCGACCATACGCTTGAGCACTTCCGGGTTTCTAAAATTAAGGTCAACCTGATCATGACTGAAGGTGCACCAGACGTGGCGAGTACCATCAATCGCCTCCACTTCACGAAGCAAAGGTGAGGTTCTTGGCCGCACAACCAATGACAAATCATCTTGGGGTGAAGCAGTCGCAAAGTAGTCCTTGCCAGGCTCTTCGTTGCGCAAAAAGTTAGCAAACCATTGGCTGGCACTGGAACAGTGATTGATGACCAGGTCACCCATGAGGTTGTACTTTGCCCCAATCGCCAACACATCATTCCAGTCGCCCAGAGACTCATTAACTTGCAGGTAATCAATGACGGAAAAACCATCGTCCGAGCTCCAGGGGCAAAACGGCAGGACATGCACGCCCGTGATACAGCCATCGGCATAGTGATCCAGCCAATATTTCAGCGTCTGAAGCGGCGCTTCGCCCTCTTTTTGGATACTGTCCCCATAGGTAATCATCAGCGCATCACGCTGATCCCAGTGGTTGATTTGAGGATCGGGCTGCGGCATGTCGTCGTCCAGCCGCATGATATCCAGCAACTCAACGGCGAGCGCCTCCATCTGCGGACTGATCTCGCCGCCGGCATAGATGACAGAAAGCTGTTGAGCTACGCGGTGAGACAAGCCCGGGCGATACTCGCCGTGGGAGCTCGAATGCTCAGCTTGGGGCATACTCCGCGGTGTCCTCTTCTACTGCCTCAAGTAAACGCTCTCGAACTGAAGGCATTGCGCTACTCACCCGAGACCAGCTCGGAATAAATGGCCGCTCCATGGGCCGATCAAGAAAAGCCTCGCCGGCCTTCATGATGTTTTCAGCAAAGAGCTCCACCGCTCGCTCCTCACTGTGTAAATCATATTCGAGTCCGTTCATCACTGCATCATTGTGGTAGGTCTCCACAAAATCCAGAGCGACCCGGTAATAACTGGCTTTTAGCGTACGAAAGCTCTCGGTACTAAACACCACGCCGCGCGTTGCAAGCTTTCGAAACAATGCTTTGCTGATATCGATGGACATCCGCGACAAGCCCGCAGTGGCATCATCTGCCGACAACTTTTGGTGCTTGTGATCGTAGGTGTCGGCGATATCCGCCTGACACAAACGGTTATTAGCGTAATTACGATGCATCTCAGACAGCACACCAATCTCCAGACCCCAATCACTGGGAATCCGCAAATCGTTGAGTACATCCCGCCGGAAAGAGAATTCGCCGGCCAGCGGATAACGAAAGCTATCCATATAATTGATGTACTCCATGTCGCCCTGGGTCTTCTTCAGTGCGCGTAAAAGCGGCGTCACCAGAAGACGGCTGACACGTCCATTAATCTTGCCGTTGGCGACCCGGGCGTAATAGCCTTTGCAAAACTCGTAATTGAAGTTGGGGTTGGCCACCGGATAAATCAGTCTTGCGAGTAGGGAGCGGTCGTAGGTGAGCACGTCACAATCATGGAGTGCAATGGATTCCACGCGATCTGCCGCCAGAATGTAGCCCATGCAGTACCAGACATTGCGCCCCTTACCCAACTCCCGGGGAGCAAGATCCATCTCGCGCAGCTCGGCGTCGATTGCCTTCAAACGGGGGCCGTCATTCCAGAGCACCCGATGAGGCTGAGGCAACCGGGAAAAAAACTTGAGCGCGTCGCGATACTGCTGCTCGGTTGCGGAATCCAGTCCGATAACGATCTGCTCAAGGTAGGGCACCTTCGCCAGATGTTCGACGATGCGCGGTAACGCCTCTCCCTCAAGCTCGGAATACAGCGATGGTAGCAGGAGCCCCATAGGGCGAGACTTGCTAAAGCCCACCAGCTCTTCTTCCAAATCTGCAACCGGTCGACTCGAGAGGTTATGTAAGGTGGTAATAATGCCGTTCTGGTAAAAATCCGCCATTCTCAAACGTCCTCTCGAGACTGATACAGGCCACGCAACCATTCGCGAACCCCAAATGCCCAGGCCTGTGGCCCGAAACCTTCTCCAACAATAACGCCGTCTTTTCGTTCAAGCCTCGGCAGCGCACGGTCATGCGCGGGTATCTGTAAAGCCCGATGAGCTAGTTCGAGCATGGGGATGTCGTTCTCTCCATCCCCTACCGCAAGATCATAAACAGCCGAAGCCTTTGCGGCCAGCGCATATTCCTGACGTAGCCAGAGCAACGCCTGCCCCTTGTCGCAGTCTCCGGCAACGCTGTAAAAGCGCCCACCCTTGAGCACCTTCGCGCCGGCTGCCGAGAGCTCATCCAAAAACACTTCAAGCTCCCGCTCGCTCCCGCGCCATTGCACAGGCTCACTGTACTGACGCTCATTGGCCAAAGCTGCTTTCTCGGCACTGAGGCCGGTCATCTGAGCTATGCCGGCCGTGCCTGCGGTGGCGAAGTCCATGAAGCATCCGGGCATCTTCTGTCGCAACTTATCGATGGCGTTCTGCCAATGACCCCGCGACGGCACCAGTTCCCGAACCCAGTAACCCTCGCGAAGCTCGGTACCAGCAGGCTGCTTTTGAAAATACCGCTGGGGCACATAAATCGCGGCGCCGTTTTCAACAATAAACGGATGTTCATTGCCAAGCTCCGCGCGTAGCTCCAGCATTTCTGCACGAGTTTTACTCGATGCGAGAATCACAGGAATGCGCATTTCCTCAAGCAGCTGCAGCACCGGCTTGGCCGGGTCATAGCTGTAATCATCATGATCCAACAGGGAACCATCCAGATCAGTGATGAGCAAATGGACGACGCTACTCAAGTCCGCAGCTCCAAGCCATGGGTTCTAACGATGCTGCGATCGCCGCTCAGCTTCAGAAGGACATCGACTCGCTGGGGCATGTCGCGCAAACACTGTCGGGTATAGCGCTCAAAGTGTTGCACGAACCGACTCAAGGCCGCATCACTCATCAAACCTTCGCCCTCCCCCGCAACAGATTCACGGAGTTTTTGCTCCTGCTGTGTTCGCCAGCGCAGAACCTCGTCAAAACCGGGAGCCGCAAGCATCACCCAAAAATCAAGCTCAGCGTACAAGGCCTCATACTGATCTTTGAGTAACTGATTCGAATACGATCTCCAACGAGCGTCGGGATCTTCATCTCTTTCCAGGGCATTAATTGGCTGTGCGACCACCTCGGGTGTCTCGCTTTTAGCACCGAGACACCATCCTTCAAGCACGACCACGTCTACCGGCGCATCAATAAGCGTCCAGACATCCTTTGCCGCTCGATCATCAGTAGACTTGTCAAATCGCGGTATGAATACCGGCCGCTCAGACTCCTGCCCTAAAGCTTTTAAGACATCGCGCAGCAGGCCTACGTCATGTGTGCCGGGGACACCACGGGTGAGTAGCAGAGGGTGAATGCGCTCAGCAAGCTCCCGGCGCTCTGCCCGCGTAAGATAGAAATCATCCAGAGATAGCGCGACTGCAGTAAGTCCGTGCTCCTCCTTCAGGCAGCGACAAAGGTAGGCTGCCAATGTGCTTTTGCCGGACCCCTGACTTCCGTTGAGTGCAATCCTTAGCGAAGCACCACTGGCTTGTCTTCGTTTGGCAATAATCGCCGCCAGAGGCTCAAAACATCTATTGGCGGTATCCAGATAATCATCAGGTAGCCGATGCTCTTCAAGAAAACTCTCTTGCCAGGGTTTTGCTGCAGAGGCGGTATCAGATGGAATCAAAGTAATAACTTACGAATGTCCCCAAGGAGTTGGCACAGCTCAGTAAGGAAACGACCGGCATCACCACCGTTTACCACTCTATGATCGTAAGAGAGCGCCAAGGGCAACTGCAGTCTTGGCTGAAAACTTTGCCCATCCCATACCGGCTGAGTATCTGCACGACTGACTCCCAGGATCGCCACTTCAGGCGCATTCACTATGGGGGTGAATCCTCGTCCGCCAATAGAGCCAAGACTCGACACAGTGAAGCCGCCGCCCTGCATATCTGCTGGCTTTAGCTTGCGATCCCGGGCCTTGCCAGCGAGCTCGATAACCTCGTCCGCAAGCTCCCAGAGAGTCTTTTGATCGACATCGCGAATCACTGGCACCACAAGTCCTGCGGGTGTGTCGACAGCCATCCCAATGTGCACGTAGCGCTTGTAGGTCAAGGTGCTGCCACCATCACTGAGAGACGAATTGATTTTTTCGTTGTGTTTGAGTGCCACCGCGCAGGCTTTGAGTAAAAACGGCAGTGGTGTCAGACGCGTGCCACGCTTTTCGGCCTCGGCTTTTAAAGACTTTCTAAAGGCTTCCATTTCGGTGATATCCGCATCATCAAACTGTGTTACGTGCGGAACATTAAGCCAGCTGCGTTGCATATTTGTGGCGGTGACCTTGTCAATCTTGCTTCGCTCGACAACGTCCACGGGGCCAAAAGCCGAGAAGTCTACATCGGGGATGCTCGGTATTCCGGCGCCACTAGCGCTGGAACTGGGGGCTGCGAGAGCGCGACTGACGTATTGATGAAGGTCTTCTTTGAGAATGCGGCCTCGCGGACCACTGCTTTTCACAGATTCAAGTGGCACGCCAAATTCTCGGGCAAGGCGACGAACAGCCGGACCGGCGTAAACGCCTTTACCCGAGGAATCAGGCGCATTGACAGCGCCCTGGCTAGCCGGTGCAACCTCAACTGGAGATGCTGCGGGCGCACTCACGGCAGCCACAGGCGCTGGAGCGCTTTTAGATGCATCCACCGATCCAGATTGTGCGACAACGGCTTCAAGGACCAGAAGCACATCACCTTGCTTAATCTGCTGTCCTTCCTCTACTTGTAGTGCTTTAACCACACCTGATGCGGTGGACGGCACCTCCATGGATGCCTTATCAGTTTCCAGCACAACCAGGGTATCGCCCTCGGCAACACTGTCACCCACGCTCACAGAGACTTCGATGAGATCCACCGCCTCATCGGTACCAATATCGGGCACGATTACATCAATAAGCTGCGACTCAGCCGGAGCCGAGTCAGAAGCATCAGCGTTATCTTCAGCGGCAGATTCCACAGGCGCAGGCTCCTGTATCTTTTCCGCGCTAGATGCGGAATCAGCCTCAGTTGCCGCACCGGCGGTTTCGATGACCGCTACCGCGGCGCCTTCGGCCAACTGATCTCCCTCCTTGGCCAATACTTCTACAACCGTACCGGCCACGCTCGAGGGTATCTCCATTGACGCCTTATCAGATTCAAGAACCAACAGCCCCTGATCTACATCGACGCTATCGCCGGGACTCACCAGTACTTCGACTACTTCGGCAGCATCTGAACCACCAATATCGGGGACTAGGACTGTTTCCTGTGCCACGGACTCTCTCCTCGCTCTGGCGCTATCAGCGCTGCGCTAACTGCTTTTTATATTGTTGTGGGATCGACTTTGTTCGGGTCAATTCCCAGAGCGTCCCGTGCTGAGGCCACATCCTGAGAACTGTATTCACCGCGTGCCGCAAGGGCCGTCAACGCAGCCAGCACGACAAACTCCCGGCTGACTTCAAAAAAGTGACGAAGCTTGGCACGGGTATCACTGCGTCCAAAGCCGTCGGTACCCAGCACGTAGAGTTCCGCCGGGCACGCAGAACGCAATTGCTCGGCAAAACTCTTCATGTAATCCGTGGCAATCACCACCGGAGCGTCGTTAGCCTGCAACTGCTCGGTGAAGAACGCGGTGCGCGGCGCCTGGTCAGGATTCAACATATTCCATCGATCTACCTGTTTGCCGTCACGCTGCAACTCATTGATGCTCGTCAGGCTCCACACCTCAGCATCAACGCCGTAGTCGGCGCGCAACATTTCTGCAGCAGCTTCTACTTCGCGCAAAATACTGCCAGCTCCGCACAGGCGTACGCGGGGAACATCGGCCTCGGCGGCTTTTAAGCGATACATGCCTTTGACGATGCCCGCCTCCACGCCTTCTGTTTCTGGCATGGCCGGCTGGGGATAGTTCTCGTTCATTGTGGTGATGTAGTAAAAGCGATTTTCTCGCTCTGAATACATGCGGCGCATACCGTCCTGAATAATCACCGCCAGCTCGTAGGCGTAAGTGGGGTCGTAACTGACACAGTTGGGGATCGTCGCGGCCAACAGGTGGCTGTGGCCATCCTGGTGCTGCAAGCCCTCGCCGTTAAGCGTCGTACGCCCGGAGGTGGCTCCCATGAGAAACCCGCGCGCCTGACTGTCGCCAGCGGCCCAAAGCAAATCGCCAATGCGCTGAAAACCAAACATGGAGTAAAAAATATAGAAGGGCACCATGGGGTAGTTGCTGGTGCTATAGGACGTTGCCGCGGCCAACCATGCAGAGCCCGCACCTGCCTCGTTAATACCCTCTTCGAGAATTTGTCCTTTGATGTCTTCCTTGTAATACATGATTTGATCAGAATCATGCGGCGTATATCGCTGCCCCACAGAAGAGTAAATCCCGAGCTGTCGGAACATCCCTTCCATTCCGAAGGTCCGCGCCTCATCGGGCACAATCGGTACCACACGATGACCGATAGCCTTGTCCTTGGCGAGAGTCGATAAGATGCGCACAAAGGCCATGGTGGTCGAAACGCTGCGATCGCCACTGCTTTTTGTCTGCGCTGAAAACGCCTCTAGCCCCGGCACCGGCAAGACCTGCGCATCGCTTCTGCGCGACGGTATACAGCCCCCTAACTTACGACGCCGCTCGCGCATATAACGCATTTCGGGGCTGTTTTCGTCAGGTCGGTAGTACGGTACCGAAGGTAAATCTTTGTCATCAATGGGAATCGCAAAACGATCCCTGAACGCCTTGAGTGCCTCGATGTCCAGCTTTTTGAGAGAGTGCGTTTCGTTACTCGCCTGACCCGCCTCTCCCGTACCGTAACCTTTCACGGTCATGGCAAGAATCACCGTGGGACGCTCAAACTGCTCTGCGGCTTTGGCATAGGCGGCATACACCTTATAGGGATCGTGACCACCGCGATTGAGATACATGATGTCATCGTCAGACAGGTCTTTAACCAGATCCAAAGACTCTGGATATTTACCAAAGAAGTGCTCTCGGGTGTAGGCCCCGCCGTTGTATTTGTAATTCTGGAGTTCGCCATCACAGACCTCGTCCATGCGCTTTTGCAGCATGCCGGAGTCATCGCGTTCCAGAAGCGGGTCCCACTTGCGACCCCAAATAACCTTGGAAACATCCCATCCCGCGCCGCGGAATACGCCTTCGAGTTCCTGAATAATTTTGCCGTTGCCCCGCACCGGACCATCCAGGCGTTGCAGGTTACAGTTCACGACAAAAATGAGGTTGCCGAGCTTCTCGCGTCCAGCCAAAGAAATCGCCCCGAGAGACTCAGGCTCGTCACACTCACCGTCGCCCATAAAACACCAGACGTTGCGGTCTTTTTGATCCACCAGGCCACGATCACTTTGATACTTCATGACCCGCGCTTGATAAATCGCCTGAATCGGACCCAGACCCATAGACACGGTGGGGAACTGCCAGTAGTCCGGCATCAACCAGGGGTGTGGGTACGAAGACAGTCCGTTGCCATCGACCTCACGTCGAAAGTTATCGAGCTGACCCTCTGTCAAGCGGCCCTCTAAATAAGAGCGTGCATACATTCCGGGAGCGCTGTGGCCCTGATAGAAAACCAGATCACCGGGGTGCCCGTCGTCGGTACCACGAAAAAAGTAGTTGCAGCCCACGTCATAAAGCGTGGCGGAGGACGAAAAGCTGCTGATGTGTCCACCCAAGCCCTCGTCGTTGTCGTTAGCGCGCATCACCATGGCCAGGGCGTTCCAGCGCACTAGTGAGCGGATACGACGCTCCATAAACAAATCGCCAGGCATGGGCTTTTCGTCTTCGGGGCTGATGGTATTTCTGAAAGGTGTCGTAATCGACGGAGGCAGTGGCACGCCCGTATCAACGGCATGCTTGGCTAACTGGATCATAAGGTAGCGAGCGCGACTGTCGCCGCCATCGCGCACTACGCTATCCAGTGAGTCCAGCCATTCCCGGGTTTCGATGGGGTCGATATCGTCGATCATTGCTGTAGTCCCGCCAGCGCTACGTGACGAACACCCAGTTTGGGCCTCCGCCGAAACGCTACTTAGTTCTTTATTAGAATTAACCCGAGGTAATCAACGGTCTCGAGCACGCTTCGGCGAATCATACGGTGTCTAAATTTTGATCACAAGTCCCACATAACTCTCAGATGGTTCTATTTTGATACTCATTAACTCGCGACGTGCCGGAATCCACTCCGTCACGCCGCGCCCTCAAGCAAGGAGCAATGACAAGGATGTCATAGGGGCGAAAGATCCACCGCATAAGTCTCGCGACCATGGCGCAAAGCCTCGGGACTTGCAAAGACTTCGCTGTCCGACTCAGGTGTCACCCCTTTGGCTCCGGGACTCAGCGCCAGCAAGGATCGCGGTGCATCAAGGAACAATTCTCGATACGCCTGCTGCCAATCTTCATAGCTGATGGACTCCACAGCAGCCGCCATTTGCTCCGGGCTATCAAACATCCACTGCCTGGTGGCGATGGACTGCCAGTAAAACTCTGCCCGCTCCTGCAAATTTTCGTGAGGCTTGAGCGTCGCATTAATCAGCGCCTGACGGTGTCGCTGGAACTGCTCTTGGGTGATGTCATTTAAAGTACCCACCAGAAACTCCTGCATCGCGTCAAAAACATGGGCAGCAGAATGCGACGGAGACTGGATAAGCAACAAAAGCCCCGGAACATCATATTGCGCCCAGGGGAAGCTGGATACGATGTAGCCCAACTGCTGCTCGGTTCGCAGCTGCTGAAAAAATCCTGACTCAGTAATCTGCGCTGTCAGAGCCACGAGCGCCCGGTCACTCCAGCTTTGCCCGGCGCCCTGCAGGTACCACGCGACGACTGTGTCGTTGTGCTCAATCTGCGAGTGAAGTTCCAAAGACTCACGCTCCGCGATCCGCAACACCTGCGGCCCCAGAGCTGGCTCACCGTCACCATCGCGCAATACTGCATCAAGCGTCTCGGACATCACCTGAACGTCGCTTGAGGGGTAGTTTCCGTACAACATCGCTTCGGCTCTCGCAGAATCCCAAAAGGCTTTTCGGTAGTCATCCAGAGCTTTGACATCCAGCGCTTCCAGCGCGGCAATCAATTCGGGCTCATCGTAGGACCCGCTAGATAGCGCCCGTCGCATATCATCCATAAGTTGCGAGCTGGGGCGACGTGCCACGGTGTTCTGTAGTTCCAGAACCATGTCACGGCGCAGGCGCTCGAAGCGGGCAGGGTCAAAGGACTGCTGTGCAATACTGGCCAACAACTCTTTGAGCAGCATAAGTTGCTTATCGTTATAGCCACTCACCCGCATGCTAATGCCCTGGGCATGGTTATAAAAATTAAAGCCCAGTCCGGCGAGCAGTGCCGGATAGGTGTACTCACGTAGCGAGTCGGTCACCATTCTTGTGTAAAGGGCCGACGCAGCCTTTTGTTCCGCAAAGGCCGAAACCAGCGGCGATCGAAAGCTCACGTACATGGCTCCCTTGGGAACCCGAAACTCATCAGCCTGCTTAAACCAAACTCGTTTTCGAGGCTGCTCTACCCGTAGCTCGGGCAAGGCGGGGTTATCGTCCGCCACGGTGACGAGCTCCACATCCTCGGCAATAAACGGGTTGGCGGCCGGCAAATGTAACCCTGCAACATCTTCAGTTCGCCATCTCGACAACATCAAGGCTTCGGGCCCCAACTGACTGTAATTAACGCCGTAATACGGCGACTCACGATCAGTGGTCACTTCTGGCGCAGTGAGCACAACCTGCGCCCTGGGCGGCGTCAGAGTCTCGAGTGCATCGTTAATCATAGACGCATCAAAGTCGCTCATCAGGTAAGGCCCCTGAAGCAGATCCGCATCCTGATAGTAGTGCATGGAATTACTCAGACTACTGACGTATCGCATGGGCGCAGAGGGCTCCCGGAAACGAAATGCCAGGGCGGATACCGCCGATTGCTCTTCATAGATCCACTCTTTGGGGTCTTCAGAGCGCAGCAAGTCGAGATAGGCAAATACGGCTTGTAAAACACGCTCGTAATCTGCCACACCTTTTTCTGTGAGTGCGATGGTGATTGAGAGCAAGGCTCCCCCACGCCAGCTCAGACCCGTGCCCGAAGACAAACCGTCTGCCAGCCCCTCGCGTTTGAGCAGCGACAAAAGGCTGCCCTCCCCCTCATGTCCAACAAGGTTAGACACATAGCTCATGGGTTTGGCGTAGTAGTCGGCGCGATAATCGGGAATCTGGAAATTCACCTCTAGTTGTCGCAATGTGCCTTGGGGCTTGACCTTCAGCAGCATAGGCAGCTGGGAATCAACAAACAGCGGCACGTCAATCTGCTCAAGCTCTACGTTAAGGTTTGGAACTGCCGAGAACATTTCCTCGGCCATCACCTCCAGTGCATCCAAAGGCTCTCTACCAAGAATCACCAAACGCATGTTGTCAGCGGAATAATGCTTCTCGTAAAAATCCAGCAGGTCGTCGCGAACTGACGCATCAGGCCGATCAGCAAGGCTTTCCAGGCTTCCCACGGCAAACTGGCTAAAAGGATGCTCTGGATTCATTGACGCCTGAAGCACATCTAAGCCGCGACGACCGTCGCTTTTCAGGCCCATCTGATATTCGGCCTCTACGGCGTTTCTCTCGCGGTCGACGTAGGCCTCGTCGAAGTTCGGCGCAATAAAAAACTGCGCAAAACGATCCAGTGCATCGGGCAGGTGATCTGCGTCAACATCAAAAAAGTAGTTGGTGTGCTCGAAGCTGGTGTAGGCGTTTCGCGTGCCGCCATGCTCGGTAACAAACTGCTCATACTCCGCAGCATCGGGATACTTTGCCGTACCCAGAAACAGCATATGCTCCAGAAAATGCGCTAAGCCACCGCGACCCTCAGGGTTGTCGCCGCTACCGACCTGCACATCAAGTGATGCCGCCGCTTTGGGTGTCTCTGGATTGGATACAAGAAGCGTTTTCAAGCCGTTGTCCAAAGTCACCAGACGATAGGCGAAGCGATCGTTAGGGCTCTGAATCGGAGTTACCGATGATGAGGGGGGTTCGGGGCTAGCACAGGCGGCCAACAGCCCAACAAGCACAAACAGACTGGCCTGCACCGCGCGGGCCGCGGCGATTTGGATTTGCATAGTATTACTCCGCAGAGTTGGGTATAGCGACGGTTTCGCGTTTAGGCCAGGCGTTAATCACAGCCTTGATTAACGTGGCGAGGGGTATGGCAAAGAACACGCCCCACAGCCCCCAAATACCGCCAAAAAACAAAACCGCCACGATGATTGCGACAGGATGAAGGTTAACGGCTTCTGAAAACAACAGGGGCACCAAAACGTTACCGTCCAGCATTTGTATAACAACATAGACCGCCAATACCCAATAAAATTCCGATGTCAGTCCCCACTGAAAAAGCCCTACTGCCGCTACCGGCACAGTCACGATAAATGCACCTATATACGGAATGATTACCGACAGCCCCACAAGCAGACCAAGCAGAGCCGCATAACGCAGGCCAAGCCCTGTAAAACTGACATAGCTCACAGCACCAACGATAATAATTTCGACCATTTTTCCTCGGGCGTAATTAGAAAACTGGACGTTCATTTCTGCCCAGATTCGGTTCAGCAAAGGTCGGTTTTCGGGGAGGAACGCAGCCAACCACCGGCTTATCTGCGCACGGTCCTTAAGTAAGAAAAAGACGATGATTGGCACGAGCACCACGTACACCGACAGCGTCATAAAACCCGGTATGCGTGCCAAGGTCATGGTCACCACTTTTTGGCCAAGACCGGCAATTTCCCCCTGAATCCCCGCAAGCACCTGATCAATTTGCGCTTGGCTAAAGGCCTCCGGGTAGCGCCCCGGTAGAATCTCGAGCAGATCACGGCCCTGGTCGATCATACGGGGCACTTCGGTTATGAGCCCGATGGACTGACGCCAAACAAGTGGCAATAGCCCCAGAAGCACTGCAAAGAAAGCCCCCATGAATGCTGTAAACGCGATGAAAAATCCAAGCCACGGAGGCAATCCGAGTCGGCAGAGCAGGTTCACAACGCCCTGCACGAGATAAGCCAGGACAATTGACGCCAGCAAAGGCGCAAGAATGTCTCCGATGGTCGCCAGGAGCACCAGCGATAGACAGATCAGCACCAACAGCAGTACTGACTCCTCTTCAAAGAGATAGCGCTCGTACCACTTGTTAAAAATCTCAAGCATGATCAGTTTTTACGCAGTAAAAAGTGAAATTCATCATCCGCATCCGCCACCTCAAGCAACTCGTGCCCACTTTGCTTGGCAAAGACCTCAAAATCACGCCGTGAGCCCGCATCAGTGGATATCAAATAGAGCGTCTGCCCCACTTCCAAAGCATTCAGTCCGCGCTTAGCCATTAATAGTGGCATGGGGCAGCGGTGCCCGCGAGCATCGACCTGTGCATCAGCATCATGACCTATTCCCGCGTCAGATGCTTGCTCACTCTCAGTAACCAACAGACAGACTTCCTTATTTTCGTAGCGACAATGGACACGGCAAACACTGCGTGACTTGATGCGAACTTAAGGGCCGCTATGTCGTCCAATAGTTTAATGGGCTGACGGCAAATCGACGTCGGCCAGACTCGCGTAGAATACTGCATGCTGATGACCGCTACCAAGCCAACTCGCAGCCCTCGGGGCGCGCTACCCTGGACCCGATTCCTCGTTTTGTGGATATCGGTGGCGTTGCTGTGTGCCACCGTTCCAGCACAGGCCCAGCGTACAGAGAAGCTCAAGATACCTAATTTAGGCGAGTCCAGTACCAGTTTGTTCTCCGCTGAATACGAGTACCAGTTGGGTCGCGCCTGGCTTCGGGTGTTTCGCAGTCAAGCTCCTACCGTTAACGACCCTCTGCTGTTTAGTTACCTCGAAGATTTGATCTTTAAACTGGTCACGGAAAGTGAACTTCAGGATCGACGTCTGGAGCTGGTAGTGGTGGACAATGCGGCGATCAATGCTTTTGCGGTCCCGGGCGGCGTCATCGGCATTCACAACGGCCTGATGCTACACGCACAAACCGAAGATGAGCTTGCTACGGTAATCGCACACGAAATTGCCCACCTAAGCCAACGCCACTTTTCACGCCGGGTTGAGTTTTCCAAGACTCAGCAGCCACTGACCTTGGCAGCCATGTTGGCGGGCTTTGTGCTGATGGCAACTGCGGGCAGTGATGCCGGCATGGCCGCCCTCGCGGCGGCCCAGGCAGCCGCGCAGGACTCTGCGCTGCGATATTCGCGAAGCAATGAGGCAGAAGCAGATCGTGTCGCCATGCAAACCATCGTGAATGCCGGAATGGATCCTCATGCTGCTTCATCGATGTTTGACCGAATGATGCAAGCCTCGCGCTACGCTACCGGAAGCCGCATACCGGAATTTTTGCGCACGCACCCCCTGTCCGAGAATCGCATTGCAGACACACGAAATCGCGCTCGCCAGTACCCCAAGCAGATTCGACCAGCCAAGCTGGATTACCAACTCATGCGCGCCCGGGTAGTTAATCAACTCGCCGACACGCCCGAAGAAGCCGCGGCAAAATTCAGAAAGGAGCTTGAGGGATCTCCCCGCTCCAAGGCGGCGGCCCGCTACGGCCTGGTACTTGCTCTAACCGACGCAGGACGTGCTGATGAGGCTGCACTGGAGCTGGACGCAATTTGGGCCGCCGAGCCGAATCGGCTCGAATATGTGATTGCAGACGCAAGAATTGATATGGCCCGAAATGAACCTCATCGAGCCATAGAAAAACTCGCCACCAGACTCAAGCTGAGCCCCGGCAACCACCCGCTAACGATGACCTATGCAGAGGCATTGATGCAGGACCAGCAGGCCCATATTGCCGAAGAGGTTCTAATTGAGCAGAGCAAGCGAAAGCCGAATGACCCGTATCTTTGGTATCTTCTGGCCGAGGTTCAAGGCTTAGCGGGTAATATCATTGGCCTGCACCAATCTCGCGCCGAGTACTTCATTCTCAACGGTATTCTCGATCAAGCCGACAAGCAGCTGCGCTACGCTCTGGATCTGGTGCGCAACGACTACACCACCAGCGCGAAGATCAATCAACGTATTAACGATGTTGCCGAAATGCGAGAAATGCTGGAGTCCTAAGCGCTCCACGGGCACAAACTAGCGACTCGCCGCAGCCCTGTCGGCCGAGAATTGCAGCATCCTGCGCAAGGGCAACATCGCGCGTTCTCCAAGCTTGGGATCCACAAAGATCTCGTTATCATCACGGTCAAACACGCTGGCGAGGGTCTCCAGCTCGTTCATGGCCATCCATGGACAGTTTGCACAGCTACGACAGGTAGCACCGTTGCCTGCGGTGGGCGCAATGATGAACTGCTTGTCGGGAGCCTGCTGCTGGAGTTTGTAGAAAATCCCCTGATCTGTGGCAACAATGAACTGGGGGTTATCCATTTCTTTGGCCGCGTTGATGATTTGCGTGGTAGATCCCACGCGGTCCGCAAGCTCAACCACGCTGGCGGGCGACTCCGGATGCACCAGTACAGCCGCATCGGGGTACACACGCTTTAAATCTTCCAGGGCCCGCGCCTTAAACTCCTCATGCACAATACAGGCGCCATCCCACATTACGATGTCTGCACCGGTTTCCCGGCGCACGTAATCGCCCAGGTGGCGATCCGGTGCCCAGAGGATTTTCTTACCCTGGGACGACAGATGCTCCGCTACGTCCAGGGCAATGCTGGAAGTAACAACCCAGTCGGCCCTGGCCTTTACGGCCGCTGAGGTGTTGGCGTAGACCACGACCTCGCGGTCGGGGTGCTCGTCACAAAATGCCGAAAACTCATCTGCAGGACAACCAAGATCCAGAGAGCATGTGGCCTCAAGGGTGGGCATGAGCACGCGTTTTTGCGGTGTAAGAATCTTGGCAGTCTCCCCCATGAACCGAACTCCGGCCACAATGAGGGTCTCTGCGGGATGATCGTGCCCGAATCGAGCCATCTCCAGAGAGTCGGAGACGCAGCCTCCGGTCTCCTCTGCCAATGCCTGAATTTCTGGCGCAGTGTAGTAATGCGCCACAATCACGGCGTTGTGGGCAAGCAATTGCCTCTTGATTCGCTCAACCAGCTCCCGCTTTTGCTCAGGAGATAGTTGCTCAGAGGCATCTTTGTCGAGGTGATGTTGGACCTGCTCGCGAATCGCTTGCAGACGATCGGACGCGATAGTCATGCTGAACCTTTGGGGATATCAAACCAAAAAATAGTAGCACACAGCGACGATAACCGTCGTCTGAAGCTTTCCCGGCGCTGGGTATTACGCTGGGCATTAGAACGGCACAATGATAGCCTTTGTCTTCTATCACAACGATCGTATTTTATGTCCAATGAGGCCCCCCAGCCAGCGCAACGCGCCAAGATCCTAGTCGCTGACGACGACATGAATGTGCGCTTGCTAAGTCGCCAATGTCTGGAATCTGAGGGCATGTTAGTCGTTGAAGCTGCTGACGGGCATGATGCCCTGGATGCCTTTGTACGCGAGCGGCCAGATTTGGTTTTCCTGGACGTTGAAATGCCCGGCATGACGGGCTTGGAAGTGTGCCGCCGAATTCGCGCCATGCCCCAGGGCGAAAACGTCCCCATCATGATCGTCACCGGCTCAGATGATCGACAATCCATCGATGATGGCTTTGATGCTGGTGCCACGCAGTACAAGACAAAGCCCGTTAACTGGTCCCTATTGGGTCGGGATGTGCAGTACATGCTGCGCGCAAGCAATGCTTTTAACTCTCTAAAGCGCCAAGAAGACCGCCTACGCTATCTGGCCTATTTTGACCCTTTGACCAGCCTGCCCAATCGCAGAAGCTTTAATGAACAGCTCAACCGAATTCTTAAGCGCTCTCAGCGCCTCAACACCTACTCAGCGCTACTGTTTATTGATTTAGACAATTTCAAACGAATCAACGACTCCATTGGGCACGGGCGTGGCGACCGTCTGCTGGTAGAAATCTCAAAAAGACTGATCAATGAACTACGAGAAGACGATGCCATCAGTTACTACACCGAAGGCAGCGCCGAAGACGAGCATGATGGCAACACCGAAATTGCGCGCCTCGGCGGTGACGAGTTCACCGTGGTGCTTGCTGATGTCGTACACACCGACGATGTAGAGCGCATTGCCCGCAGGATCATGGCATCGCTCTCTGAGCCCATACCCCTGCAAACCCACAACCCGGTGGTAACGCCCAGTATTGGTATCGCCATGTACCCGCAGGACGGTGAGGACGCCGAGAGTCTTGTGAGGAACGCCGATACCGCGATGTACGCGGCAAAGGCCGACGGCCGAGCATGTTTTCGCTTCTACAACGAAGAGATGAATGCCCGCTCTGTAGAGCACCTCAAATTAGAGGAAGATCTGCGCGAAGCCATGCGCACCGATCAGCTGGAACTCCGATATCAGCCCCAGGTAGAGACCGTCACGGGCTCAGTGGTGAGCCTTGAGGCTTTAGTCCGCTGGAAGCACCCTGAGCGGGGCATGATCTCCCCGGGGGACTTTATTCCGGTCGCCGAGAGCACGGGACAAATTATTGAGCTGGGAGAGTGGGTACTCAAGGAAGTTGCCCGACACTGTGTCTACTGGGACTCTATCGGGCTGGCGAGCTTTCGAGTTTGCGTAAACATATCACCGCTGCAATTCAACCAGCCTGATTTACTGCACTATATAAAGGGGTTTCTGGGGCGCTCGGGCCTTGATCCGCACCGCCTTGAGCTTGAACTCACCGAAAGCGCCATCATGACTGATGGGGAGAGCAACATCCTCAAGCTGTCACAATTGAAATCGCTGGGGCTTGATCTGGCAGTGGATGACTTTGGCACCGGCTACTCCTCTTTAAGCTATCTACGCCGATTCCCGATTAATACCCTAAAGATTGATCAGAGCTTTGTGGCCGACATGAACAAGTCCGATGGCGCTGCCATAGTGGACGCGATCATTGCATTGGCTAAGACCTTGAACATGCGATCTATCGCCGAAGGTATAGAAACCGAAGAGCAGCTCGCCTATTTGGCGAAACGTGGCGTAGATCTGATGCAAGGCTTTTACTTTGCCCGTCCTCTGTATCCGGAGGATGTTCCTAACGCCATTGCACAGAACTATTCAGAAACGATTAGGCGTGTGCAGGAAGAGCAGGAGTCGAAGGGCAAAGAGTGATGCACCGACGGCGTATTCGGAGCAGAGCCAGGCTTCTTGGCATATTAATGCTGCTCCCGCTTCTGTTTAGCGCGGGTAGCACGACAGCTGACGATGAACTGCTTGTGATGCTGCAAGGTTCAGATCTGGACGTCATAGCAAAGAGCGTTCGCAGCCACGGCGCCACCATCACCCACCACCTGCCTATCATTAATGCCCTGGGCGCTCGAATGAGTGCCGCGCAATTGAGCGCTATTAAAGAGAACACCCCGGGCATCCAGAGGGTCATCGATGACCTGGCGTGGCAACCTGAACCCGAGGCGCCCGATATCGGGCCCTGCCCTTTGAAAGCTGCCATTGAGCTGAGCTGGGACGCCAATACAGCCAGTTGGCGCCTATTTAACAAGGATGATGCACCACTTGTCATCGCCCAGGGCAAGATCGCGTGGCCGCAAGAGCTCGGTAGTCTGGAAGCAGCTCGTTGGGGGAGTACCCCTCTCTCACTTACCGCAACGCCCGACATTCCACGAGACCTTGTGTGGACTGGTGAGAAGCCACTGATTATCGGTGCAAATGATTCCGTAGCCGTGCACTTTAAATTCGACACAGCTCCCAGCGCGGCTGCGGCACTCCAAAACCAGATGACGCTGCATGCCAATGTCGCAAAAGACTGTCAGGTGGCTTTAGTCCCAAGCTATCTGGAACCAACGAAAGACAGCTACTACCCCAACGCCAGTGGCGCAGCGTTGCTCCATAGTCATGGCATAACGGGCAGTGGCGTCACGGTAGCCGTACTCGACTCCGGGCTGTGGGAAGACAACTCAGAACTCACCCTCGATACCAATGGCCAAAATCGCGTATTGGCGCGCTATGACGCCATTAAAGGTGAGGAGGTCGACGAAGCTTTTGATGAAAGCGGTCATGGCACGCATATGACGAGTGTGTTGGCGCGCAGCGGGTCGGTCACGCGTTCAGGGACACATCAACCCAGTTATCTGGGCATAGCACCGGATGTAAAGCTTGCCGTGGTCAAGGCCTTCGGTGAGAACGGCAAAGCAGGTTTTTTAGATATAGTCCGGGGCGTGCAATGGATCGTGGATAACCAGGATCGCCTGAATATTCGGGTTCTGAACCTATCTTTTGCGGCAAGACCGCGCTGGCCATATTGGGAAGACCCGGTCAATCAGGCGCTTATGCAAGCCTGGCGCGCAGGCATCTTTATTGCCGCGGCGGCCGGCAACGAAGGCCCGGAGCCTATGACCGTTGGCTCCCCCGGCAACCTGCCCTACTTGTTAACAGTCGGCGCGGTCACAGACTCGTGGACCGAGGATGATCGAAACGACGACTACATCCCTGACTTTTCTTCTCGAGGCCCCACTCCCATGGGCCATATCAAACCAGATCTGGTAGCCATGGGCGGCCACATATCGGGAATCATGAGACCGGGTTCGACCCTAAGCCGGCAGTTACCTGAGTTTCTTTTGCAAAGCGGCGAGTTCGTGATGACAGGCACGTCTCAGGCAACAGCACTGGTATCGGGACTTGTAGCGCTCATGCTGCAAATCGAGCCAGAGCTTGGTAACGACGAGCTGAAGTGTATGCTCCTGAGCAGCGCAGAAGCCGCCATAGAAGTTGACGGCCGCTTTGCCTATTCACCCCTCACCCAGGGTAGAGGCATGATCAACATCCAAAGAGCACTCACGGTCGGCGCTAGAGACTGTCAACAGGGATCGCTTGATATTGACGCCGATATCGCTGGCGAAGAACACTTCCAGGGACCCGCTGTGTTTTCTCAAGATGTTGCGCCTTACCTTCCCGGACAAGCAGAGGTGATTAGCAACCGCCTTACTGAAAAGGGATTTTCCGAATCTCGACGCTGGGGGGTAGTGCCTCACCTGGAGCGCTTGGAGGAAGAACCAATCGACAGCCCTATTGACTGGGTCGGCATTTACAACAAAGAACAAGAGTTGATCGAACGCTTAGCGACCGAAGAGCAGTAATCCTACATGCCCCAAACGGGGTAAGCCTCACCCTCCCCTTACAGACTACACACGCCTATCTTCTGCATTGAGGACGTCGGTACTAAATCCGACTCCAGCCGGAACTGATTCCGGAGACAAATTTTTAACTACGAAGGCAGGCGTGGTCATTATGAAAAACAAGAAACTTTCGGCTATCACAGCAATTTTAACGATTGCGACAGCTATGGGCGCAATGCAGACTCACTCGTCGGATCAAGCAACTTCGGTAAAAAGCAGCATTGCGAAAGAAATGCTCTACGGCCAAGTTGAACGTCGAGGCTACAGCTGGAGCAGCCCAGCAGCCAAGGTGTCAGAAGGCTCGTCCTCGATGACCACCGAATCAAATGCAGGGCTAGAGCAAGCAGACTGGGAGACTTCGAAAGCCAATCGTAGCCCTCAGCGCTATGAGACTGTGACTTCAGCGGAGCAAAGCTCTTACAAATGGGGCATCCGTAACACTGCCGATCAAAGCTCTTACAAGTGGGGCATCCGTGCCACCGCCGATCAGAGCTCTTACAAGTGGGGCATCCGTGCCACCGCCGATCAGAGCTCTTACAAGTGGGGCATCCGTGCCACCGCCGATCAGAGCTCTTACAAGTGGGGCATCCGTAACACTGCCGATCAAAGCTCTTACAAGTGGGGCATCCGTAACACTGCCGATCAAAGCTCTTACAAGTGGGGCATCCGTAACACTGCCGATCAAAGCTCTTACAAGTGGGGCATCCGTGCGACCGCCGATCAAAGTTCTTACAAGTGGGGCATCCGTGCCACTGCCGACCAAAGTTCTTATAAGTGGGGCATCCGTGCCACTGCCGATCAAAGCTCTTACAAGTGGGGCATCCGCTAGCAGCGCGTAGCACAACTACATAGAACCAACCTGCCGGGGGTCGGGGCATTAGTTTGCTCCGGCCCCTTTTTATTGGATCAAAGAGCAATAATGCCCAACTAATAGTTTCCGAATTCCACCTAGCGCTTAAATGCTGTTTAATTGGACTCGAACAAAACGCTAGGACCACAAAAAATGCGGCCAATCTGGCTAACGTTAGCTATCGCAGCTTTTACTAACTACACGCTTGCTGCAGAAATAGATCGTATAAAATCCTACGACTTTCGTGCTGCCCCATTTATTGAACAGCTCGACTCTACGACGGTCCAATCCCTCTATATCAGTAACGCCGGAGAGTTGTGGATAGGCATGCAAGAAGGACTGCACGCCTACACTGGGACTGGTCTGCGAAAGTACTCAGCTGATGCCTCGCGGCCTAACAGTATTTCTAGCAACTGGGTGACGTCTATCATCGAAACCCAAGATGGACTCCTACTGATTGGAACCCTGAATGGTGTAAATGCCTATGATCGCGAATCTGATGGATTTTATGGACTGGAGTGGACAGAGCGAACCGAGCAGAGCCAGAATTTTGCCGACGGCGTCTACTCTCTTTTCACAGATTCCCAAAATAGAGTATGGGTTGGGCACGATGGTGCCGTAAGTATTATCGATAACAACCGTAACTTATCCATCGTAATTGATGGTAGCGCAGCCCTAATAGACATAGGGTTAGTCAACGGTTTTGCGGAAAATTCTGACGGCGTTTGGGCAATTACATCGGAGGCTGGTTTACTCAACTTAAGCGCTTCGGGAAAAGTACGTCAACGCATCTCAAAATTCACGTTGTTCGAAGATGCTGGACCGACCGTTCAGCCTACCGGGATCTTCATCGATAGCACCGGGCTACTCTGGGTTTGGTCGATTGAGCACGGAATCAGAGTTATTGACCCATCAACACTGCAGACGGTGGGGAGCATATTGGCAGGCAGTGTGAGCAATACCAAAGTCACTGACATCATTGAGGATTCTCCCGGTGTTTTCTTAATAGCATCTGCAACCGGGTTGATCCGTTACGACGCTAACACCGACTCCATCAGCGAAATCGGTAGCCCAGTATCAGATATCGCGGGCAGACCAAGCATTACCGCCTTGGAAAGAGATAAAGATGGAACAGTTTGGATCGGAACGCTGTTTGGTCCGGTGTCAGCAACACCCAATCTCTTCAAGACTGTGAGTGCTCTAAATTCTGATATTTCGAACGAAGAAATAAACGCATTTGCTGAGAATGATAACGGCGACATCTGGGTGGGCACTGCCGATGGTTTAAATCTCATGTCGAAAGATGGCCGTGTCTTGCGGCTAATCAATGACCTCACTCTACCTGCTTTGCCAGACCCTATGGTGATGTCACTTCTAAATGAAGACGATGGAATATGGGTTGGCACACGCCTCGGCGGGCTAGCCTTCATCCCACATGAGAGCGGCTCAATCAAACGTTTTGTTCATGACTCCCGAGACCCCAACTCTCTTGGCGCGATGGGCGTCAGTTCGATTTTAAGGACCTCAGGTGGCAAATTGATCGTCAGCGCGTACCCAGGCGGAGTAAACGTGATGAACGATTCCGGGGCTGGGTTCACTCGATACATGCACGATGACAGCAACCCTACGAGCCTGAGTACCGACAAGGTAATTAGCTTGTTTGAAGATTCACAAGGAAAAGTCTATGTAGGCACGGAAGCAGGGCTGAACGTTTTTGAACCAGATACTGGCGCGTTCCTTCCCATTCGAGCCATACGGGGAAACACCAACTCTCTTTCAAGTGACTTGGTTTTCAGCTTTTTTGAGGATGCAGATGGAGACCTATGGATAGGGACCAATAATGGTGTGAACGTTTGGCAAAGCGAGGACAGAAACGCAGGCGTGGCGGTTTTCAGTCACATCTCGAGTACCGTTTCTTTACCATCCGACTCCATAGCCGGAATTTCGCAAGATAGAGAAGGTTACATTTGGTTAGCCCATAACGCCGGCCTCACGCGACTATCGAAAGACGGCAGCTATGTAAGACACTTCAGGGATCGGAATGGTTTACAAGATGGAGACTTCAATGTGGGGAGCTCTCTTAGAACAAGCGATGGGCGAATAATTTTTGGAGGCAACAGGGGCTACAGCATAGTGCAGCCTGATGACTTACCAGGCTTAGGCACCGGACCAAAAGTATCAATATCAGAAGTTCGCGTCATGAACGAAAGAGTCAAAACCACCAACCCAATCGCACCAGAAATCACGCTCAATCACACTGACACACTACTAGAGGTGGATTTTTTTGCCGACTCGCTTAGTGACCCAGGCAACGTGAATTACGCATACATGCTCGAGGGACTCAATCAAAACTGGGTAATTGGCAAAGACAAACATAGCGCTTCTTTCACCACTTTGCCGACAGGCACCTATACCCTCAGAACAGCAGCCTCAAGTCCTTCAGGAGAGTGGAATTGGAACGGCGACGCATTGACAATACGAAAACTACCACCCCCGTGGCTGAGTGGTGTCGCATACACCGGCTACGGAATAATGACTTTGCTGCTAGTCGTCTCGCTATGGCGTCGCCAGCTTCAAAAACAAAGGCTAGAACTAAAAGCACGCGAAGAGCTGGAAGAGAAAGTGAAGGAAAGAACTGCTGATCTAGAGGTGGCAACCGCCGCGGCTGAGGAAGCAAGCAAAGCGAAGTCACAGTTTTTGGCGACCATGAGTCACGAAATACGAACCCCAATGCACGGCATAATTGGAATGACCGATCTTTTGCTTGGTACAACACTCAGCCCACCACAGAGACGGTACGCCGAAACAGCCAAGCAAAGCGGCGAAAACCTGTTGTCAATCATTAACGACATTTTGGACTTTTCAAAGATTGAAGCCTCCAAGATAGAAATTGATAATCACGCTTTCGACATAAACTTGCTAGTGGACGGGATTTGCCAACTACAGTCCGTAACGGCTGAAAAGAAAAACTTGGGGCTTCTTTCATACCCAGTGACGAATTGCAGCTCCAAGATATATGGCGATGAAAAGAAGATAGGCCAGTGCCTGACCAACTTGATTGGAAATGCCATCAAATTTACCGCCGAAGGCAGAATTCAAGTTAGTGCTGTAATCGACGCAAACGAAAAAGATGAAGTAACACTCAAAATAAGCGTTAAGGACGACGGCATTGGAATGGATGAAGAAACACAATCCAGAGTCTTTGAACAATTTACTCAAGCAGACGCAAGTACGACCCGACGCTTCGGGGGGACTGGACTCGGTTTATCGATTACCAAGCAGTTCATAGAGCTAATGAATGGCCACGTCGTCTTAGAGAGTGCGCCGCACGTGGGCACAACGGTGACAATTGAGATTCCGACCAAAGTTATCGGACCAGAGATAACTGAGTTCGCGAACCGTGAGGTAATTGTAATTGACAATGGTAGTCTTGAGGCTAAGTCGGTAGCAAACCACTTTAAGCGTTACGGTAGAGTCACAGTCGTCGACAAAATGCCCAACTCGCCGCCCGGCGTTCCGATTTTATTGCCCTATGGATGGACTCAACCAGCGGACGATCTTTCGCGCAAGGACGGCGAGTTCGAAATCCTTTACTACGGCGTCGACACTCAATTACGCTCACTCAAAAACGGATTGCATCTGCCTATCTGTTTTGAAGACGTGCAATCCGTTGTCGACCATACCGATGACGGAGCACTAGCGGACGAAACCACGCAAACCCCTAATGAAAGTGCAGTTGGCAAAGTGCTTGTGGCTGAAGACATACCCGTCAACCAGCAAATCATTCGCGAGATGTTGTCAAAAGGCCGGCTCGACACTCATTTCGCAAATGACGGCCGCGAGGCAATTAGAGCATTTACGAAACAACGATATGACCTGATTTTCATGGATTGCCAAATGCCTAACGTCGATGGTTATGAAGCTACGACGGCTATTAGACGTCATGAACAAGAGCACGGCTTGGACGCAACCCCAATCATAGCGCTGAGCGCCGGCACATCGAAAGAAGAGATAGAAAAGTGTTTGGCAGTCGGTATGGATTACTTCGTTGGCAAGCCGTTCACTTATTCGGAAATAGTGGCCGTGGTCGATGAAGCTGCTCCACAACTGCGGCGACCGAGAGAACTAAGGAACGCTGACTCTGCACTCAGCACAGCGACTCAAGCAGCAGAAGACACCCAAAAAACCAAGCATGAGAACGGGAAAACAGACACCAACGATATTGTAAACATTGACGTATTGAACGGACTTCTTGCTCTGCAAAATGACCCACAAAAGTCTCTCTTAATGAGTTTGATGACGGGGTTTTCGGATCAACTTGAAGAAAAGCTGAAACAGACGGAAACCGCTGTTTCAAGTAACGATACAGAATCACTGCGCTTGTGTGCCCATGCCATCAAATCCATGTGTGCAAACATGGGGGCGGAAAGAATAAGAGATAAGTATGCAAGTATTGAGGCAGACGCAAAGCGAGCCACAAACTCCGTGGATATCGATTTACACGATTGGACTCGCCACGAACTAGTTACTTTCGAACGTGAAGTGTGGAGGATAGCTAATGAGTACTAAAAACCCCTGGTTCTCTTGAATTTTCAAGCCCTTTCAATTGCTGCTTTTGCTTTCTGTTGTATCAGTAACGCTTGCTTTGGAGAGGAAACTTGGAATGAATGGCGGGTCGAGTCTCAAAGCGCAACGTCAATCCTATCGAATCATACAATCACCCTCATAAAAAAGACCTCCCCCAGAGAACTATGGATAGCTTCAACTGAGGGCATCTTCCTATTTGATGGAATACGAACTGAACGCAAACCTATCCGCTGGATACATAACGATGAGTTACCGCTGAAACGAGCTATCGACTTCGTAAGAGGTAGTGACGGATCGGTCTATCTCTTCACGATCAGAGACGGCGTATACAGAATATCCCCCGATCGAGACCAATTCGAGTCAATATTTGACATCAATTCCGAAACAAAAACCGGCAGAATCGATGCAGTCACAGTCTCCTCAGAGAGAAACGTTGCTCTGATTCTCGCCGATAACCGAGTCTTCTCATTGACGCTGAGCACAACAAACGTCAGTGAAGTAATAATTGATACGCGTGCCAACAACAATGTCGCAAGTGGTCTGCTTGCCTCCAGGGATGGTGAAATCTATGTGTTGTTTGACGGCTACGTAGTTCGTCTTGCTTGGCAAGTCGATCGATTCGCACCTCAGAAAAATCTTCAGTGTGATCTAAAACTAGCGCAGCTGAACAGTTCAACGCAGACTCCGGATGGCCATTTTTATGTTAGCGACAACTTTGGGGAACTTCACCGGTTACTGATTAACGGCGAACAATGCACACGCCAAGAGACGCCCAAGTCATTACGAAATGTCTTATCAGACTCAAGAGTCAATGCAGTAAGGTTTTTGCATGACAGCAATGTCTTGGCAATCTCGACCGACAAAGGCTTACTTTTAGCCGCCAACCAGTCGGTTAAGAGGATATCCACACAAAACTCTTTGATGAGAAGTGACGAAGTCATTTCTGTAGATGAAGCTACTAAGGACAATATTGTTATTGGTAGCTTTGTTGGGCTTATGCATGCAACAAAGTCCCCTTTCATTTCAGTCAATCGACTTCCATTCGAGCGAAAGCCCACGATCGTAGCGATAGCAAGTGCGGCCGGTGCCGGGACGTTCGTCGCCACTAAGAAAGGGTTGTATCGCGAAATCCAACACGATAACGGTATTTCATTTGCGGCTATCGACTTGAGTCGAACGCACGCAACTGTTTCAGCCCTAGAGATAACTACCTCCGAATTATGGGTAGGCTTTGGAGATGGGCGCCTGTTGCGCTGTGAGTTCATAGGGGCTTTTGATTCATGCAATCACGCCACAGAGGTTCAACTCAGCAAGTCACCCATAACATCCATATCCAAGGCATCCGCATTGGGATCAGCTGTCTTAGTCACCGCGCTTAATGGCAAGGCTTTTATAGTGAAAAACTCGGAAACCAGCTTGGCGGTCAACTTGCTCTTCGAGCTTGACGGTGAAAATTCCAAGCTCCTTGCTGTGGAAACAGACGTTGAATTAGCTTGGTTTTTTGACTTAGAGGGGGCGTGGACCGCCCCGCTGAGCGCGATTAAGAAACTTACCTCAGAAGCACCAGGTGGCATTGAAGTATCTAGGTATGCAAACCGCTCGTGGGCAATGGCCGACATAGATGGCGCAGTGTTTCTCGCCACACCGGGCGGCGAGGTCATGCTGTATAGAGAAAAGGATGTTAGCTTAAAAGAAGTCTCACCCGTTTGGTCAGGGTCTGTCAAAGAAACTATTTTTGCCATTGAAGTTGATTTTCTCGGCAGACCCTGGATAGCGACAAGTAGTGGGCTCTGGCTCCGGCATAATGACGAGAAGTTCAATATTCAAGTGCGAACCGATGGAGTTGATGCAATAGCTGCTGACTACGGCGCATCTCACACCGACTATCGGGGGAACGTTTACTTTGGAGGCACCGGGGGTCTGCTAAGGATACATACCCCCGGAGGATACCCACAACCGCGATCTGGGTCGGTAGCCCTAACTAGTGTTCGATTGAACGAGACCCAACTTAAGATTAGGGAAAATTTTGCGGGCAAAAAATGGCTACTACAGGTTAGTGATCGAGCGACTAAGATCGAATTTAAATTCGGTTTAAGGCAGATGCTTTGGTTTCAAACGGCAACCTATCAACACAAACTCGAAGGTTTCGACACCGACTGGCGAGATTCCGGAAACGCCAACATCGCTACCTATCAAAACCTCCCCCCAGGCAAGTACACCTTTAGAGCGAGAGGTGCTGATTCTGCAGGTGTTTGGAGTGACAACGAGGTGAGCCTTCCTGTTGAGGTCCTGCCTCCGATTTGGCGATCATGGTGGGCGCTTCTTGCTTACTTTGCCTTAGCTCTCGGAGCCCTTTTGTATTTGAAACGGATAAACGATCGGCATGTCGCGCATGAAGAGAGGCTCAAGCTCGCAGAGGAAGGCAGCGCAGCATTCGCAAGACTCGAAGACGACTACCAGGCACAACGAGAAGCCAATGAGACTCTATTGCTCCGACGCGCCCCTTCAGCAAAATCATTGCTGGACGTCGTAGAGACTGCACTCATGGCTCAGCTTGCGGGCACTGACTCGCACGATGCCATCTCGGCACTTGTGGGCAAGCTACGAACGCTACATACACTCCAAACACTTACCGACCGAACCACAAGCCAAGAGCGTACAGACCTTCATGCGGTGACCGAAGAGATTGCTGCCCGGCTTGCTGCGAGCAACGAAGTTGCGGCGCGCGCAATAATAAGCAACGACGTAAGCAAAAGCCCAGTTCCACTGGAACACGCGGTATACATTGGCCTGGTGATACAAGAGGCACTGGAACTGGCGATTACAGGCCGACGCTTCGAAAACCTCATGGATCCATTAGTTTTCATAAGCATGTCCAAGGCAACACTTACACAGAACAACGAGTACAGCTACGAGCTGCGTATCGAAGACAGCGGCCTAAAAGGTGATGATACAAATGCACTTGAGCACCTTCTGCCACTGACCTTCCATCTTATGGAGTCTGGCGGGGGCGAACTCTCTGAAGACTACGATGCCGGCAACATCCTAAGCGTTAAGCTGCTGTTTCAAGCAGACACTTCACTCTAATCTCAGCTTCCCGAAAACTCGGGCATACGTTTTTCACGCTGCGCCGCAAAACCTTCCTGCAAGTCGTCCGACTCCTCGCACATGCGCGCTAACTCGCTTGCCCTTGATAAATCTATAGCCCCGCGGCCGGCCTGAATAATGAGCTCCTTCATGGCTTTGGTTGCCAAAGGCGCCAACCCCGCAATGTGCAGCACCAATTCTTCCACGCGCTCATCAAGCTCTTCTTTCGGCACCAGATAGTCATAGAAGCCTATGCGATGAGCCTCCAGCGCATCTATCGCTTCGGACGCCACGAGCATACGTCGCGCCGCACTGGCACCGAGCTTTTCAACAAACAAAGAGATACCCGCAGGCGGGTAGCACAGCCCAAAGGCAGCCGCTGGCACGCGCAGCCGCGTACCGATAACGCCCACACGAAAATCACAACTAAGCGCTAACTCCGTCCCGCCGCCAAACACATTGCCATTCACCCGAGCCAAGGTCGGAATCTCTAGCGTCGCCAGCCGGTGCATCACGCTTTGAAAGGCATCAGGCTTTAGCGCGCCGCTATTAAGGTCACCAAGAGAAGCGCCCGCACAAAATGTTTTTTCGCCGGTACCAGTGACAATCAGCACTCGAAGCTCGGGATCCTCTTCAACGAGATCCAACACTTCACTCACGCCCTGCAATTCAGCGGCACCTAGGGAGTTGTGACGGTCTTCGTGATTGATGCGCAGTGTGCCTACACCGCCATTTACCGCATATTCAATCGTATGGCTCATGCTAAGCTCCTGATTTTTTGAGCATTCTTGCATAGCCTATGGGCGCCGTCATTATTCCGCGCTCACACACGGAGAATAAACATGCAGCGTTGCGACTGGTGTGGAGATGATCCTCTATACATGAGTTACCACGACACAGAATGGGGTGTCCCGCTTAGAGATGAGCAGTCGATGTTCGAATTTCTGGTACTTGAGGGCGCGCAGGCGGGACTCAGTTGGATAACGATATTACGCAAGCGAGACGGCTATCGTTCGCTGTTTGACAATTTTGATGTTCAAACAGTCGCCAGTTACAGCGACGAGGATCTGGAGGGGAAACTGAAGGACCCGCAAATCGTACGCAATCGACTCAAAGTCTATGGCACCCGGAAGAATGCACAGGCAACCATAAAGCTGTATGAGCAAGGCAGCACCCTGCTGGACTACTTTTGGGGCTTTGTAGACGGTAAACCTTTGCAAAACTCCTGGCGCGGCATGTCGGACATACCTGCCTCCACCGCCTTATCCGAGAAAATCAGCAAAGATATGAAGAAACGAGGCTTCACCTTCGTGGGGCCCACGATTATCTACGCCCATATGCAGGCCACGGGCATGGTCAACGATCACATCGTCAGTTGCCCACGCCATCGGGAGTGTGCGGCACTTGGCTAACAGTTTCGTAGACAGGGGCGATAAAAATACTTAAAGTTGGAATTTCCAACCTTACAGTATGCCCAGCCGCTAAAGCAGCCCCTGAATGACGAGTAGTAGCAGTACAAACAGTGCGTCTCCATTCAACCGTAAGGCGCAGCATGATGCCAAGCGTATCGCTATCCTTTCAGAGGCAGCGCGCCTGTTTAACAGCAAAGGATCTCGCGCGACCACGCTTCAGGATGTGGCCCGAGGATTGGGTCTCACCAAGACCAGCCTCTACTACTATGTGCGCACCAAAGAAGAACTTATCTTCCAATGCTACGAAGTCACCATGCAGCGGCAGCACTCCATCATGGATGCCCTCGACAAAGCTCCCATGTCGCCGCTGGAGCGTGCCGGAGGATTTTTCAAGAGCCAGTTTGAGGGATGGTTAAGTGCGCAAACCGGAGATGACGTTCACATCGCGGCTCCGCTGGAGATTGCGTCACTAAAGCCCCAGCACCGATCGGCGATTGAATCTGAGTACATAAGGATGTTTAAGCGTCTGCGCGGCTATCTCCGCGAGGCCGTAGAGTCCGGCGAAGCCCGAAGCCTGGAAACAACATCAGCAACCCGAGCCATCATCGGTGCAACCGATTGGGTTTTTCACTGGCTACATCAGTTGGAACGCTCCGAGGTCCCAAAGGCCGCAGACGCGGCCTGGGATATCATCCTCCGAGGGCTTGCCGCCCAAAGTGAGGAATATCAGGCGAGCCCTCTGCAGATCAACGCTGACGCCGAGCGTCCCGCCCAAGGTTTTGACCGAGAAGAGCAACACCGACAAAAGCAGGAAGCTTTTTACAAAGCCGGCACCTGGTTCTTCAATCGCAAGGGCTTTAATGGGGCCTCCCTTGACGAGATAGCCGAGCATCTCAATGTCTCTAAAGGCGCGTTCTACTACCATATTCGTAATAAAGAAGACTTATTGTTTGCCTGCTATGAGCGATCCATTGCTATCGTGCAGCGAATAGATGCACTGGCAATGCGGGCAGCAGGAACCGGACTACAGAAATTAGACGAAACCGCTCGACGAGTTTTTCATGCTCAGAACTCAGACCTGGGTCCGCTGATTCGCTACAACACGATCACCGCCCTTCCCACCCCGCGACGAAAAGAGATTCTTGCTGCCACCGAAGATGCAGACAGCCGTTTTGATACTTTCATCGGCGAGGGAAAACTCGATGGCAGCGTACGTGATGTGAATTCGATGCTGGCTCGGCGACTCATGACCGGAGCAATCAACGCATCCATGGACATCAGCCTCTGGAGAGCCATTGACGATATCGATGAAGCTGCCATCGAGTATTTCGATATTTTTTACAACGGACTTCTGCCAAGGAAGCCATCGCAAGAGACAACATCATGAGCGATCTACTACAGGAATTGCTAAACCATCTCGAAGTAAAACGCATAGATACCTTTTTGTTTACCGGAAGCAGCCCCAAGCGTCCCCGACGCATTTTTGGCGGACAGGTTCTCGCACAAAGTCTTAACGCGGCGAATCGCTCCATCGATGGCGGGCGCGTGGCGCACTCAATGCATGCGCACTTCCTGCGCCCGGGCAATCCCGCGAAACAAATTGTCTTTGAAGTAGACCCCACCCGTGATGGTCGCAGCTTTGCAACACGTCGGGTGGTTGCCAAACAGGACGGCAAGCCTATTTTCATTACCTCAGTGTCTTATCAGGAAATCGAAGAAGGCCTGAATCATGAAGCCCCCATGCCGGAAGTCGTGGCGCCCGAGGGACTCCAGAACGACTTTGACTACTGGACAGAGATGGCCGAAAAGTACCCTGACCGCTTCGACGCGCCCTTTTCGCAGGCGGTGGAGCGCAGAGTCGTCAAACGAAGAGACTATGCGTCACCGCAGCCCGAGGATCCAATTTCTCATATGTGGTTCCGAGTGCCTGGAGATCTTGGAGACGACGCTAATCGACATCAGACACTCATCGCCTTTATATCGGACTTTGCACTACTGGGTGCAGCTTTACTTCCCCATCCTTACACAGCGGCAAGCAAGAAAATTCAGGCGGCGAGTCTGGATCACGCCATTTGGTTTCATCGTCCGGGACGTGCAGACGACTACTTGCTCTACAGCATGGATAGTCCCAATTCCGGCGGCGGACGCGGATTTAGTCGGGGGCAGTTTTTTAGTCGGGATGGGCGACTCATCGCCTCTACGGCTCAGGAGTCATTGATACGGCTGCGACCGAGCTCACCCTAGAGAGAGTTCCAGGGAGTAACGCTCAATTAACCACTGTAGACATTTGATCGCCAAGCACACTGACAGATATTTGCGATGGGCTGCGTTCGAGTACCGTGATGGAGGCATTGTCGGGCCAGAACACCAGCGTTTCCTCGCGCTGGGTATACCATCCCACAAGGGCATTGATCACAAGAAAATGCGTGAACACAACTGTCGAACCAGGAAGCTGCTCCACCGCTTGAACGATACTCTCGCGCCAGGCATGCAGACTCTCGTGCTGCACTGTCCACTCCTGACGCATAAAGCCGCGCAACCAATCCTGACGCTGAGCAAGAGGCACGGGCGAGGGAATCTCCCGAAAACGTTCGTCAATCGTTACGCTCGTCGCTAAACGCTCCGCCAAAGGTCCCGCGGTCTCTTGAGCACGCAGCAAAGGACTACTGACCAGCGATATCTCGGACGCAGTTAACTGCGCTTCCAAACCTTCAGCTGCCGCTTTCGCCTGTCTCAGACCCAACTCTGACAGGCCTGGATCGGCACTTTGCCCCCACCTCGCCGCTGCTTCGCCATGACGAACCAGATAAATCAGAGACGAATCACTCATCGATAGGTGACCAGCTTCTCACCGCGAGATACCGAGAGCTCTCTCAAGAAAGAGCAGTCATTAAAGTAAGAGAGCGACACGCGATCAGCGCTGTAAAAAAGCTGCGTGACAGAGCAATTGAACACGGGCTCATAGAACTGATAGGTCGCGGAACCCGGAAGCTTCAAAACCGCTGCCGTCAGCGCTGCGATGGTACCACCCGAAGTGAACACACCGATGGTCTTTCCGCCTCCCTGAGTCTTGATGATATCTCTGAGGACACTGTGAACACCTTCAGAGTATTCCGCCCAGCTTTGAATAGCGGGTTCGTCGCAGTCAGGCGACACCCAGTAATTGAATACCGCTTCAATCACTTTTTGAAAACGCTTGCTAGAGTCCAAACCCTGATCGACCACGGCCTTAATATCGGGACGGGTCTCCAGCACTTTGGGTAGCAGATACTCCAGATGCTCATCATTTCGCACCTCGTCCAAACGCGCGTCTTCTATGAGGGGAATTGCGTCAGGCTGCGCCGCCAGCGCTAGGGTTCCCGTGTCCTTCTGTCGTTCCAAAGTGCCGCAGTAGGCCGCGTCAAACTTCAGGCCGGTACGCGCAAGATGCTCGCCAGTAAGAGTCGCCTGTAGGCGCCCCAGGGGAGAGAGCTCATCGTAGTTCTCGGCACCAAAGGATGCCTGCCCATGGCGGATAAGATAAATACTGGCCATTAAATTTGTCCAAGCAAAGAGGGTTCTTCCTCTCGGGGAAAGCGTAGCTTCCTCCGGTAGGGGTAAAAGGACTCTACGTAACCACTACGAATTTGCTCTTGGAGCGACTGCCAAAAGCGCGCCTCGTAAATATCCGAGTGCTTTTCGTCAAAGGCTTTGCGAGCCCGCTGGTTACCGGAAAAAAACAGGCGAAATTCTTCGGGAAAGATGTCGTTAGGTCCGACTGAGTACCAGGGCTGGCTGGCCATTTCCTCAATCTCGTTGCGAGGCTCAGGAATAATCCGAAAATTACATTCAGTCAGGGGAACGATTTCATCATAGTCGTAGAACACAACGCGTCCGTGGCGAGTGACACCAAAGTTCTTCAGCAACATGTCTCCAGGGAAAATATTCGCCGCAGCGAGTTGTTTGATGGAGTTTCCGTACTCATCCATCACCGCTTCGACTTCCTCATCTGTCGCATCCTGCAGATAAAGGTTGAGCGGCGTCATGCGACGCTCGACGTACAAGTGCCCGATGATCAATGCTTTACCGTTCTCTTGTATCTGCGACGGGGCGACCAGCTTCAGCTCTTCAATCAACTCATCAGAAAAACGATCTCGCGCAAAGGCAAGATTGGTGAATTCCTGAGTGTCTGCCATACGGCCCGCACGGTCTGCGCGCTTTACCAGCCGATACTTGGCCTTTACCTCTTCATGCGTAACCTCTTTAGGAGGGGTAAAGCGATCTTTTATGACCTTGAACACAAAGGGGTAAGACGGCAACGTAAATACGCTCATCACCATCCCTTTAATACCCGGAGCGATAACAAATTTGTCGGTGGTCGACTCCATATGCCGAACGGCAGAACGGTGGTAATAGGTCTTTCCGTGTTTGTTATAACCAATGGAACTGTAGATCTCAGAGATAGGCTTGGCCGGCATAAGCTTGGCCAAAAACAACACATACTGAGAGGGAATCGTCGCATCGACCATGAAATAAGTGCGAGTAAAACTGAATACAACACTCACGCGATTGGAGCCAAACAGCACTGTATCGACGTAGACACCGCCCTTTTCGTTATGCAGAAGAGGCACCACAAAAGGCATACTGTCCTGACCCGACAACAAGCGACCAACAATATAAGCGCCCTTATTGCGATAAAAATGGTTGGATAGAACTTCCAGGCGCAACTCGCTTTCCTTAAGCTCAAATCCCGGAACAAGCTGCAACTCATCCTGAAACGCAGCCACCATACGACTCACATCGCGATCCATATCCTCATAGGGAATATTGAAGCGATAGTCCACGAGCAGCTTTTCAATGGTGGTGCTAAGTGACTTTTCCACTGAGTAGTAACGCAGCACCGGGCTACTATCCGATAGTGGAATATCGCCCTGGGAAGAAAACACAAACGCGTAGTCATTGCGCACTTGCTCGTGAGAAAACACTGCGTTGTACACGGAATTGTAAAACGTCTCCGCAATTTCAAAGTTGTTGTGGTTACGAATCAAGCCTGCGTAAATTTTTCGCGTATCACGCCAGAACTCAAAATTACGAAGCTCCTCTCCAGCGACCAGCTCCACCGTGTCCAAAACGAAGTTGACCTTGAGTTTATAAAGGTCAATCCGCTGGATGGTCGCCGCGTGAATGCCCAACCAATCGGCATTTTCAAACCGCGACCGCGCACCTAGCGTAATGTTCTGATAGTCGGCGAAATAAGACTCAAAACCGTTGAGTATTATCCGCGCAAACCGTTCGCGTCGTTCCACGCCACCCCCAATGCCTAACTGCAATCAGACTTCCGGATTGCCAAACTGACGTCGCAACTTGCGCATACCACCGATCCATCGATCGTAGTCTGCGGTCTTGCGCTCGCGATAAGTGGCAACGGACGGATGCGGCAGTATCAAAAAGCGCTCTTGAGCAAGCCCCTGCACCACCGCTTCCGCTACGTCCGCAGGCGTCAAAATGCCATCAACTCCGGCAGTTCCACCTTCGGTATCGCCAATCATACGCGTAGCGACCGCCTGAGGGCACAGGCAAGATACTTTAATGCCATCGTCACCATGAGTAATAGCCAGTGACTCCGCAAAGCCCACGGCCGCGTGCTTGGTCGTCGAATAGGCCGCATCACCCACCTGGCTCAACAAGCCAGCAGCCGACGCTGTATTGAGAAAGTATCCTTCGCCGCGCTCAATCATCGACGGCAAGCAGGCTCGCGCCGCGTACACGTGACTCATAACGTGGATATCCCACATAGCCTGCCAAGTCTCGTTAGAGGCCGACGTCGCATACCAGGGAGGGCCATCCAGAGCGATAATTCCAGCGTTCGAACAGAACAGGTCAATGTGACCAAAACGTGCAATCACATCCTGAACCATTGACGCGATTTGCGCTTCATCACGAACATTTACCTCAAATGCAGTACCGCCAATGGCCTCCGCGACAGCCTTTGCAGAATCCAATTCCAGGTCGGCGACAATCACCTGAGCTGCGCCCTCCGCAGCGAAACGCTCACACAGACCTTTTCCGATTCCATTGCCACCACCGGTGACCACTACAACTTTACCGTTCACGTTCATTTATGTTGCCTCCAGATACAAAAAGGCCCCCAAGCGGGGGCCCGTACAATCATCCAAGCCTCAGGCCGCATCGCTCATGTTCGCAACACTGTCAGATGCCTGTGAGCCATAGCTCAGGGCATTGAATTGTGTCTGGTGGTGATCTCGATCCCCAAAGGTCGCATTGATCATCATCAAGCGCTTGGCGTAGTGCGCAATATCCAACTCGTCGGTAAGCCCCATGCCACCGTGCAACTGAATAGCCTCTTCGAAGATATGCTTGCCGCACTTATGCGTCATTACCTTCAGTGCATGCAGCTCCCGGCGCAGATCATCATCATTGTTCTCCAGAGCACAAACCGCCCGGTACAACATGGACTTTGCCTGCTCGTAGGACATAAAGGTATCCACCATCCGATGCTGCAGGGCCTGGAAGCTGCTGATGACCACTCCAAACTGCTCTCGAGTTTTGGTGTACTCCAGTGTTTTGCTGTTGAGCTGCCCCATGAGACCTACGGCCTCACCGCAAAGCGCAACAATACCTTCTTGCACGACGCGATCCATTGCAGCAAAGCCACCATTGAGCTCACCCAACAGGGCATCAGCGCTCACGCTTACATCCTTGAACGTTATACTGGCAACCGTCTGGCCGTCCATAAGTCGATAGCCCACGCGCTCAATACCCGCTGCGCTCGCATCTACAACAAACAAGCTGATCCCATTGCGATCAAACTGCTCACCGGACGTGCGCGCAGCGACGATCAGGGTGTCGGCATTCATGCCATTACTCACAACAACCTTTTCGCCATTCAGCACAAACGCATCGCCAGCGGCGCTGGCCGTGGTCAGCACATCGGCGAGCTCGTAGCGGCTCTGACGCTCAAGGTACGCGAATGCGCCCAGGCGGCTGCCATCAATAATTCCAGGAATGTACTGCGCTTTTTGGCTCTCACTTCCCGCCGCATTTAGCAGTCCGCCAAACATTACGACGGTAGCAAAGTAAGGCTCTACGATAAGCCCCTTACCAAACTCTTCCATCATCACCATAAGGTCCACCGGACCGCCGCCAAAGCCACCGTACTCTTCCGCAAAAGGTACGCTCAGCCAGCCAAGCTCGGCAAATGTCTGCCAGGTCTCACGACTCATACCCGTTTCGGATGCAACGATTCCCCGACGCGTGTCAAAGTCATAATCGTCCTGTACAAATCGCGCGACACTGTCGCGCAACATTGTCTGCTCTTCTGAAAAATCAAAATTCATTGTTTATCTCCTGACTTTGCTCAGAGCCTTAAAGGCCCAAAACAGCCTTGGCTATAATGTTTTTCTGGATCTCGTTAGAGCCGCCATAGACCGTGGCTGCACGGCCGTACATGTAGCTTTGCCGCGCGCTACTACCAAACTCGTGACCAATCACCGCGTTGTCGAGCTCCGTAGGCAATACGCCCTGATAGTGAGCTGCGACATCCATACGTAACTCCTGCACCTGCTGCTGAATCTCTGTGCCCTTGATCTTAAGCAGTGATGACTCAGCGCCAGGAGCGCCGCCAGCGGCAACCGAAGCGAGCACCCGCAGATCGGTGAACTCGAGGGCCATTAATTCAATTTCGATATCCGAAACGCGCTTTTGAAACAGCGGATCGTCAATCAGTGCTTTACCACCATTGACTTCGGCTTCGGCCAAGCCACGCACTTCACGGAGCGCTCGCTTGGAGTCAGCAACACCTGCAATACCGGTTCGTTCATGAGCCAGCAAAGCCTTGGCGTAGGTCCAACCCTTGTCCTGCTCACCAATAAGATTGGCAGCGGGAACTCGCACATTATTGAACTCAACTTCGTTCAGACTGTGATGGTTGTCGATAGACTCAATGGGATTAACCTTGATGCCTTCGGTCTTCATGTCGATGAGCAAAAAGCTGATGCCATGCTGCCGCTTGCCTTCGTTACTGGTGCGCACCAGACAAAAGATCCAATCCGCGTGCTGAGCATAGGTCGTCCAGATCTTTGCACCGTTAACGACATAATGATCCCCATCGAGCTCCGCTTTGGTCTTCAATGCCGCCAGATCAGAGCCAGCACCGGGCTCAGAGTAGCCCTGGCACCACCAATCATCGCTGTTAAGAATGCGTGGGAGAAATCTCGCTTTTTGCTCTTCATTGCCAAAGGTATAAATGACCGGAGCAACCATCTTGAGGCCAAAGGGCACAACGTCACGGATACCGCGAGACGACCGCTCTGACTCATAAATAAAATTTTGTGTAGGAGTCCACCCGGCTCCGCCGTACTCCATGGGCCAATTGGGTGCTACCCAGCCCTTTTCGTTGAGCTTCTTCTGCCACTCTACGATAGCTTCTCGGTACTGCTTGCTATCGCCCATACGATCGCGCAAATCGTCGGTGTAGGCCTCATCAAAGAAAGCGCGTACCTCATCACGAAAGGCGATGTCCTCGGGTGAAAAACTGGTATCCACAGTTTCTGTCTCCTGTTACTGGGCCTTGCGGGCCGGGGTGTCAGCGCATGACGAGTTTGAAAGAACAGCAATCAGCGCTTTTGAATTTGGAGTATGTTTTTCCTAGCGCGGGTACTCTAGCGCCCTTTAGAGCAAGGTACAAGCGAGCGGAGGCGCAATATCGCTCTCCAAAAAACCCTGTGATTTGCGCTTAAATGATTGTGTAGGGAAGGCTGTGTGAGCCTGCAGGGAGGGCCGACGGCTAGTACAGCAAACTGAACAACTTCCGCTGGTACTCTGCTGCTAGTGGGTCGCCTTTACCCAGCGACGCGATGGTGTCCAAAAGAGCTTTCTTGGTGGCGCCATCCTTGTGATCCAGATCCTTGCGCAGAATAAACATCAAACTCTCCAAGGCCTCACGGAACTGCCCCGCAGCGCTGTACTGCACGGCTATTTGCTCTAGCAAATCGAGATTTTCAGGATCAGCGGCTATCTGCTCTTCCAGAGCGACCAATTCCGGCGACCGGGATGCCTCCCGGGCGAGGGTGAGTTGGGCAAGCAGCTGATCGTAGAGCGGATCCTGATCCACCATGGGCACCGCATCCAAAAGAACCTGTGCGTCGTCAAGGCGACGGGCCTCAATCAGGGCATGGACCAAGGTCATCGCAATGTCGTGACGGCGCCCACTGTCTTCGTAAACACCTCGAAGGATACTTACTGCGCCGGCGGCATCCCCGGCTTCGAGCATTGTAGTTGCCTCAACCAGCGCGGCCTCGTAGGGAGACGGCAGGTGCTTCTCGAGCATCTCTCGTACGGCTTGCTCTGACTGGGCACCGGCAAAGCCATCCACAGGTTGTCCGTCGCGCATAACCATTACTGTGGGCAGGCTGCGTACGCCAAATTGCTGAGCAATCATTTGCTGATCGTCGGCATTGACCTTGGCGAGCAAAAAAGCGCCAGCGTACTCGGTCGCCAGCTTTTCCAGCAGCGGCATCAATACTTTACAGGGCTCGCACCAGTCGGCCCAAAAGTCGATCACCACCGGGCGCTGCATGGACTCTTCAATGAGATACTGAGCTGCGTTGCTCTCATCAATATTGACGATTACTTCTGGCGTCGGGTCCATCATCACTCTTCCTTAATCCCGCAACTGCAGGACATCCTGCATATCGTAAAGACCCGCAGACTGCCCCGCCAGCCAGGAGGCTGCACGACAGGCACCGCGAGCAAAAGCTAACCGAGTACCAGCACGATGGGTAATCTCCAGACGCTCACCCTCGCTGGCAAACAGCGCTGTGTGATCACCCACAATGTCACCACCACGAATCGTGGCAAAGCCAATACTGCCCGGGGGCCGCGCACCGGTGATACCTTCGCGGCTCATTACCGCCTGGTCATCCAGAGATACATCACGCGCTGCCGCCATCGCCTTACCAATAGCAAGAGCGGTACCTGAAGGCGCGTCGACCTTATGCCGATGGTGCGCTTCAATAATCTCCAGGTCCGTATCGTCATCCGATGCGCGGGTGGCAAGCTCCACGAGACGCAGCATCAGATTTACGCCGGTACTAAAGTTTGCTGACTGACAAATAGCGATCTGCCCGGCTGCGACCTCCACAGCGGACTGCTGGGAGGCATCAAGACCCGTGGTACCGATAACCCAGCTAACGCCCGCCTGAGCGCAGGCCTTAGCATGCATCACGCTGGTTTCGGGAGTCGTAAAATCAATGAGAACATCCGCATCGGCCAATGCAGTGGCAATATCGTGGGTGTACAACTCAGCCGCCACGGGGGCAGGCACCGGCGCCACCTCATTTTGAGCAAGTGTGACAGCTGCCAAAGACAGTTCATCACTACTCTGGATAAGCTCTGTCAGCGTCCGACCCATACGACCATTACCGCCGGCAATAGCGATACGCACGCTCATGGCTTGAGCTCATCAAAGAAGTGTTTCACGCCATCGAACCAACTCTTTTGACGGGGGCTGTGCGCATGACCGCCCTCACCCATACTCTTTTGCAGCTCTTGTAGGATCTCTTTCTGGCGCTTGTTCAAGTTCACGGGAGTCTCGATCACTGCGCGGCACAGCAGGTCACCAACTCCACCACCACGGACCGGCTGAACACCTTTACCGCGAAGCCTGAAAAGCTTGCCTGTCTGGGTTTCTGCGGGGATCTTGAGTTTCACGCGGCCATCAAGCGTTGGAACTTCCAACTCGCCGCCCAGGGCAGCATCGGCAAAGGTAATCGGGACTTCGCAGTACAGATGCTTACCATCGCGCTCAAAAATCGGGTGCTGCTTGACCGACATCTGCACAAACAGGTCGCCGGCGGGACCACCCTCAGTGCCAGCCTCGCCTTCTCCGCCAAGTCGAATGCGGTCTCCCGTATCGACACCCGGCGGCACTTTAACCGACAGTTTTTTGGTTTTTTCTACGCGACCCTGGCCACGACAAGAGGTACAGGGATCAGAAATCGTGCTACCGCGACCACGACAGGTCGGACAGGTCTGCTGTACCTGAAAGAAGCCCTGCTGCATACGCACCTGACCTGCACCGCCGCAGGTGCCACAGGTCGTGGGGCTACTTCCCTTTCGCGCACCGCTACCATCACAGGTCGAACAGGAGGCCAATGTGGGCACTCGAATCTCGACTGTCGTACCGCGAACCGCATCTTCCAAAGAGATATCCAGGGTGTAGCGCAGATCCGAACCGCGCTGCGCACCGCCCCGACCGCGACCACCGCCACCACCGCCAAAAATGTCCCCAAAGACATCGCCAAAAATATCTGAGAAGTTGCCACCGCCGCCAAAGCCACCGCCCATCTGTCCTTCCAGGCCTGCGTGCCCATACTGATCGTAGGCTGCGCGCTTCTGGCTATCGCTTAGGACTTCGTAGGCTTCCGAGGCTTCCTTAAACTTTTCGTCAGCCTTCGGGTCATCGGGATTTCGATCTGGGTGGAACTTCATCGCGACGCGGCGGTAGGCTTTCTTAATAAGCTTCTCGTCGTCACTGCGGCTTACGCCCAGTACTTCATAGTAGTCGCGTTTTGACATATATCTCTGCGGTCAGGCCGCACCCCTTCCCAAATAGACGACGCGGGCACATAGGTCCCGCGTCACATTCAATTCACGTTTCGGTGGGCAAAAGACACTGTCTTGCGCCCACCGAAACAGTAAGTTTACTTCTTGTCGTCGTTGACTTCTTCAAATTCCGCGTCAACGGCATCGTCAGCACCTGAGTTGTCACCGGCATCTGCCGATGCCTCAGGACCTGCTTCTGCCTGCGCCGCCTCTGCTTGCGCCGCGTACATCTTTTGCGCCACAGGACCCGTCGCCTCAGTCAGCTTGGTAGCCGCCGCATCGATAGCTTCCTTGTCGTCACTCTTGAGCGCCTCCTCGGCTTCGCTAACCGCAGCTTCAATGGCAGCCTTCTCTTCCTCGCTGGCATGCTCCCCTGCTTCCTCGATAGTCTTCTTAGCCGCGTGCACCAGACCGTCACAGGTGTTGCGCGAGGCAATCAGTTCCTCGAACTGCTTGTCCGCTTCAGCATTAACTTCTGCGTCCGCAACCATTGATTCGATCTCTTCGTCAGACAAACCGCCCGAGGCAGTAATTCGAATTGACTGCTCTTTACCGGTGGCCTTGTCCTTGGCCGACACGTTCAAGATACCATTCGCGTCCAGGTCGAAGGTCACTTCAATCTGTGGCATTCCGCGCTGTGCTGGCGGAATATCTGCCAGATCAAAGCGTCCCAGAGACTTGTTCTGCGTGGCTTGCTTACGCTCACCCTGTACAACGTGAATCGTTACTGCTGTCTGGTTATCGTCAGCCGTTGAGAAGATCTGCGACTTCTTGGTAGGAATCGTGGTGTTCTTCTCGATCAACGGTGTTGCTACACCGCCCATGGTCTCAATACCCAGGGTCAACGGAGTCACGTCAAGCAGCAATACATCTTTCACATCCCCAGCCAGAACCGCACCCTGAATCGACGCACCCATAGCGACCGCTTCATCGGGGTTAACGTCCTTGCGAGGCTCTTTGCCAAAAAAGTCCGCTACTTTCTTTTGCACCATCGGCATACGAGTCTGACCACCGACCAGAATCACATCATCAATCTCGCTGGGGGATAAGCCCGCATCCTTAAGTGCGATCTTCAGCGGCTCCATGGAGCGATTAACGAGCTCTTCTACCAGTGACTCAAGCTTGGAACGACTCAACTTAACCACCAGGTGCTTGGGTCCAGTTGCATCGGCTGTGATGTAGGGCAGATTTACTTCGGTTTGCTGAGAGTGCGACAGCTCAATCTTGGCTTTCTCCGCCGCTTCTTTCAGGCGCTGCAGAGCCAGTGGATCATTGTGCAGATCGATGCCGCTCTCGCTCTTGAACTGCTCCGCAAGATACTCAATGAGGCGCATATCGAAGTCTTCACCACCCAGGAAGGTATCTCCATTGGTAGACAGCACTTCAAACTGGTGCTCGCCGTCAACTTCCGCAATCTCAATAATGGAGATGTCAAAGGTACCGCCACCCAGGTCATAGACCGCAATGGTGTGATCGCCTTTGGCTTTATCCATACCGTAAGCCAGCGCAGCCGCAGTGGGCTCGTTGATAATACGCTTGACCTCAAGCCCCGCGATCTTACCCGCGTCTTTGGTGGCCTGACGCTGAGAATCGTTAAAGTACGCGGGAACCGTAATCACCGCCTCAGTAACAGTCTCCCCAAGGAATTCCTCAGCGGTCTTCTTCATTTTTCGCAGCACTTCGGCAGATACCTGCGGAGGTGCCATCTTCTCGCCCTTGGCTTCTACCCAGGCGTCACCGTTATCGGCCGCAACAATCTTGTAAGGCACCATCGAGATGTCTTTTTGCACTACATCATCGGTAAACTTTCGGCCGATCAGGCGCTTCACCGCATACAAGGTGTTATGTGGGTTTGTGACAGCCTGACGCTTTGCGCTTTGCCCTACGAGGATTTCTCCGTCATCGGTGTAGCCGACAATAGATGGAGTGGTGCGATCGCCCTCGGCGTTTTCGATAACGCGGGGCTTACCGCCTTCCAGTACGGAAACACACGAGTTCGTGGTTCCCAGGTCAATACCAATTATCTTGCCCATTTCATTTCTCCTGACTAGCTGACATCTGCGTATCGCGATGAAGCCGTTGCTATGTAATCTGTTTTGTATGTGGGTCCGGCGCGGCGTTTTTCAAGGGGCCGGGCAATATTCCCGGGCGATTATTCTGCCGACGGCGCTTTACTGACCATCACCATGGCGGGACGCACCAAACGACCGTTCAAGGTGTAACCCTTTTGCATCACCGCAAGAACCGTGTTGGGCTCGGCATCCGGGTTCTCAATCATGCTCATTGCCTGGTGGTGCTGGGGGTCAAAGGGCTCGCCTACGGGGTCCAACTGCTCAATATGGAACTTTCGCAGCGCATCTACGAAGCTTTTGAGCGTCAGGTCGACGCCCTCGGTGATGGAGCCAAGAGCCGGATCGTCGCCGTTAATTGCCTCCAGAGCCCGCTCGAGGTTATCCACCACGGGGAGCAGCTCCGAGCAAAAACGCTCCAGCGCAAACTTCCGAGCCTTTTCTACATCCTGATCAGCCCGGCGCTGAGCATTTTGTGCGTCTGCCTGAGCGCGCAGAGCCTGATCTCTGGCTCTCCCCAGCTCATCCTGAAGAGCCTCCAGCTGAGCGTCTACAGAGAGTTCAGACTCGCTGGCGTTCATGTCGGATCCGGCAGCGTCGTCTGAAGCCGCAGCTGCATCATTTTGTGGATCCTGCCCCTCCATCGCTAGTTCGTCTGCCAGCGACTCCTGCTCGCGTTTATCTTCTGCCACCGTGCTCTCCTGGTGTTCAAATTGAAATGCGCATATGTCGACCTGATAGCCGACGATGATTGTGATTCACCGGACATGGGGGCATTTTCTGAAAAAACAAGACGCGCTGATGTAAATAGACCGCGTGGCTCAACTAGCGAGAGCGGCACTCAGCATTCGAGAGGTCACATCAACAACAGGAATCACCCGGTCGTAGGCCATGCGAGTCGGGCCAATGACTCCCAGCACCCCCAAAGTCCGGGCTCCATCACCGTAGGGTGCGGTGATCAGAGAGTAATCTCCCAAAATCTGAGAGCCCGCCTCCTCACCGATAAAGATTTTGACGCCATCGGCCTCGGAGCAACTCTCCAGCAGGTGCAGTAGGTCCTGTTTGCTTTCGAGGGTCGCGAACAACTCCCGAAGCCGCTGGAGTTGCTCTGGACTGGCCCCTTCAAACAGTCGCGATTCACCAACGATCAAGTAATCAGACGGCTTTTCTTCCTCAGCTAATGCGCGCTGCGCCAGATCCAGGGTCGCCGAGAGGTAATCGTCAATATTATTCTTTGCCGCCAGCAGCTCTCTATCGACCTGCTGCTGAACATCTGCAAGCGCCTGACCGGCAAAACGCTCATTAATCTGCGCCGCAGCGGCGCGCAGTTCCTCGTCCGAAAACACTCGACGGGTATGGATAATACGATTCTGAACTTCCCGTTGGTTAATCACCAGAATGACCAGTACGCGATCTCCTGAAAGCGGCAAAAACTCTACCTGGCGCAACGGTTGCTGTGTAGGACGCGGCACGGTTACCACACCTGCCTGGGAAGTAATCGACGAAAGCATCGATGAGGCGGCTTGCACCAGATCAGAAGTCGTTCGATCGGGATTCAACTCCTGGCGCAGTACGTCAAAGGCGCTGGAATTCAGGTCATCCTTTACCTGTAGCAAGCTGTCTACAAAGAACCGATAGCCCTGAGCAGTGGGAACCCTACCAGCGGAGGTATGTGGAGAGTGGAGAAAACCTCGCTCTTCGAGATCAGACATGGCGTTTCTAACGGTCGCAGGACTCACCGAAAGCCCTGCCTCCTGGCGCAGGGTTTGCGACCCCACAGGGCTTCCGTCACGAATGTGTAGCGCGACCAAGGTCCTCAGCAGCGTTCCCGCCCTGTCTGTTAGCTCATGCGCCAAGTAAATACACCATGTACTTCATCAGCTAAGGTTTTAGCACACACCACCTCGAACACAAAGTGTGGGGCCCCATCTACGTAAATTGCTGTTTATGCGCTTGGGCGGATGAGTTATAAACCTCCGGTATACCCAATTGGATCCCCATGCTCACCCAGATCACTATCAGTCAGTTTACCGTCGTAGAGACCCTCGAGGTCGATTTCCGCGATCGCCTCACTGTGGTCACCGGCGAAACCGGTGCCGGCAAGTCCATCATGCTCGACGCGCTCGCCCTGTGTCTGGGAGATCGCGCCGACCCCAGCGCTATCCGCCCCGGCCATGATCGTGCAGAAATCAGCGCCCGCTTCGACATTGACGGCATGGCCGCCGCCCAAAGCTGGTTGACCGAACATGACCTTGATGCCGACGGCGATTGTCTTTTTCGGCGCGTTATAACCCGCGAGGGGCGATCTCGAGCCTATATAAACGGCCGCCCGACCACCCTTGGGGATTGCGCCGCGCTCGGCGAACTCCTGGTAGATATTCATGGACAGCACGCCCATCAATCACTGCTCAGGCGTGCGCAGCAACGCTTACTTCTGGACAGCTATGCGGGGCAGGTTTCCGCTGCCCAGAAAACCGCAGACATTGCCAACGAATGGCTTCGACTGCGCGACGACCTGGAGGCACTGCGCAGCAACCAGCAAGAGCAGGCAGACCGGGAACAGCTCTTGCGTTATCAGGTAGGCGAATTGGACGAGTTGGCGCTGGCGAGCGGGGAGCTACAGAGCCTGGAAGATGAGCAACGTGTTCTGGAGAACGCCGACGCTATTCAACGCCAGGCCGCCAGCGCAATCGAGCTGTGCGATACCAACGAGACCGGCGTACGCGCCGCGCTGGCCACGCTCAGCGAAGAACTCCATCAGGGTAAGGTGATCGAGAGCGTTCGCGAAATGCTCGATTCGGCCGCTATTCAGCTGGGAGAAGCGCGCAGTGAACTGCAGCAGTATCTCGCCAGCACCGAGAATAACCCCCAGCGTCTGGCAGACGTTCAAGCACGGCTTGAATCGATCTACGGCCTGGCTCGCAAACACCGGATCATGCCAGAGCAGCTAGAGGCTCATCACGAAGCACTGAGCGAAGAGCTGGCCACGCTGGATTCCAGCGATGAGCGTATCGAGGGTCTTGAAGCCGAGCTCGCACAGCAACTGGCCAGCTACAATACCCACGCCAGCAAGCTCAGCAGCGCCCGCAAGAAGTTTGCGACAAAGCTCGAAAAAGAAGTCACACAGCTTCTCAAAAAACTGGCTATGAGCAATTGCCTGTTCAAGATCTCACTCAAAAAACGCGAGCTGGGGGACCCTCACCCTTTAGGCCAGGAAGAGGTTGAGCTACTTATTAGCACCAACCCCGGCGCAGAACCTCAGCCTTTGGGTCGCATCGCTTCCGGCGGCGAGCTGTCACGTATCAGCCTTGCCATACAGGTTGCCACAGCAGGCAACACCACGGTACCAAGCATGATCTTTGACGAAGTTGATGTGGGGATCGGCGGTGCTGTTGCAGAAGTGGTCGGCCGCCTGCTGGCAGACATGGGTAAAAACGCGCAAGTGCTTTGTGTGACCCACCTCCCGCAGGTGGCGGCGCAAGGACAGCAGCACTTGCGGGTCGAAAAGATAGGTAAAGGCAAACAGCTTGCATCCACACTGCAGGAACTGAGTGAGGCCGAACGCGTGGACGAGATAGCGCGCATGCTCGGCGGACTCAAAATGACCGAAAACACACTTGCTCATGCACGGGAAATGCTAGCCGGGGGCGACTAGACCCTCAAGAATATCCGTCGACTACCCAGAGGGACTACTTGGCCTCGCGCTTGCGCACCTTCAGAACCAGCGAGTGCCCCACAAGCTCGAAACCGTGCTCCTGGGCAATCTTTTTTTGACGCTCTTCAATGATTGGATCGTTAAATTCAATTACCTGACCGGTATCTTCACAGACCATATGGTCGTGATGCTCACCGTGATCCAGCTCAAAGACCGAATGACCGCCCTCGAAGTTATGTCGGGTCACCAGTCCTGCGCCCTCAAACTGCGTCAGAACACGGTAAACCGTCGCTAGACCCACGTCTTCCCCTGCGTCACGTAGTGCCTGATAGACGTCCTCGGCGCTCATGTGCCGGGCGTGCTGGTCTGAATCCTCTAGAATTTGCAGGATTTTGATTCGAGGCAGCGTGACTTTGAGGCCAGCACTTCGCAGATCTTGATTACTAAACGGCATACGGGATGCACTTCTCTGACGCGGGACTGAGCGGTATGATGCCACCCCTCTTAGGCCAGTGGAAGTTTGTCCTTGATTCGACCTCGATACATTTTGCGAGCGCTGCTGCTCACGGTGTCCCTGCTGGGGCTTGCCTCCTGCGGATTTGTCGGTTTTCCCGGCGTCTATAAGATTGATATTGAGCAGGGAAACCTGGTGACACAGGAGATGATAGAGCAGCTGCAGCCTGGCATGAGCAGACGACAGGTTCGCTTCATCATGGGGTCTCCGCTGGTGGAAGATACGTTTCAGCCTGATCGCTGGGACTACCCCTATGTTATCCGTAACGGCCCGGACATCATTCGCGAGGCGCAGGTAAGGATATTTTTTGAAGGTGACAACCTGGTCAACGTGACCGGCGATTACCTACCCGACTGGGCCAATCCCAACGCAAAAAGCGCAGAAGACATAGAAAGCGCGGAGCGCGCAGAGGCCGATGAGAGCCATTCTGAGAGTGACCCCGCTCAATAAAGCGAGCCGTCAGTCGTCCGACTGATGCTCCCGGCGCGCTTTAGCACGCGCCGCTCGCTCTTTTCGCACTTCTTTAGGATCTGCCAGCAACGGCCTGTAAATCTCGACCCTGTCACCGTTCTTCAGTACCTGCGTTAACGCCGTCAGTTGCCCAAAAATCCCCAGGCGGCTGTCCTGCCCAATATGCAGATCGTCAAACTGCTCATCCAGACCTGATTGCTGAGCTGCAGCGAGCGCTGTCGTACCCTCGGGCACCGTCAACTTCACAATCGACTGCCGATCCGGCAGCGCGTAAACCACCTCAATATCTATGGTTGCAGCATTACTCATGTGCCGTAAATATCCTGTGCGCGACGCACCACGGCGTCTACAAGGTTACCCGTGACTCGGTCAAAGAGCTTTGCTGCCGCGGCGCTGAGTAATCCCCCACGAAAACTAAACTCCAGATCCAAAGACACCTTGCAAGCCTGTTCTGCCAGAGCTTGAAAACGCCACGCTCCGGCAAACTGCTCAAAAGGTCCATCCTTGAGCGTCAGGCGGATAATTTCGTAGGGCACCAGCTCATTACGTGTGGTGAAGCTCTGGGATATACCGCCCCGAGAAAGATCAAGTCGGGCCTCCATGTGCTCACCGTCGGTATACAGGACAGACGCCCCTACACAGCCATCCATGTACTGCGGATAGGCCTCGACGTCGTTGACGAGAACGAACAGCTGCTTGTCTGAAAATGGCAAAAGAGCACTGCGATGAATAGAGGTCATAGATTCCGATAGTCAGTTTCAGGGCACCAAGGATAACCATAGCCACGCAAAAGCGATCACGGGCACAGCCACAAATCGGATGAGAAAATACCACAGCGAAAACAGTATGTCGGGCTCCCGAGACAACTCTTGGCGCAACACCTCCCTCGGCATACGCCAACCCACAAAGAGCGCCAGCAGTAATACCGCAGCGGGAATCAACCACTCGGAAGTCACAGAGTCGAGCCACAGTAAAAAACCCTCGCCTTCAGGCGCGTTAACTAAATCAACCGTCGCATACGCTGACAAAAGGAACGCAATGCCGGTCATGGCAATCGCAGCCTGGAGGCGACGCACGCGAAACTGCTGCTCCAGTACGCTGACTATCGGTTCAATCAGGGCCACTGCCGTGCCCAGGCTCACGATAAACACCGCGAAGAAAAACAGCGCACCATACAAATCCCCAAAGGGCATATTTCCAAAGGCATAAGGAACGCTGATAAAAAGCAGACCGAAGCCCTGCGCAGGCATCAGATTGTTGGCAAACAACAACGGGAAAATAGCGACCCCGGCGGCTACAGCAATTACCACGTCAAACAACGCCACCGTAAGCACCGAGCGCACAATAGGCAGGCGGTCGGGCGCGTAGGCCCCGTAACTCATACCCACAGCAACGCCGATGGACAATGTATACAGCGCATGTCCCAGCGCCGCCATAAAGGACCCCCGATCAAAGTCCATGGGTTGCCAGGCGAACAAATAGGCCCCTGCGGCACTCAGATCACCAAACTCCACCGAAAAATTGATGAGTACGCCCATGAGAGTTATGAGCAGGGGCACAGCGATCCAGACGAATAGACCAATACCTCGACGTACACCCATGGCGACCAGCAAGGTCAGGAGCGCCGCCGCCAGAAACTGCCAACGCAGCAAACCTGCCGGCGCCGATAGCTGTGCGGTGAAATAATCAGCAGCATCTGCAAGATTAATAGCCGCAAAGCCCCCCAGCTGTAGCTGGTAAGCGTAGGACAGGCTCCAGCCAGCCATCAGTAGATAGGAAACCAGTAACAGGAATCCTGCAAGACAGGACAACAAGGCCACGGTCAGCCAAAGTCTCGAGCGACCCGACACCTCGGTGGCCCAGCTCATGGTCAAAAATGGCGAGCCGCGACCATGGCTCCCCAATACCACCTCAGCTACAAGTAGCGGCACACCAATTAACAGCAGGCAAAGCATATAACTTAAAAAAAACGGTGCACCGCCATGCTCGCCCATGAGGTAGGCAAACCGCCATAGATTGCCAAGACCCACCGCCGCCATCGCGAGCGCGAACACAAAGGTCGTGCGCGATTGCCAGCGTTCAACAGGTAAATAGAGCTTCATTGGTATCCGATGGACTGATTCAACTGACAGCTTGCCCCAGCCTGAGGCGGTTGCAAAGTATATTGAGCGTTCAGCTGGGCAAGACTGCCTGTACAATACACCGCATGGGAAAGAAAAAAGCCAAAACAACTGATACTACTATCGTCCAAAACAAACGGGCGCGCTTCGACTATCACTTGTTGGAGAGCTTTGAGGCGGGGGTCGTCCTCACAGGCTGGGAAGTCAAAGCCCTGCGTGCAGGAAAAGCGCAGCTAACGGATTCCTACGTACTGATGAAAGATGGCGAGGCGTTCCTTCTGGGCACGCAGATCACCCCTCTTGCGACTGCGTCGACTCACTATGTTCCGGATCCCACCCGCACGCGTAAGCTTTTGTTGAACCGACGAGAGCTGGCCAGGATTCTTGCCGCTGTGAGCGCCAAAGGTCAGACCTGTGTCTGTACAAAGCTGTACTGGAAGGGCCATCTGGTCAAAGCCGATATCGCCCTTGCACAGGGTAAGCAAGCCCATGATAAGCGTGCGACACAAAAAGACCGCGAATGGGGCGTGCAAAAGCAGCGCATTATGCGCGACGCGGTAAAACAGTAATCTAAGTCTCTGTGAGCCGCTAATGCCTAGGCCAGTAAGGCCTTTAGAGTAATGCTGATACCTACAGCGTAGAGCACGCCAAGGGCTATGCGTCGATAAAGCAGCGTACCAAAGCGCGCAAATAGCGCGTGCCCCAGACGATCGCCAATCAACATGGCAGGCATTCCAAGTACAAACATCCACAAGCTTCGAAACGTCAAATACCCCGATAATGCGAACACGCACAATGCGATAGCCGCTGCGAGCATGAAATACGTCAAGAGCATTGCTCTGCTATGGCGAGCCTCGCCCTGGGTAGCCATGGCAAAGACAATGACCGGAGGACCCGGTATGGCAAATGCACCATTCATAAGACCCGACACCAAGCCTGTAATGATAGGCACACCTCGTTTGGGCGCACGCGGCGACGGGTGATAAAACGTCAACACTGCGCAGGCTCCTATCACCCCAAGACCAATCCACAACTGAAACTGCTCCACCGAGATTTGCTCCAGAAGTTGCGCACCGACAGCAGTACCGGCTATCGAGAACAATAAAATCGGCCACAGCGGCCGTTTTGGCGCGTCCGGCCAGAAGCGGTGTACCGATAATAGACTCGTACCCAGGGTCAGCCCGGCGGTAATCACCACCGCCTCGGTGGGGGCGACAAACAATGCCAGAACCGGCATTGCAGCCAGTGCAAAACCAAAGCCGGTGAATGCACGAAGCAGCGAGGCAAACAACAGTGCCGCCCATATCGCCTGCATCTGGTACACACCGATCTCTGCGAATGTCTGGGCAATTGCCTCAATCATGCTACGTCCAAATAAAAACGCCCCGGCCGAAAAGCGGCCGAGGCGTCGTGTCCAAAAATAGTAGTTACGGCAGCGCCGCGACCCAGGAGCTGTTCTCCAGCCACTTTTGACGAAGCTTGGCGAGTAGGCCGGTGCCTTCGTAAGCCCGCAGATAATTGCGCACCAAGTTCAAAAACTCGGGATCCTCTGAAGACACCGCCACACCAAAGGGCTCAACGGTGAGGGGTTTATCGAGGGTTACAAGGCCTGCATCGGGGTTTCGAAGCACCTCCAGTTTGCAAACCGGGGCATCCGCTACCATGCCGGCAACCGCGCCGCTGGTAACCATGTCGATAGCTTCTTTGTAGTTAGCCACCTCAACCAGCGTCGCATTCGGAGCCGCTTCGAGCACGAAACTTGCGCTGGTAGAGCCTTTTAGGGCCGCTAGCTTCACGTCCGTTGCGGCAATGCCACCCGATGCAATTTGCTCGATCGCTGAACGTGTCGCAAGAATCGACTTACCGCTGAGCAGATAAGGACCGACAAAAGAAGCACTTCTGGAGCGCTCCGCCGTAATGGCCATGCCGGACACTATGATATCGATCTCTCCGGCTTCCAACGCTTTGGTCAAGTCACCAAAAGGCATCGGACTGAGTTTTAGGTCAGCGTGCATGGCATTAGCCAGCGCCTTAGCCAAATCCACGTCAAACCCCATGAGCTCACCCTGACGATTCTTCATGTTCATGGGTGGCTGATCCCCGGACATTCCTACTACGAGAACTTTCTTGTCTACAACGCGATTCAGCGTATCGCCGGCCTGGGCCCAGGGCGCAAGCAGCAGACTCAGCGCCAGAAATCCGCCGGCCATAATTTGAACGGGTCTAAACATAGTTGACTCCCATGGTGTCAGTGATGTGCCGGGTTTTCCGGCGTGATTCAATTCTTGCTGTATGAATAGCAGTTTGCGCTCAGGCGGCTGACTCTAAGGCCTGCTGCCCGGCTCGATACAAACGGCCTGGATTCTTGCCCGTAAGCTGATCGTTCTCTAAGACCGTCTCGCCATCTACGATGACAGCGCGATAACCAGCAGCGTCCTGAAGCAGTCGCTGACCGCCCGCAGGCAGGTCTTGTACCATACGGGGGGCAAAGAGTCTTAGCTTCTCGAAGTTGATCACGTTGATATTGGCTTTGAGGCCTACTTTGAGTCTGCCGCGATCGCTCATCCCACAGTAATCTGCAATATCCGAAGTCAATCGACGAATAGCTTCGGCAAGCTCAATGCGCCCTCCTCGATCTCGATCTCGAGCCCAGTAGGTCAATAAATAGCTCGGAAAGCTTGAATCGCAAATGGTACCTACGTGTGCCCCACCATCAGAAAGACCCATGATGGACTGCGGGTGCTGCATCATTTCGAACACATTATCGAAATTCATGTTGGTGTAGTTGTAGATCGGGAAATACAGCAAAGCCTGCCCAGCGTCTTCCAGCAGCAGGTCGTAGATCATTTCCAGGGAGGACACCCCCTTCTCCTGCGCCATGTGTAGCACGGAGGTCTCGGCGCTCTGCTCATATTCCGGATTGTCGCCCAGCAAGAACGTTTTGCTCGCTACGTAGTCGATTGCGGCCATGAGCGCATCTACGATAGGCGGCACTGGCGTGCCATCTCCGGCCAAGGTTTCCGACTTCTCGGTCAGTATCTGCGCTTTAAATGCTGGATCTTGCATGCGCGTCACACGCTCATGCAAAGGCAAGTCACAGATCGCCTTGTAGCTGGGAAACCCAATAAAAGGATGGAAGGTACATTGCAGCCCCGTAATAACCCCGATACCCCGGGGCGCGGTCTGCAGACGCATTTTGACGCCCTTTGCCTCGGCTTGTTCGGCGCGCTCGATAATGCGTCGCCACTGATCCGGAGCAAAATCACGCTGCATCAAAGAGAGCGAGAATGGTCTCCCCTCCCCGGCTTTGGCCATAATCTCGAGGATATCGAACTCCTCGTCAAAGGCATCACCTTCGCGCTCGAGGTCAAAATCATTCACCGCCTGCAAAGTCCCATGAGAGAGGCCGGCAAACGCGCTCGCAATTCCTGCAAGCTCCTCGGCAGTAGCTTCTGAGGACGGCGTCCAGTCGCCGTCGGCGCTACGGTGCACATCTGATCGACCCGTAGAAAAACCGATAGCACCCGCCTCCAGTGCCTCGCGAGTAATACGACGCATAGCGGCTATATCGGTCTCGGTCGCAGGCTCGTTGCACACTGCGCGATCACCCATAACATATACGCGCAGCGGGTCATGGGTAACCTGCACGGCAAAATCGATACTATGTGGCTTAGCATCCAATGCATCCATGTACTCGGGAAGAGTCTCCCAGTCCCAGGTAAGTCCTTCTGCCAAGGCGATACCCGGGATATCCTCAACACCCTCCATAAGTCGAATAAGCTTCTCTCGATCCGCCTCGCGCACCGGCGCAAACCCCACGCCGCAACTGCCCATGACTACGGTACTGACCCCATGGTTAACGCTGGGCTGCATCCCTGCATCCCAGGAGACCTGCCCGTCGTAGTGGGTATGCAGGTCAATGAAACCGGGAGTCACGATGTGTCCGCTGGCATCCAGGGTGTCACGCGCGTTACCGGCGCACTCGCCGATGGCAACGATGGTCCCGTTACGCACGGCGACATTGGTTTGACGGGGCTCACCGCCTTCACCGTCATAAACGAGACCACCGGTGATTTTAAGGTCGTATTCCATACTTGGGCCTTTCAGTTGTTATTTGATTCTTGTGCATCCGAAGTCTAGGCAGCGCTTTATGCGCTGTCCACAGCGAGCTGCAACACCCTAAGAGAATAAGGATAGGAAAAACCGTTCTTGATTGATGCCCGCAATCTCTTGCAGGGGGCCATCAAGGTGATCAGAATTCGCCGCTTCTTACGTATACACAGCTCGTACCAATACCGAGGACCCCAGCATGGCCGCCGTAGCACCCGCCAAAGTCACCGAAGTGAAGCACTGGAACGATCGTTTGTTCAGCTTTAAGACGGAGCGCGCACCCGAGTTCAGGTTTGAAAACGGACATTTCACTATGGTGGGACTGGAAGTTGAAGGTAAACCAGCATTAAGGGCCTACAGTATCGCCAGTGCCAACTACGAAGAGGAGCTGGAGTTTCTCAGCATCAAAGTAGCTGACGGTCTACTCACCTCTCGTCTTCAACACATCGCTGTGGGCGACGAGGTGCTTCTGGGCAAGAAACCTGTGGGATCGTTGGTGCTCACCGACCTGCATCCGGGGCGATACCTGTACCTGTTTTCCACAGGCACCGGCTTAGCGCCCTTTATGTCGATTATTCGCGATCCCGACGCCTACGCACGCTACGAAAAAATCGTGCTGGTACATGGAGTGCGTCAGGTAAGCGATCTGGCCTATTACAACTACCTGACCGAAGAGCTCCCACAGCACGAATATCTGGGCGAGGAAGTGCGTGAAAAGCTTCTGTACTACCCCACGGTAACCCGCGAACCTTTTCGTAATAACGGTCGTATCACAGACTTACTAGGGAGCAGCAAGCTCGAAGCGGATCTTGGACTTCCACAGATTGATCCCGTGCAAGACCGTGCAATGATTTGCGGCAGCATCGCAATGTTGAACGATATTTCGTCGCTGCTTGATGCGCGAGGCTTCAATGTCTCGCCAAGCCAGGGGGTCGCAGGAGACTACGTCATTGAACGCGCGTTCGTGGGCTGAACGTAGACAGTATTTAGGTACACTGGCGTTGTGAAAAACGCAACTGACATCCTCCAGTTTTGGTTTGAAGAGGCCGGCCCCAGACGCTGGTTCAAAAAGTCAGAAGCCTTTGACGCCGTATGCAAAGAGCAATTTTTGCCTACCTTAGTCGCTGCCAGTAAAGGGGAATGCTGGGAGTGGCGTAAAACCCCCGAAGGACGATGCGCCGAAATCATTGTGCTGGACCAATTTTCACGAAACATCTTTCGCGAGGACGCCCGGTCCTATGCCCAGGATGGCATGGCTCTGGCACTTGCGCAGGAGGCCGTCGCCAGTGGCGACGATCAAGGTATGAATGACGATCAGCGGTACTTTACTTACATGCCTTACATGCACAGTGAATCTCTGGCTGTGCACGAGCAAGGGATGCAGATTTTTGAAACCTTGGGTAATACCGAGGCGCTACGTTATGAAAAAGCCCATCGCGATGTTATCCAGCGCTTTGGTCGATACCCGTCTCGCAATGCAGTACTTGGTCGTCACAGCACCAGTGAAGAACTCGAATACTTAAAAAGCACCACGGGCTTTTAGTCTAAAAACACAGCAGCGCACAAAAAAAGCCCGGGCGTACCCGGGCGCTCACTCCTACCGTGAAAGCTAAACTTTAAAAGTTAACCGAGACACTGTCTTTGAGGTTTCCGGCCTCGTCGTACAGGGTGTACGTGTAACTGCCTCCCCCCTTGCCCAGCGTGTCTGTGTAACCACTCTGGCCAGTAAAGCTCTGAATCACTACACCGTTGCGATCCAGGGAACCCGCAGTTATCCCCGTCCAGCTAAGATCAACCGTTTGTACACCTTTTCGCTTGTATGCATTGGCAGACAAAGCAGTGTCTTGGGGTGGCGGAGGTGGTGGCGGCGGTGGATCGCCTCCATCACCCGCATCGCCGTTCTCCGTGACGATCAGTAGAGCATCAATAAACAGCCTGTCTAAATCCAGATTACCTGAGACGCGATTGCTGTCGCGCACGATCAGCTGCGCCTGGCCGCTCACGGCAGGTAAATCAACGTTATACGTCGACCGTGAACTGCCAAGGGCTATAGCCAGAGGGACTTCGGGACCACCACCAACGGTATAGAAGAAACGCAAGGTATCGCCATCACTGGCAGACTGGTGCCTGCCGGTAAGCGAGAGCCGGACACTGTCACCGCCCAAAACCGCAAAGTTCCAGCGATGTTCCAAATAACTGTATCGGGAGTTTTTGCGTCCTCCCGAGGTTCTCTCGACCACTGCCTGCTCAATGCCATCATTAAGATAAGTATCACGATAATCACCGTTCACTGTACCTGCGACGAATTGCTCGCCCGTAGACAGCTGCTCCACAAAGGCCGGACCGCTGATATCCAAAACGATACTGCTAACACTGGAATCGCCCAGGTCGTCAGTGACCGTCAACTCAGCCGTATACTGCCCACCGCTGCCGTAGCTATGGGAAACAGAAGTTCCGCTGGCGATGCTTCCATCACCAAAGCGCCAGTCCCAGTCAACAATACGGCCGCTGCTATCAACGTCATAGGACGCACTTCCGTCAAAGACGATCGTGTCTCCTGCGGCGGCACTGAGCGTATTGGCAGACGCCACGGCAACCGGGGGCTGGTTATTTACCGTTATTTCAAGACCAGTGCTGTCGGTCAGTCCCGACTCGTTAGTGACCGTAAGTGTCACCGCATAAACTCCGGGAGCGGTGTAAATATGCCTCGGTGCTACAACACTATCAGTACCACCATCACCAAAGTCCCAGTCCCAGAAGACCGCATCACTGGATCCACTGGCATCAAAATCCACACTCAAAGGTGCAATGCTGGCGGTGTAATTAGGGGCCGTAGCCACCGCTATGGGCGGCATGATTCCGCCCGGGTCTGCAGCAAAGCCAGCGATAGAGTAATTACCAAGACTTGCGTAATCCGTGTAGCCGGTGCCCAGAGGGTCACCTTTACCCACGCCATCGACCACCAGAAAGTACTCTCCAGCAGCAACATTCACTGAGATCGCGGCATCAAGAGCGCTCTCTGGATTACTCCGCGCAAGCTCATTGCCCGACGCATCCAGCAACCTGGCTTCGATGTCCAAATTAGGTGCCGAAGGAGCAGGCGTAAGGGAGAGATTCAAGGGTCCTGCTCCGGCAATCAGACTGAAGACATCCAGGTCATCCCGAGTATGAACAACCCCCCGAGCAGCAAGACTGACCTGTGTTCCATCACGACTGCTTTCAAGGGCTGACGCCCCACCGATACTGTCGCCGTGATCGTCCTCAACCAGCGGCGCGCCATAAACCTGCATGCGCGCAAGATCATCTTCAAGATTGTTGGCGTTGTTGTATTCACCGCTGCTCCACTGCACCAGGGAACGGTTATACCCCACCCCCATGATCGCAGCCCAGCCTGTGCTACCACTGCCATGCCCACCGTAATAGGCCGCGCCGCCACTGATTCCATCATGGTTTAGGCCCAGATTATGGCCTGCCTCATGCGTGGCCGCCTCGCCAGCGCCTTTCACGCCGCGATTGAAAACAAATGCGGGCTTATAAAAATCCGAGGTGTCGTCGAAGGCCCGTAGATACGCAAATCCGCCACAGCCACAGCCATCAAAATTGTCTACGGTAAACACGACGCGGGTACCGAACACGCCATCACCACTGCCATCCCGACTGATCGCCGCAGGCCCCGGATCCCGGGTGGTTACGTTGACGTTAAAGGGCGCGAAATCCTCGGCCACCAAGCGCCAAATGGCCTGAATCTCGGTCAGCTCGCTATTGGTAAAAAAACTCGGATCGCCATTGCGGTCATAGGCCGGTGACGTGATATCGCCACCGCCGCCATTCCAAGCGGTGCCCGAAGTGACATGCCCATCAAAATCCAGATACACCGTGCGCGGCGCGGTAGGCTTGCTCTCGAGTAAAAACGTCTCAGAAAGCGGATAGCTTGCCTCCTCGAGTATGTCCGTAGCAAAACTGTCTGCCGGCTCGGGTTCAATATAAAAAGCGCGCCCACTGCGATCAATCCACAGGGTACGATCATCACGCAGGTGACGCGCAAATTCACTGGTACTCATACCGTAAAAAGCAGCCACCGGGGGCAATTTGGCGCCAAGGGCGCCCACAGCAGCCTGGCCACTGACCACATCGGGAAGTTCAATATCGGGAAACTTATCTACCGGCGGTGCCGCAGACACCGAGGTATAAATCAAAGACGAACAGACAAGGGCAAGCGCGCGCAAGCGCCCCCTGGGGGAGTTAAAAATTGTCATTACCGCATCCTCCTAACGACGTACGGTACGTGAATGGATGCAATCAGAGTGGCCCCATTCAGCCAGAGGTGTCAACTCATTTGTTCAGGCTTCGTCAGTGACGAGCAAAAAGAAAAGTCGTTGCCTGACCAAACAACTGAAACAAAAAATGACTAAAAACACTGTTAATTTAGGCTATTTCCACGCGCCCATAATTGCGCCCATCAAGGTCATAGTGATAATCCAGTAACCGCCATTAACGAAAATATAGGGCCACGATCGGAGCTCAAACAGCCCCACAACCCCAAAAGCAAAAAAAATCCAGCCAAAACCGGTGAGAAATCCATACAAAGCACCGCTTTGAAGTGTGATGTCTCCAGCGCCCAAAAACATCGCCAGGCAGTAACTCATGATTAGCAAAAAGATCAGGGACAAACCGAAGATCTTGGCTTTGTTGCCGCCGGCGATCTGCTCTTCAGTGATTCCCGCAGCGTCCATCCAGACCCTTCCAAACAGGAGGGGTGAGTACCACAAGCCCCCCACCACAAAGCCCGCCACAGCGGCGGTGACCACTGCCATCCAGTTAATTGACACTGCATCCATGACACGCTCCCTATGCAAATTATTATTGCCTTATCTTTGGGAGAATTGGTCAGACATCGGCGGCTGTCAAATTAGAAGTCGTAGGTAAATTCAGTAGAAATCCCCATTTGTGCTAAACTTGGAGGACACTTGGGGGCGTTACGGATTCGACGACGGTAACAAAACCTGCGGTGCATGCCGTGATGGTAGCCAATCACGTAAATCCAAAGCTGCAAACTATTAGTTGCCAATGACGACAACTACGAGGTAGCGCTGGCTGCGTAAGCAGTCATCAATACTTCATCTAGTGGCTTCGGCCCTAGCGGTCTCTAGCAAGGTTCCAGCCCCGCGTTACTGACTGTCATATAGAACTGGATCGCAGCAAAGCAGGCTCCGGGCCGCGCTGCTAAAAATTTACGGAGATCGCCAATCACGTCCTGCCCGTTGGGCTGTGTGCGGCTAGATTAATCAACGGGATCTAAGCATGTAGAGCCAATGGCAGAGTGCTGGCGGACGCGGGTTCAACTCCCGCCGCCTCCACCAAATTACAAAGGACTGGTCCATAAGGGCCGGTCCTTTTTTTGGCTAAAATCCGCGAATGGCTAACTACAGTTCCCCAGATTTGCTTATACGCCTGACATACCGACCAGCTCCGGGGGGGCTGGTAGATCACTTAAATCAGCCCAAAAACTACACCCAAGATGCTTATCTCAATGAATCTGCCCCAGAAAGCATAAACTCTCCAACGGAGCTCTCCTCATACCTACTTGTGCCTGCCGCGGAACAGAAGTGCTCCGAATTCCCCAGACCAAGGGCACACGGCGACAACCCCAACGCCGTACCGACCAAATACATTTGCTGATATAAGCAGCCGACATTTTTTTGAATCAACGAGTAGCTCAGGCCCTCGTATTTCCATGCATTACGCCCAAAGCGTGCCGCTAACGTTATCAATACATCAGGCGGCACCTGCGTTCCTGACGCAGCCATTGCATCTCGTACTAGGGACATCTGACTCTCACCCATGTCCGCTAAGTACCCAAGCTCATGGGCCACGGGGTCATAGTGATACAGACCCTGCTCCAGTCCAATACAACCACTAACCGTCAGGTAGATTTCAAGTTCATGAATCGCACCACCACTTGGATAAGGCCGAAGCTGATATCCGTAGCTCTCCGGACACTCTACTTCGCTGGGAACATCCGCCTGGGTCCGAGCCGTATGCCATAAGAAAGCCCCTAACTGCTCTAAGCTTAAGGGCTTCTCGCCGCGCGACCGCCTGGAACGACGCGACTCCAGCACGGCAAAAAAGTCAGGACTGGAAACGCTTGGCATCGGACCCGCTAGCTGAATACGTTTACGCGAAGCAATGGCCGCTTGCATCGGAGGATGAGGCAAAGTGTCCTTGAGGCGAAATGTGGGACCTAGCGGGTACTCATGACGACCTGATCGACTCCTGACATGAAAAAGTAAATCATGAAACTCCCATAGCCTAAGAGACTGATCCTGATCTTCGAACACACGGTCGCTTACATCAGTACGAAAAACCGCTCCAGCATTCATTAACAAAACTACAGCCTCTCTCACGGACTCAGAGTAAAAGGATGGCAGGAGTAGAGCAATCTCATCAATACTCTGAGGCTTCGCAAGAAGAGCTGGTAAAGCGCATAACAGAGGATCGAGCAATGTGATGCGCGCATGCCCCAGGGGGCACTCCACGATCATTGCGCTGCCTTCCCGCCTGATATAGCCGAAACGCGAAAAACGCAGCGCTCCGGTACATTCTTGATCCTGAAAACTGAACTGCGGAGATGTAGGCTCCAGCAAAGCTAATTTGCGGCTACCCTCTAGCAAGGTATAGCTTAGAAAACCCCTCTGGTTGAGTCTAGCGAGCAAGTAATGGAATGACATCGCATTGGCGTCGGGCTCAGCAATCCGTGCAATTTCTACCAATTGCGCGGCCGCGTAGCCTCCATCAACCAAGTGTGTAAGGATCGCGTTAAGGCCGGCACCCGAATCGTGTATTCGCAAACGGCGCCCATCGCGGGAGGCGATGAGGAGCACATCGCCGTCATCCTCCAACTCGACGCCTGATCGCAACTTAAGTTGGTAGCTATACATAGTGACTCTGACGCTACATAAACATTGAAATCGGATTCAACTCGTCTTCACTTAACGCTTGCTCCAGCCATCCCATCTCCGCCGGCACCTCGTAGAGTCGACCAGCTCCGAAACGTGCCCAAAAATGGCGCAGTCCAGGCACCACAACTTTGACGACAGGCATCTGTATGTCAGAGCGCGTCTGATTGAGAACAAGTAACTCCATACCTCTTGCTTCTATCAACGAACGGCAGTATTCAATGTCACGCAAAAAATCGCCGCTATGCGTTATCGCGTAGTCTGAAAATTGCTTGAGCTCCTGACCAGTATCCGGCGCCATATAGGACTGCTCCTTGATAGTTGCACTGGTCAGCCACTCAAGCGTCTCCGGATCTTCAAGTGATGGATCTTTGCCCCCACCAGGGTAGGCAGTACCAAGCATCTGGTTCATTTCGGCATAGGCCCGCTGGAGAGCGATACGCGCGTCCAAATGACAGCCAAACCCAAACAACAGCTGCTCTTGCTCAGCATTCCGGGCTCGTGAAACAGCTACAAACACCGGAATTCCAAGGTCACTTGTCAAATCCAATGCCCAACAATCGCGATCGAATTGTTGAGCATATAACTCGGTCAACTCGAGAATCCAGGGTTCGCAAAACCCTGCTAAATCCACACCTTGCTTTTGCAATCGGTTGTACCACCAGATTGCAACGGCATCGCGTTCAACAAGCTCGAAAAACCCGTGCAAGATAGCCTCTTCCATCGTGTTTCCTGAAGCGCAGCCATTCGAACATCCTAGGCTAAAAACTCGATCGCAAGTTGAAGAGGCGGGGCTTGCGTAATAAAGGAGCTGCGTGGGGAGATACTTAGGTCTCCCATGGCTTAGAGACCACATTGGCGTCCAATCAATAGGCTCGTTCGCAGGAAGAATTTCAGGTACGACGTTGTATTTAGATCGCACAGCATTCAGCTCGTGCTGCTTGGCTAATTGCGCGTCGCTAAAGCGCATAATCTCGTTAGGATGGATAACATCGGCACCGTGATAATCGAGCATCTGAGCGTAGCTAAATGTAGAAATCTGTTCAGTACCCTGTCGTTCTGACGAGTAACGTTCAATCGACTCACACAATGCGCTAACCTTGGCTTGGGTCACAGACACTCCCTTCCCGCAGCATGCGTTACGTAAACCCAACTTTAGATGATCAAGGGTCGTCATACTTATCGCCGGGTTATACCCACCCTTGTATACCTGAAATATACCGCCAACTTCGCTCATCGCTGACAGCTCAGTTACGACGCCGACGATTGGGCTCACCAGATGTTGATAAGTCGAAAGGGTTACCTCTGGGGTCACACTCCGATGACCGCCATCACCCAAAAAACAAGCCTTTCCCTCGGAAAGAATCACCTCGGGTGTTTTCGCGACCTGTGGAACACCACAAGTCGGACAGTTCGGGTGGGGCAGTAACAAATGGGTTTCAAAGGTGTTTTCCGACCAGTCCAAACTTTGTATCACACCTTTAAGTCCACTGCCGGCACCACACAGAAACTTAGCTACCGCCATTGCGGCTATGTGACTACCCGCTAACAATGTGGAAGGAAGAGACCCCAAGGCGGTAAGTGGAGGGTTCTCCAAGCCATTCCTTGCGGCTACAAAACTATGGACCACACGATTTCGAGCAAGACGCCTGCGCAAACACAACCAACAGCCATCTTCGCCCGCCTCAAACACCGGCCCCAGCCACAGTTCAGGCCCAACCAATCGCAACAACATCCATGAGCGCCCCGAATTCACGGCATCGGCGTTAATCTGGGTCAACTCGGAAGACTGATAATCGTCCGTAAGCACCACCGTTAGATCGGCATGTTCCTCGGCAGTCACTCGCACTCCCATCGAGTCGAGCGCCACCTCCAGCTCATTAAGCCCGATGGCTGAAACGCTCTTGACAGTCACGCATTTTTCTTTGAGCGCACTCAAAACCGCGCCGGAATCCAATCCGATCCCCTGCCAGAAAGCTGCAATCGGCGGCGAAATCTCGGGCGTCGCTTCGACTAACAAGCCTCGGGCCTCCATGCGACTCAAGGCGTAATAAGCCGTTGCCGGATCTAACGTGCCGGCCAAGCAAGCGACAATAACTTCGGTGCTACGAACACCATCGATCAGTGGAACAAGATTCTCATAAGCATCGCCCTGCAGTGCACTGGCAGTAGACTCAGACAGCACCACGACCCCATCACCGGGAATCACTTCCAGATGCAGATTAGCTTTGAACGCAGGAATTCGGATCAAAAGAAGAAAGTTACAAAGTCATGTTCAATAAGCGAGCCGCCGCTCGAAAAATTTACAGCTTCACATGTCAGAGATACAGGCCCAACCAAGTGCTGTTCAACGCCCACCGGCCGACTACTGCCCGCTGTCATGGAGCGGATCGAGCAATTATCGAGCGACCGTGCCACTCGCTACTGATAGCACTATCAATCAGACTGATACGGCGTTCCATTTCAACCCTCTTCTCATCAGGCAAGCCCTGTATTCTGTTAACATTCTCCTCGAGGTACGCGGTGCAGTCCCAGCAATCTCGACCTGTCACTTCACCCTTGGCGTAATAGGAAGGTATCTGTGCATCGACCGATCGAAGATAGTCAAAAACATCTTGCTCCGACCAGTTCTCTAGTGGATAGACGTATTCCACGCCATCTACAAGCTGCCCAGACTTCAGTGGGCCCTTATGCGAGTCATCAGCGCGCTGCCCTCGTATTATTCTGGTAGCACCCAGATCTTTCATAGCCGATTGCATCGGGGCCCAGATATTTCTGCCGCAACAGCTTAGGTAGTCCTGGATTACTGGCCCATCACCCGACATCAGCTTACGCCCTATCGAGGTGCTGTTAATAGGAACCACATCGGCTGGCCACCCGTACTTCGCGATATTGCCGGGCTGATCTGTCTTAACTTCCACAAAATTAGGAAGCACCTGCCGCCACTCTTCCATGTATTCAATGACATCGGGATAAGCTGCTCCCGTATTGACCCAAACGACGTAAATGTCATCCCATTCGCTTTCAAACAGGTGCAAGCATGCCAGCGAGTCTTTGCCCCCGGAAAATTGCAGCGCAGTAACCATCAAAAAACCTTCTGTTTAAGCAAAAATTACGACCTACACTTAAAACTCACTTGCAACCCTTTAGAAGCCCAGCGCTTGGTTAGCACAAAAACCCACGCATTCAACGTCATGGTAGTCAAAATTTTCTGTTCGAGAGAAGGACGAGAATTGCAGACCCTGGGGGACACTTAAAAAGAATTTGTCACAAAATTTATCGAGAACGTGAGTACCCATGCGCTCGCTGAACTTCACGCATGGGTGCGGTCGTCTTGGTTAGAAGATGAGCGCTGCTCCGGTCATAGCAATACCGAGTGGCAAGCAGCAAAGGCCACCTGCAACATTGTCCAGATCATCATCGGACAGACTAGTTGGCTTGGCAGGCAGCACGATAGTATGCAGCTGTTCGCTATCCTCCACTACACGAAGGGAAACACCTTCTGGCATTTCCACACCTTCGGCTTTCAACACGGCAGCCGGATCATTAATGAGCTTTTGCTTATAATCGTCGTCCGCCCAACATTTTGCGACGACTTGACTAAACAACTCGTTTGCTTGTTCTTGACTCATAACATTTCCTTTAGAATTTACGTCCGATACCTCGGACCTGATAATTAACCAACTCGACATAAACGACCGCAAAAGTTGAGGTCGCCGGCCAGAACATTTGAAACACAATGCAGCACAGACAATGTGGCATAAGTAGCCACCAAACACTATCCCTACGTGCGGTCTCTACGGTAACTAAGTGATCGTGCAAATTCGAGCCGGGGTTCGGGAGAGGGACAGTTCCCCAACCTCAACACCTTTGTTAGTAACGCTAGCGTTCAGCCAAACCATAGTAATGACCACACAGATGCATCAATTCGTCATAGCGCCAGGTTCAGCCAACTGGAAAGCCCCACCCAGGATGCATTTTAAAGAGTCTGAGGAAGCCAGTTCAGGAACGACCTAGTCACCCTAGGTTTGAGACAATGACCGGCCCTGGCTCGAAAGGCACGTAAGAAAGCCCCCCTGCGACATTGTCCAGATCATCATCAGACAGGCCAGTTGGCTTGGCTGGCAGCACGATAGTATGCAACTGCTCGCTGTCCTCCACTACACGAAAAGAGACACCATCTGGAACTTCCACACCTTCGGCTTTCAATACGGCAGCCGGATCATCGATGAACTTTTGCTTATATTCATCGTCCGCCCAACATTTTGCGACGACTCGACCAAACAACTCGCTTGCTTGTTCTTGACTCATTACATCTCCTCTTGGATTTTGAGTCCGATAAATCAGACCTGATTAGAAACACCTCGAAAAAAAACTGCAAAAGTTGCGTTCGCCGTTTAGATACCTTAATGGAAATGTGCAAGAAGCCTCTGTACATAATCTGGGCGTTTACGCTGGACAGCAGGTGAGTCGTAGCGCGCTTGCTGGGGTCATTCCGTAGCTTTTAAGCATTTGTTAGCAAAGTTGCCGTTCGGCCAAATCATAGAAATGACAGCGCAGCTGCATCAATTCGTCATAGCTCCCGGCTTCAACAATACGCCCCGCCTTAACAACAAAAATTCTGTCTGCGTTGACGATAGTTGACAAGCGATGAGCAACCACGACGCGAGTAGCATTCAGTTCTAGGATACTTTTTGAGACGATCGCCTGAGTGTGGTTATCGAGAGCGCTGGTCGCTTCATCAAACAGCAGTATTTTAGGCTTTTTTACGACAGCGCGCGCGATCATCAGCCGCTGCTTCTGGCCTCCCGAGATGGTCCCAGCACCCTCCGATATCATCGTATGCATACCCATAGGCATATCGCGAATATCTTCATCAAATCCCGCCATGCGGGCCGCCTCCCATGCATCCTCAACCGTTAGCGGAGAAGACCCCACTATGTTTGTAAAGATGTCGCCGAACATCAGTTGGCCATTTTGCAAAACCACTCCCAGTTGGCGCCGCACCCCCCTGCAGTCGAGGTCCGCCAAATCTTTACCGTCGTAATAGATCGCTCCTGTCTCGGGGGTTTCGAATCCCAGAAGCAACCGAAACAACGTGGACTTACCTGAACCGGACGGACCTACAAAAGCAACAAACTCTCCTGCCTTAATGCGTATAGATACGTCATCGATAGTTTTTGGGCCTTCTACATCGTAAGAAAAACTAATGCGGCTGATATCAATTTCTCCGCTTAAGACACCTGGGGGAGACTTTCCAATGTCTGTTTCAGGGGCGGTTGTTAATACAGGTAACGACCGCTCGTACATGGGTATGATGTTTAACGAACCCGTTACAGCGCCAATCATGGCTAAAGTTGCTGCAAAGAACTGTACGAATGCAGTATTAAAAGCCACGAAGCTACCAGCATCCATTTGCGGTATTAAATAGGCGATCGCCGCAAATAGCACCAGCGAGTTAATAACCACATAGCCTGCATTGAATGAGGTAAGTAGATTTTGCGCCCATCCAATACTGAAGCTCAAACGCGACTGCTCGGAGAAGCTCTTGGCCCAAAGTGCAAATGCACTTTTCTCACCACCGGCTGCCCGCAACTTTGCGATCCCCCCAAGCAGCTGAAAAACAAGGCTGGACAGTCGCCCCTCGAGCTCTATCAGTTGTCTCTCTCTAGAGAGACGCCAGAGATTGATCGCCAAAGTGAAGAGTAGGCTCACGACAACAAGCAGAGTCGCCATCAAAGCGAGACGCCAGTCAATGTAGAACAAGTATGCATAGCTAAATAGGCCAAACACCCAGCTGATAAACGCCGTCTGGAAAGTGTTGCTTATCGTCTGCAGTATTCCAGATATACCAAAGACCCGTTGAGCCAAATCACCGGCGGAATACCCCCTAAAAAAAGCTGCCGGAAGGTGGAGCAATCGATGGATTATCGCCGACTGCGTCGCCAAGTCGGCCCGGCTATCAATGCGGAGAAAAGCTATAGATTTTGTAATCTCAAAGGCACTGATTCCAATGGCAGCAACCAACAACAACACCACCATCTGCACCAACTCTCCGGTGAGCGCACCGGGAATGATACGTTCAACGAGACGTCCAGTTGCGTAGGGTGTAAACACACCCAACAAGCCACCAAAAGCACCAACCGCCAGTAAACGCTCAAAATCTTTTCCGGTTCCACGCATACCAAAGAAAACTAGGTCTCTCAGCCCAATCGCGCGTTCTGGGAAGCTCCTGAAAAACATAAAAGCGTCTTTACCCAAGGTTGAGGCAAGGCGAGAACTCAAGCGCCGCCGGCTTCCTATGACGATATCAACTACCCAAAGGCCATGCCCCGTGTTGTCAGGCAGAATCGCTAGGGGACGCCCACTCTCCCCCTCAAAAGCTAGTAAAGGGCCGGTGTCTGTTCGCCACCACGTGTCCTGCGTCAACTGAACTCGACGAACGGTCGCGCCGGCCTGGCGAGCAAATTGCTCCACCAGCCCACCATCAGCTCCCGTTTCGGTGCCTGAAGACAAATGCGCTTTAATCCCACTCGCATCCAACACGAGTTGGCAGACCTCCAGCAGGACGCCCTCTTTCTCGGCTCCTGCCACAGAGTAAGATGCCTGAGCACTGCCGAGTACTGACGCTAGATCTCTGAGTCCGGAGGTGAACGTCTGGTCTTCTCGCTCCTGCTTACGTGATAGTCGCGCTGCTCTTTCAAGTTTCTTTGCCTTTAAACGTTTCGGCAAATACTCAAGCAACAGGGCATGATAATGATCCAAAATCGCCGACATGCTCATCGCATCGACCTGGCCGAACTCTGGCGGGCGCGGGACATGTACCGTCTCTAGAGTGCTGCGCGGCAGGATACGGTCGAGCACCAAAAACCACGTCTGAAAACAACTGAGCAAGTGTTCACGGCGTACACCGTCTACTTGCTGAACCGCGTCCCGGTGTTCCTCGTACTGTGTGTCCGGCACTGCGACAGCCAAGACTCCGACAGGGATGTCGCAGCTGGTGGCTGCAAGCCCTGCAAAACATTGATTAGCTTCTATACGATACAAATGGCTACGTGAACCAACGGGCTTCCCTGCTTCCAGGGCAACGGCAAACAGATCCACCGCGCCACTGCTTACATGCCACAATGAGCTACTTCCATTCAACAACCATGGTTCGGTGCTCTCGAACAATATAGGTTCAGAGTCTCGCATGCTTATCCCGTTTCCTGAATGAGCTTCTGATAGGCGCCACCAAGGGCAAGAAGCTCATCGTGGGTTCCCCGTTCGAGCACACGCCCTTTTTCAAGAAGAATTATTTCGTCACAATCACGGATCGTTGAAAGCCGGTGGGCAACAATCAAGCAACTGCACCCGCGGCGTCGCAAGTTGTTGTCAATTATTTTTTCAGTCAACGGATCTAAGGCAGCGGTGGCTTCGTCCATTACCAGTATCTGAGGGTTGCTGCTTAGCGCCCGCGCAATTTCTATACGCTGACGTTGACCTCCGCTGAAATTTTGCCCCCCTTCTTGGATGAGGCTGTCGTAACCACCAACTCGATTTACGATGTCATCATGAATACACGCATCCCGTGCTGCCTGAACCAAGTCAGATTCGGGGATTGTTTTATCCCACATAGACAAGTTTTCTCTTACGGTGCCCTCAAACAAGAAAATATCCTGATCAACACCCGCCAAACAAAGATTGATAACGATAGGCGGGATATCCTCTCTCTTCACATGATCTAGTAGTACTGTCCCGGACCAAGGCTGCTGCAGACCCATCACTAACTTGGAAATGGTCGACTTGCCGCTGCCAGAACCGCCAACCAACGCGATGCGCTGCCCAGGCTTTAGACAAAGAGATAAATCTTCGATCAGAGGTGGCTCTAGTCGGCTGTACCCAAAAACTATATTTTTTAGCTCAAGATTACCCTCTATACTGCGTTTCTCACTATCGGCCGCAGGTGGCTTTTGGAATTGCTTATCCAGAGGATAATTAAGCACATCATCAAGTCGCCGCAGATCCCCCTCCGCCTCCTGCATCTTGCCAGCAAGCCCCATCAATTCGGTGATCGGCTGGGTAAAGCTCATCATCAAGCTCTGAAACGCAACCAACATCCCCACCGACAGATCACCGTCAATAACGCGCATGCCGCCAAAACCAAGAATAGCAACGTTCGCTAAAGTATTAAGGAATGTAGGAAGGATCGATAAAAGTCGTGTGTACAGCTCAAGATCTTGCTGACTATTGAGTACTTTTGCTTTGTAGCCTAACCAACGTGCAAAAAAATCGTTCTCAGCACCTGTCGACTTTATGGTTTCAATAGTCTGAATTCCGTTCATTGTGGTAGCCATTAACTTCCCGGTATCTTGCAAAAGTCTCAAGTTCCCGTCTTTCCGCACCTGCCCTAGATACTTAAGCGTGAGCAGGTTTATACAGGTGATCAGAATCCCAACTAGGGTTAGAACCCAATCGTATTGAAGCATCATAAAGACGTAAAAAATCACGGCTACGATGTTGACTAGACTGGTAGCTAATTGTCCGCCAACCAAATCAGCAACGCGATCATTCGCAGGAACACGCTGACTGATGTCAGACGCATAACGCTGGCTGAAGAAATTGACGGGCAAACGTAATACATGCCAAAGAAAAGCCCCAGTAGTCGACATCGACAGCTTCGCCCCCAGACGCAGTAGCTGAGATTGCTGGAGCCAAGTAAGCGTGATTCTTAGGACGGCCGCTAATAGAACACCTAACAACAAAGGCTTAATCCAACCATCCATGCCACCAACCAGGTAGTCGTCGACAAAAATCTGCGAAAAAACCGGGATCACCAATCCCGGAATCACTAGCGCTAAGCTCGCCAAAATGACAAAGATAAAAGGCCCCTTAGAGCCCTTCAAGCGTGGCAAGAGCGACTCAAGCATCCCCGGCGGCGGCGGAGATTTTTCAAACTCTTCGCCGGGCTCGAAAACCAAAGTCACGCCAGTGTAAGAGTCCTTGAACTCGGCCCTAGAGACCTTTCTTTTACCGGAGGCCGGATCACTCAAAAAGACGGTGTCGCCTGCAAAACCTTCCACCACGAGAAAGTGATTGAAATTCCAGAAAACGACAAAGGGAAGTTTGAGGCGTTCGACCTCTTGAATGCTTAGGCGCTTGCCACTCGCGACAAGTCCGTAGGTGCGCGCCGCCTTTACTATATTGCTGGCCTTACTTCCGTCACGCGAAACCCCACAAGCAACTCGAAGCTCCTCTAGCGGCACGAATCGCCCATAAAACCCGAGGATAATTGATAAGGAAGCCGCTCCACATTCGAGCGCCTCCATCTGTATCACCGTAGGCGTTTTTACTCTAGTAGGGCGCCGTGAGCCGGCTGCATCCTTCACTAGTTAAGCGCCTATATGCCGGCAGCTGATTTGAGCAAAGGGAAAACCATACTGATAGGGCGATTTTCTTCTACCTGGATACTTCCAAAACACCAAGAGCCCGCAGTCAGTTCGATTTGACTACCCATTTCAGACGACCACCGATATCCGCTAGTCGTTTCACTATCTGTTAACAATTCAATTCTTACTTCTACCGGTGCGCCCTGCCTCGCAATATCGCCCGCCAAATCTTCACTGCCGAGCACATGCAGCATACTCGCCTCGCTGATCGGATAGGGGGAGACGTATGTCACCTTGCCTTTCAAATAGCCAAAACGTGCTTTGTTGTAGGCCACCGGGGAAATCTGGGCGGTGCTACCCACGGCCACGCGCTTGGCCAGGCTTGTATGAGGTAAGTAAATAATCGCTACCAGGTTGTCGTCGTCGCGGGCAATCGAAACCAATGATTCCCCCGCCTGAACCGCATCTCCGTTACTGGCTAATATTTCAACGATGCGTCCTTCGACGGTGCTGACAACATTGCTGGCATGCCCTAACTTATCCTCGAGCTCCTTCAGTTGAAACTCGGCCTGCTTAACTTGCTGCTCAGTCACCTGCAACTGTGAGGTCATCGAACTCATTTGTCTGTCTTTGTCAACCCTCGCTCTATTGGCCAACTCTCTTGCTCTAAGGATATCGAGGCGAGCGGACAAAATAGATTGCTTTGTATTCTCATGCTCTTGTCTTGATATATAGCCATTAACAAGACTCTGCTTTTGACTTTCATAAATGCGTTCGAGAGACTGCAGCTGCTCCTGTTTGGCAGCAATCGCTTGATACTCCAATTCAAGATCCGTATTGAACGCAGCTACCTCTTCGTTAATGCCCGTTAATTGAAGCGCCTTAACTTCATCAAGATTGACTCGCATATCTCTAAGATGCTCTTCAGCCAAAGCTATTTGACGCTTCAAAATAGGCTGATCGATCACAGCAAGGATTTGTCCCTCACGTACCAGATCTCCAACGCGAAGTTGCTTGGAAAAACCGATAACACCTGACCCGTTTGACACCACTTTACTGATGCCGCCTGCTCTGGTGATAATGCCTTGGCCTAACACGCTTTTAGATACGGCACCGAAGACCCCCCACAAAACAATCGCCAACAGCACTAATCCTAAGGCCGCAAGCGATACCCAAGACCGGGGTGGCGTGATTCTGATGAGCTGATCCAATTGTTCAGGAGAAGAAAGCTTATCAAGTGCTGACTTAGCAAAAATTTCCTGAGGCACTAAAGCTATCCTTTGAGGTTGTAAACAGGGACATTGAGTATAGAGGAGATCAGAGAGCAAGCGAGAACTAGACCCTCTAATTATTTATCCGGGTCTGCAAAAGCCAAGTGCGCCCACCAAGCTATTGAGAGACGTGATAGGTCTAGGCATCGCCTTGTAGATGATTGGGGCAAAAGAAGAGGATATTCAGGTTGTGCCTGTGCGAGCGCGATGACTTAATGATCTGCGGGCATTGCTCCGGCCCGGCGAGTTCCAATGCTCAGCGCTGACCGCAAATCCGGTGAAAGTTTCTTCCTGCTACCGTGTCCGATACTCGTATTCACAGGCATACTTGACTCGATACCCGCACGCCAAGTGCTAGCAAACTCCGCTCAAGGAGGCAGCTCATGCAAAAACTCGCTCTTACATTAGCCTTATTAAGTTCATCTGTATTCGCAGCTTCCAGCCTTGCTAGCGATTCTTTGAGTGACGCTCTCCCATCGGACAAGCGCCTCGACACTGACGTTTTAAGAGACGCTCGCAGTCGCCCGGATTTAATCTTGCCGTTACTCAATCTCGCACCGGGCGACAGAGTTGCTGATATTTGGGCTGGCGGCGGCTATTACAGCGAACTGTTCTCTCATCTGGTGGGCGACAGCGGCGAAGTACTGGTGGTCAATAACCTGGCTTATCAGCAGTTCTCCGAAAAACAGCTGACTCCGCGTTTGGAGGCTTCAAAGCCGGGCCCCATGAAACTCCATTTGCGCGAGGCAGATAATCTGGAACTGGGGATTGAAACACTGGACGCAGCTGTAATCATTCTGTCATATCACGACCTATACCATGTCGACACAGCCAACGGCTGGAACCCCATAGATGCTGATGATTTCCTTGGACAGATTTCAAAGGCTCTAAAGTCAGGTGGGCGCTTTCTGGTTGTGGATCATTACGCGGCGCCTGGCTCCGGTAATCGGGACGCTCAGGACTTGCACCGCATTGACATTGAGTTTGCAAAAGCCGACATACAAAAACACGGCCTTCGGCTGGAGCAAGAGTCCGAAGTACTACGCAATCCAGAGGATGACTACAGTCTTACCGTATTCGATGAGTCTGTCCGAGGAAAAACTGATCGCTTTGTCTTGGTCTTCACCAAGCCTTAGCGTCGAATATCAGTATCGTTTCAACAGATGATCCTACAAGAGCTCAGTCCTAGGATTCAGAACGCGCGCTAGCGCTCCATGCAATACTCACATAACCAGGTGAAAAATGAATAAAGAAGACTTGAACGGCAAAACCGCAGTCATCACCGGAGGCGCAGAAGGTATTGGCTTAAGCCTTGCCCGCACCTTGGGCAAGCTGGGAATGAATATTGTCATCGCCGATATTGAGACCGAGGCTCTGGCGTCTGCGAAATCAAGCCTGGAGGATCACAGCATTGCAGTGCTGGCCGTAGATATGGACGTCGCCCTCAAAGAGGATTGGGACAGAACCGCAGCCGAGGCCCAAGCTCGCTTCGGTAACGTTCACATGCTCATTAACAATGCGGGCGTCAGTGGCGGCGTCGGCGCTATAGAGACACTGGATGATGCCGGCTGGCGCTGGTGCATAGACGTCAACCTCATGGGTGTTGTGTATGGGGCCAACGTCTTTGTGCCGCACATGAAAAGCCATGGCGAGCAAAGCTGGCTAATCAACGTGGCGTCTATGGCCGGAATGGGCGGCGTGCCAATGGCCGGCGCCTATACTGCCACCAAGGCTGCCGTGGTCGCGCTTACCGAATCCTGGTCTCAAGAATTGCAGGGCAGCAATGTGCATGTTTCGGTTTTGGCACCGGCCTTCGTGAAAACGCGCATTCATGAGTCTTACCGGAATCGTCAACCACGTTACGCAACTGACGTTAAGCCCACTGCCGATGTATTTGAGGTCGCTAAAGCCTCATCAAAAGCGGTCGCCAATGGGATCGATGCGGATCTTTTAAGTGCACGGGTCATCGAAGCTCTGGAGCAGGGTGAGCTATACATATTTACTCACCCCAACTACAAACCCGTTGTGGATCAGCGCAGTGGCAACGTATCCGACGCCTTCGAGCGATCAGCGCAAAGCCCCTTATTGGGTGATGTGCTGAATGACCGAATCTGGGGCTTCAAAGTCGACTGACGGGCAACCGCGAGACAAACGTTAACGGGGTCCTACAGACCCGTCAACTTAACGGTGGGGCCTTGCGCTTTCGCGGCCCCTTTTTCTTGGTGCCGAGGTCTTTCTTGGCCCCGGCATCACTTTTTACAGGCCCACCCGCAGCTCCGCCGCGCTTGGCTGGCTTAGCCGCATTATCCGTGGCACGCGAGATCTGCAGCTTCTGACCACTGACCCACACCGACTTCAGATGCTTGAAGATTTCCTTAGGCATGCCATCAGGCAGGTCCACAAAGCTATGATCTTCTTCAATCTGAATGCGGCCAATGTACTCAGCGTCCACCTCCGCCTCGTTGGCGATCGCACCTACGATATTGCCCGGCTTAACGCCGTGCTGGCGGCCAACTTCGATGCGGTAACGGTCCATACCCACATCCGCATCCCGAGGCGCAGCGTCTTTAGGGCGTTTCGGCTTGCGTTCACGGTCTTGATCGCGGTCTCTACCGGGAGAGCGCTCAGCTCGAGCAGGCCGTTCTCTCGATGGCCTGGCGGGCTCGGCTGCCGGAATAGCTGGAGCGGCTCCCTCATTCATCACTACTAGCGCTGCCGCAATCTCAATAATCGGCACGCCAAACTCCTGCTGATAGGACTCCACGAGCTCCCTAGCCGCACCCATGTCCCGGGTATCGAGCGTCTCGGTAATACGGGCCTTAAAGCGTGACGCGCGCTTATCGCTTACCTGCTCCGAGGTGGGCAACTCCATGGACTCGATCTTTTGCCCGGTCACCCGCTCGATGGTCCGCAGCAAACGACGTTCGCGATTAGCTGCAAAAAGAATCGCCTCGCCGGTGCGACCCGCACGACCGGTCCGCCCAATCCGGTGAACATAAGCCTCGGGATCGTTGGGAATGTCGTAGTTAATCACGTGGCTGATGCGCTCTACATCCAGACCTCGAGCCGCCACGTCGGTGGCAATCAAAATATCGAGCCGGCCCTTCTTGAGGTTCTCGACGGTCTTTTCCCGTTGATTCTGCGCGATGTCACCATTCAGAGCTGCCGTGGCATATCCCCGAGCAGAAAGCTTATCCGCAAGCTCCTGAGTGGCTATTCGCGTGCGCACAAAAATAATTACACCGTCGGTGTCTTCGGTCTCGAGAATTCGAGTAAGCGCATCCAGTTTGTGCATGCCGCCCATCATCCAAACACGCTGACGAATAGACGCGTTGGTGACGGTCTTAAGTTTGATGGTAATTTCTTCAGGCTTGTTCAAATGCTGCTTGGCTATGCGACGTATCGCATCCGGCATGGTCGCCGAAAACAAGGCAATCTGACGCTCCGGTGGCGTTTTCTCGAGGATCCACTCCACGTCGTCAATAAAGCCCATGCGCAACATTTCGTCGGCTTCATCAAGCACCAAAGTTGTGAGCGCTGACAGATCCAAAGAGCCGCGACGCATGTGGTCCATCACGCGTCCAGGAGTGCCCACAATAACGTGTACCCCACGCTCCAGCTGGCGCAGCTGTGTACGGTAATCAGAACCTCCGTAAATCGGCAGCACCTTAAAGCCCTTGCTGTGTCGCGCATACTTTTGAAAGGCCTCAGCTACCTGAATGGCCAGCTCCCGCGTAGGGGCCAATACCAATGCCTGAGGCTTACTCAACTTGGGATTCAGGCGAGCCAAAATTGGCAATGCAAAAGCGGCCGTTTTACCGGTACCGGTTTGGGCCTGACCCACCAGGTCTTTGCCTTCCAGCAAAGGTGGTATTGTCATCGTCTGGATAGCCGAAGGCGTCTCATAGCCCACATCGCTAAGTGCTTTCATTAAAAATGCAGGTAGTTGCAGCTCATCAAAGCTGCCGGGGGTCGTTGGGGTGGTCATTAAAATTACCGAGATAAGAAGTGGTTCGCCCTAGAACGGGCAAAGCACGATTATACAGGCTAAGCGGCGCCTTAAGTTGTGACTAATTGAGACCTTATCTCTCGCCCTCTCCTGGCTCCTCCTCGGGCTCCTCATCACTCTCAGCGGCTTTTAGCCGGCGCTGACGGGCTTCTTCTTCCGCCAGCACAGCACGGATCTCAGCCATCACCGAGTCAGTGTCGGCTTCATGTGTATCGAGTTCGGCGTAGCCGGTAAGCTGATGGTCGGGGTTCAGGTCTCCGTCCTCAAACAGGCCCCATAACTCCTCAGCGTAGTGAGTCTGTGCCAATTCCGGCGCAAACTGCGCGTAATACTCCGTAATATTATTGACGTCCCGGGCAAGCATCGACTGCGCGTTATTATTACCCGCCGCATCCACAGCCTGAGGAAGATCGATAATCACTGGTCCGTATTCATCAACCAGCACATTGAACTCTGATAAATCGCCATGGATAAGACCGGCAGCAAGCATACGCAAGACGTATTGCATCATGATCGCGTGATCTTCCCGAGCCTGATCAGCCGACATGGACACATCGTTCAGACGGGGGGCCACATCGCCGTCTTCGTCCGTCACGAGTTCCATAATCAAAACGCCATCAAAGCAGCCGTAGGGCTGCGGGACACGCACATCTGCCCGGGCCAATCGATACAGCGCGTCGACTTCGGCGTTCTGCCAGGTCTCTTCCTGTTGCTTGCGACCGAACTTTGAGCCTTTCTCCATGGCACGCTGACGACGACTGTTACGCACCTTACGACCTTCGGTGTACTGCACAGCCTTTTTGAAACTGCGCTTAACCGCGTCTTTATAAATTTTTGCGCAGCGCAGCTGGCCTGAGCTACGAACGATAAAGACATCAGCCTCCTTGCCACTCATAAGCGGACTGATGACTTCGTCGATAATCCCCTCTTCAACGAGGGGCTGGAGGCGTTTTGGTGTCTTCATTGATAACGGTCGACCGACTTCCTGTCTTGGCTGGCGTGTTTGACACTGGCACTCTGCCATATCGAGTCTCACACTACGATGGCTTGAGCTGCAAAATCTAAAAACTTGTATGGCCTCTGTGTGTCTTGCACCAAGCCCACGAGCACTGTAAGTTCGCTTTTCATTTCATCGATATTGAAATCCGCCTCAACCGATGCGCGACTATTTTCTGCGGCGTCTTCTCTTGATTCCGCCCACCCTGTTGGGTGTGACCATTATTGTTTTCGCGATCACCCGTCTAGTTCCGGGTGGCCCCCTTGAGCGTGCGATTATGGAAACTCAACAGATGAGCATGACCGGGGGCGGTGGCGGTCAATCCGCCGGCCAGGGCATGGCGATATCGGACGAACAGCTCCAGGCGCTCAAAGAGTATTACGGCTTTGATAAGCCGATCTTACAGAGCTACGTCGAATGGCTTGGCAAGGTGGTCACTGGAGATCTCGGATCCTCTTATCGCTATAACGAGCCCGTGTGGGACGTTATCAAAGACAGATTTCCGGTTTCCCTTTACTACGGCATAGTCACGCTCATACTCACCTACGCCGTGTGCATCCCCCTGGGAATACTCAAAGCAATCCGACACCGCACGTTTGTCGACAATATTTCATCGATATTGATTTTTGTCGGCTACGCGATACCCGGCTACGCCCTTGGGTCACTGTTGATCCTGTTTTTTGCAGTGCGACTCGAGTGGTTCCCCATGGGAGGCTTTGTCAGCTTTAACTTTGACGAGCTAAGCACCGCCGAAAAAACCCTGGACCTCATCAACCACTCGCTGCTACCGCTAATTTGCTATCTCGTGGGCAGCTTTGCACTGGTCACCTTACTGCTTAAAAACCACCTCATGGATAACCTGGCGGCAGACTACATTCGCACCGCTATTGCCAAAGGCGTTTCGTTCCGTAAGTCCGTAACCGGACACGCCATGCGCAACTCCCTCATCCCCATTGCCACTACCTTCGGCCAGAACATTACCCTTCTCGTGGGCGGCTCTTTTTTAATAGAGAGTATTTTTGATATCGACGGTTTTGGACTACTAGGCCTCAGTGCGATTTTGGATAGAGACTATCCGGTGGTTATGGGCGTGGTTCTGCTGGCGAGTCTGCTACTACTCATCGGCAACATCATTTCTGATGTCCTGGTCGCGATGGTTGACCCACGGATACGGTTCCACTAATCCATGCTGCAACTGAACCCTCAAACCCTCAAAAAGCTCCGCCGATTCAGGCACATTAAGCGCGGCTACTATAGCTTTCTGATACTTGCGGGTTTGATGGTACTACTGGCGTTTGGAGAGCTTATTATCAACAGTCGAGCGCTGTTGGTAAGTTACGAAGGAGAGCTGTACTTCCCCACCTATACGGCCTTCCACCCCGGCACCGACTTTGGCCTGGACTACGACTACGAAGTCAACTACCGAGAACTCAAAGAAGCATTCGCCGAGGACGGCAGCGGCAATTGGGTTCTCATGCCCCTGATCCCCTACAACGCTTTTGAGAATCATGCGCCGGGAGGTATCTTCACACCTTTGGCCCCGGACGCCTCTCAGCAGCACTATCTGGGCACCGACACCACCAGTCGCGACATTCTTGCACGGCTCTTTTATGGCACCCGCATCGCATTAATCTTTTCTATTGGATTTATGCTGTCGGTCTACCTTATTGGCATTGCCATCGGCTGTTCCATGGGCTACTTCGGCGGCGTGTTTGACCTGCTGTTTCAACGCCTCATCGAAATATGGTCCAACGTACCGTTTCTCTACATGGTGATTATTATTTTCTCGGTGATCCCAGCAGCTTTCTCAGTGCCTACGCGCATCGGCATATTGTTGATGGTTATGGTCTTGTTCTCCTGGACCGGCATGACCTACTACATGCGCACCGAAACCTACAAAGAAAAGGCTCGGGATTACGTTGCCGCTGCCCGGGTGATTGGCGCATCGAATTCCCGAATTATATTCAGGCACATTCTCCCCAACATCCTGTCCACACTCGTCACGTTTATGCCCTTCACAATTGTTGGTGCTATCTCGGCAATCACTGCTTTGGACTTTTTGGGCTTTGGCTTACCACCGCCCACGCCAAGTCTTGGCGAACTCCTCAAGCAGGGGACGGCAAACCTGCGCACGGCGCCCTGGATTGTGACCTCCGCCTTTGGCACGCTGGTGGCGCTGCTGACTCTGGTTACCTTTGTGGGTGAGGCCGTGCGCGAATCCTTTGACCCAAAAACCTATTCTATTTATCGCTAAGAGCATTTGAGAGTAACGCTATGACTCGACTTCTTCGTTCTACACCATGGCTATTGATGTCCCTGACGCTTCTACTGACCGCTTGCGGTGGAGATAACAGTGAGGGCGACTCTACAGACCTGGCCGCAGACGTAGACAATAGCGCCGAAGTCGAAGCAGCCTATGCAGCAGAGCCAGACTTCTATCGCTTTGCAAGCATGCAAGACCTCCCGGAGGGCTTGGTTTGGGAAAACGGTGCGCAGTTACCCGAGATCGGCTCGCCAGAGGCCCAAAAAGGTGGTACTCAGTACGTCGCTCTTCCCGACTTTCCCCGCACCCTGCGCACGGCAGGTCCGGATTCCAACGGCTCGTTTCGCCCGTTCATTCTTGATGATGTCGCCATGCTGGTCGCCCAATTACATCCAGACGAGCGCGAGTACTATCCGGCGCTGGCCGAGTCCTGGGCGCTAGATCCAGAGACCTCGACGGTTTATGTAAAAATTGATCCACTTGCGGCCTGGTCTGACGGCGTTCCGGTGACCACTGACGACTTCTTTTTCATGTTCTACTTCTATAAGTCTGAATACATCCGCGCACCTTGGTATAACAACTGGTACAGCTCGCAATACACCAACATTACCCGCTACGACGATCGGACTTTTTCTATCACCAGCGTCGCCGCAAAGCCTGACTACTCAGCCCGAGTGCTGGAGCTCCACCCCATGCCCCGGCACCACTTTAAGGCGCTGGGCGACGACTACGTTGATCGATACCAATGGACTTTCACACCCACCACCGGTGCTTATGTGCTGCGTGATGGCGATTTAAAGAAGGGACGCTCTATCGTCCTGACTCGAGATACCAACTGGTGGGCAGCGGATAAGAGAAACTTCCGTTATCGCTACAACCCGGATCGCATTCAGTTCAACATCATTCGTGATACCGCAAAAACCTTTGAGGCGTTCAAACGCGGCGACCTCGACCAGTTCGGCTTGGCGTTGTCAGAATACTGGTACGAAAAGCTCCCCGACTCTGATCCGGACGTGCAAGCCGGTTACATCGCAAAATCTGTCTTCTACAACGAATACCCCAGACCGCCTTATGGCTTGTGGATGAACACCTCTCAACCACTGCTGGATGATCTGAACATACGCCTGGGCATTCAGCACGCAAGTAACTGGCAGCTGGTCATCGATAAATACTTCCGTGGTGACGCGGCCAGGCTCAACACAGCGAATGAGGGCTTTTCGGAGTTTAACGACCCCACCATCAAGGCAAGGGAGTTTGACATAGAAAAAGCCCAGGCTTATTTCGCAGCCGCCGGTTTTACCGAGCGGGGAGCCGACGGAATCCTCGTTAATGCCGAGGGTCAGAAACTGGCCTTTACGCTATCGACAGGCTACGAAAATCTGGCTGATGTCATGACTATCCTCAAGCAAGAGGCTCAGAAGACTGGTCTGGAGCTGCGTATCGAGGTCCTCGACTCCACCACTGGATGGAAAAAGGTCCAGGAAAAACAGCATGAGATTCATCTGGTGGCCTTCGGACGTTTTCTGGAAATGTATCCTCGATTCTGGGAACACTATCACTCGGACAATGCCTATGACGACGCGTTTCTCGAGGACGGTAGCGTTAATCCGCAGCGGCAGTTAAAAACGCAAACCAACAATCTCGAAGCGTTTGCCGTGTACGAAATGGACAATCTCATCGACCAATATCGTGAGTCTCAGGACAAGGACGAGATGGTTGAGCTGTCCCACAGAATTCTGAATTTGCATCACGACTACGCATCGTTCTCTCCGGGTTGGTATCAACCATCGCTGCGCCTGGGGCATTGGCGCTGGATGCGCTACCCGGACTACTTCAATCACAAGTTTGTCAGCGGCACTGGAGAGCTTTGGGTCCACTGGATAGACACAGATCTGAAAAAAGAGGTCCTAGAGGCGCGTAAGTCCGGCAAGACCTTCCCGCCCATGATCAACGTCTACGATCAGTGGAAGCCCTGAACCTTGGCTGACTCGCCCATTCTGGAAGTTGCCGGACTCATCACCGAGTTCGATACGGACGAGGGTGTCGTTCGCGCCGTTGATGGTGTGAGCTTTACCGTCGATCCCGGCAAGACCGTGGGTATTGTGGGTGAATCGGGCTGCGGCAAGAGTGTGACTGCCCTGTCAATCATGCGCCTTTTGCCGCAACCTATGGGCCAGGTCGTCGGAGGGGTGATCAGCCTCAAGGGACAGGACCTGGCCAAACTCAGCTTTGAAGAGATGGAAAAAGTCCGCGGCAATGACATCGGCATGGTGTTTCAGGAGCCCATGACGGCACTGAACCCGGTGCACACCATCGGCCGTCAGCTCACCGAGGGGCTCAAGATCCACAAGGGCCTCAATGGTCAGCAGGCCATAGATGAAGCGGTAAAGATTCTTGATAAGGTCGGCATTCCCTCGCCGGAGATACGCATGGGTGAATACCCCCATCAACTCTCTGGCGGCATGCGACAACGCGTCGTCATCGCCATTGCGCTTGCCTGCGGACCGGCCCTGCTGATTGCTGACGAGCCGACGACTGCACTGGACGTCACCATTCAGGCGCAGATTCTTGAGCTTATCAAAGAGCTGCAAGCCGACTTAGGCATGTCGGTGATCCTCATTACGCATGATCTGGGTGTTATCGCCGAGACCTGTGATGAGGTGGTTGTGATGTACGCCGGCAAAGTCGCGGAGCGCGGTACGGTCTTCGATGTTTTTGATCGTCCGTCTCATCCTTACACCCAGGGCTTATTGCGTTCTATTCCGACGCTTGAGACCACGCCTAAATCCACGCTCAATGTCATAGAAGGGATGGTTCCCGGCCTGCGTGATCTCCCTAGGGGCTGTCGATTCGAGAATCGCTGTCCCAAGGCCACAGACCAGTGCCGCGAAGCATCTCCCCCAGAGGAGCGGATCGAAGGAATGCATCAAGTGAGCTGTTACCAATGGCAGAGCGCATGACGCCCTTACTCGAAGTCAATGATCTGAGCATGCACTTTCCGGTGAAGGAAGGCCTGCTCATGCGCTCCCATAGAGCCAACCGCGCGGTTGACGGCGTATCACTGCACATCAATCCCGGCGAGACTCTGGGACTTGTGGGTGAATCGGGCTGCGGTAAGTCCACGTTAGGCCGCTGTCTGGTACGACTATACGAACCCAGCGCAGGTAGCATTCGTTTTGCGGGACAGGATATTACTCATCTAAAGCCCCGCACCTTGCGACCTCTGCGCCAGAACATTCAAATGATCTTTCAGGACCCCATGGAGTCGCTTAACGCGCGGCATACCGTAGGCGAGATTCTCGAAGAGCCTATGATTATTCAGGGCCTTGGTGGATCGAGCGTTGAGCGCAAGCAACGCGTCCGAGAGCTGCTAAATATAGTGGGGCTCCCCGCTCGCTCAGTGAGCCGCTACCCTTTCGAGTTTTCTGGGGGCCAGCGGCAACGCATTGGTATTGCCAGAGCGATTGCGCTCAATCCGCAGCTGATTATCTGCGATGAGCCCGTGTCAGCCCTGGACGTATCTATACAAAGCCAAATACTGAATCTGCTGGTAGACCTGCAACGGGAATTTAATCTTGCGTATTTGTTTATCGCGCATGATCTTGCAGTGGTTAAACACGTTTCAGATCGCGTGGCGATCATGTACCTGGGCAGAATCGTAGAAACGGCCGATTCCGAGACGCTGTACCGCAACGCCAGTCACCCTTACACCAAGAGCCTTATTTCGGCGATCCCTATTCCTGATCCGCACCGCGTTCAGCAACGACAGGTGTTAACAGGCGATGTGCCATCGCCCATTGCACCACCAACAGGCTGTCATTTTCATCCGCGCTGCCCGGTGGCTGAACCAGCCTGTAGCGAGAGTTACCCGGCTACACGCACCATCGGTGAGGGGCACGACAGCGCCTGTCATCTTCATACAGACCCGAGCGGCATCACTACCGCAGGTTAACGTCAGACAGAACTCTTCGGGTTTCAGGTCTAGGCTGTCGCCCCACCGTCTTCCAGCAACTGCCAGAACGCAGCGCGGTCATTAGTGCGCGGAAACTCGCTCTCGGGAAGCGCCAAACCCAAAAACTCACACAAAGGCGCCCAACCTTCTTTGACCTGAAACAGCAGAAGTTGACTGTCGGGTATCGCCGCCTGCACCGCTTCATTGTGCGCAATAAATCTGTTTGCCAGCTCGTCTTTGCTCATAGCCGGATCAAAGCCTGCTCTCGCTATCACATGCATGCACATATCCAACCAGGGATGCACCTCGGGAGGAGCGTCATTCCGGCTTAACAAAGCAGCAAATATTGTCTCGCTGATGCTCTCGACCCAGGACTGGGGATCACGATGGGTGAGAACGAATTTTGCGTCAGGAAACGCTGCATGCAGCTCCGGATAAAAAGAGGCTGTGGGCCAATCGACCGCCGATCGCTGTCCTTGATAAATCGCCGCCCAGTCAGGTTTCCCTGCCTGCGCCGCATTCCAAAGGGGCACGTGAGTAGCCGGATCACCCAACACCACATCCATGTGATAACAAGGCCCCAAACCCAATTGCTCAAGAGCCGTTCGAAGCGACATTGTTCCCGTTCGCCCTACACCTGCGCCAAATACTTGCATGAGTCATACCTGTGGCTAATGGTTCTTACTAGCTCAAGCTAGCCCAACAGCAGCCTCATGGCAATTGTCATGCAGAAGACAGACAGACTCAGCGCGGAGTGTCGCTAAACCAATCCTCCTGCTCAAGCTGACGCCAGATTTTCTGCGCAACTTCACCACCGCGCTGCAGGACCTGCTGGGGCTCCTCGGCAATAAATTCTCCTCCAGATACCTGTAAGCGTCCATCGGTCATCACCGTTTGCACCATACGACCATTGGCATAGAGCAGGTTATTGAGGGGCTCCGGCGGTAAAGCGCCCGTGCCATTAAGCATGCCGGAAACCTCCACAGAAATGAGGTCTGCGCGAGCACCCGCCTTGATCACTCCCAAATCATCACGGCGGAGTCCTTTGGCGGGTATCCGAGTAGCGCCCTCAACAGCGTTCCAGATCGTCGGTCGCTGACTCGCGCGTTTGCCATCAAGTTCACCCAGGAGCTCGTGGCGAGCTTGGCCATAGAGCACGGCGAGCTTTAAATTCTCAAGATAGTCATTGGAGTGTGTATCAATACCGATATTCACTGCCATACCCGCTGCAAGTGCTTCCGGATAAGGCTGAGTACCATTGCCCGCACCGCCTCCCGAAGGACAGTGCGCATACACCACACCGTGTTTATTCAGTATGGGAGGATCAACATCCCAGTCCAGTCCGCTCATGTGCGCGCCGAACACCGGGCCGTCGCTGAGCATGCCGAAGCTTTCCAGCCATTGCGTGGGCGTCTGACCCCACAGACGTTTCACCGTATCGGTCTCCCGCTGCCCCTGCGAGAGATGGATATGTAGACCGGTACCGAGCTTTTTTGCCGCCTGTGCCAGCGCGCGCATGGTCGCGGGAGTATGTGTATCGCAGGCGTGGGGAGACATCATGGGCTGAATGCGCCCGTCACCTTTGCCCATGTGCTTCTCACAAAATGCGAGATTTTTGGCGATTTCGTCCAGTGTGCCGGACTCGGCATCCATGAGCACCTGATCATCAGCGCGAAACCAGATGGCAAACAAGCGCTCAATCCCGGGAATCATCGCTCCGGGGTAGGCACGAACGCCCCAGGGCTCCGCCAACCGCACGTAGCTCTCGGCCTGGCGAAGACTCAGGCTCATCTCCAAATGAGTCGTGCAGCCCGAGCGAAGCAGCTCTGCCAGGTTGAGGGCCGTCAGTGCGTCCATCTCCTCGTCAGAAAGTGTCTCCACTAATTCCAATGGCCGAGCGTAGGAGCGCGGCCCTTCAATGATTCCCCGCGTAGGAGTGGCGCTACAGCAATGTGTGTGTCCCGAGATAAAACCCGGGAGCAAAATCTGGTCGTGAAGTTTGAGTCGGGGCAGAACATCAGAGAATGCACCGTTACGCACATCTTCGATTACGCCATCGCGGACCAGCACCTGCGCATTAGGTATCAGCTCGAGCTGCCCCCGGGTTTCTGTGAGCACCCAACCGGCCTCGATAACAAAGCGCTGGCCGAGCCGGTCAGCCGCTGGTATCTGCCCTGCCTTGGAAACATCGGTCGATGCCATGCCAAGACCAGAGCCGGCGGCGAGGCTGCTTAGAGCCAGACTTTGAACAAAACCTCTGCGAGAAAAACGCGTCGCGCCGGTCTCCTCTAAAACCGCTCCTTCACGCGAGATCGAACCGGGGGGTATTCGCTTCATAACCTATGCCTTTGGGTGCAGAACTAGCGTGCCTCGCGGAGCATCGGCACAATCGCCGGTGAGCTACCACTTTGAATGCTGCCCATCTCTTCAAACCCGTGTCGTTTGTACAGCGACATATTCAGGGGATTAGAGGATTCGAGATAAGCGGGCAGTCCTAACGCATCAATCTTGGCTAAGGCATACTTCATCAGCTGCGCGCCCAGCCCTCGCCCCTGATACGCCTGGTCCGTACCCAGCACCGCCAGGTACCAGCACTCCTGTGGGTGATAGCGAGCCATACCTTCCATCAGCCCAAGGCAATCTTCGTGGATTGCGGGCCGGACCGTGCTCACCATGGCCTCGACCAGCCGCTCTTCGTCTGGGCCGGTACCCGGGGGGTACCACAGCGCGGCGCCCTCGCAATTTTCTGTGCGAAAAGCCGTACCCTCAGCGATAGCACCACCGCCAAAAGCATCGTAAAAGTCGCCGGTGGCAGCGTTCAGAAAGCCCTGGGCATCTGGAAAAAACCACCGCATCAGAGGGTCCGCAAAAAATGCGCCCGCCAAAGAAGCAAACACCTGACTGCGCTCACTCTCTGTGACTTCCGTCACCGACGTCATCGGCTGCAGCTCAGGCATCGATACTCTCACCGAGCGCAGCGTGCACAATACCGCCGTCGACGGTAATGGTATCGCCCACAACATAGTCCCCGGCGCGACTGGCCAGGAAGATCGCCGCGCCAGCTAGATCCTCTTGCGAACCGATGCGTCCCAGGGGAATACTTTTGCCCACTTCATCACCGTGGTCACGCGCCGCCTTGTTCATATCCGAGGCAAACGCCCCGGGTGCAATTGACGTGACAACGATATTGTCGCGCACCAGTCTCGCTGCCATACGCTTAGTCAGATAGATCAGCCCAGACTTGGATGCGTGATAACTATAGGTTTCCCAGGGATTGAGGCGCTGTCCGTCAATCGACGTAATGTTGATAACTTTAGCCGGGGAACCGCTTGCACCACCAGCTTTAAGGAGTTCGTGCAAAGCCTGGGTCAAAAAGAAAGGCGACTTGAGGTTGAGGTCCATGACTTTATCCCAACCCTTCTCGGGGAACTCCTCAAAGGGTTGCCCCCAGGCTGCGCCGGCATTGTTTACCAGAATGTCCAGCTTCGACTCACGCTCGGTCAATGCCTTGGCCAGGCTTTGACAACCCTCAACCGTAGACACGTCCTGTGGCAATGAATAACAGTTAGGGCCGAGCTCTTGAGCGGTAGCCTCACAGTCAGCAGCTTTGCGCGAGCTGATATACACCTTAGCCCCTTGCTCGATATACGCGGCAGCAATCGTTTTTCCAAGGTTTCGCGAGCCCCCGGTTACCAGGGCTACGCGGCCTTCCAACGAAAACAGGTTTTTAATATCCAAGATTTTTCTCCATTACTAGTTTTGAATAAATGAAACGACTCTCAATTGCCAGTGAAATTTGGAACGCGCTTTTCTCGAAAGGCATGGATAGCCTCCCGCGCATCATCGCTCAAAGCAAGCAGGCTCTGGTGTCGATTTTCCATGGCCATCGCCGCCTCCAGACCCGGTGTATCCAGCGCGTAATTAAGCGCCTCTTTTGTGAGCCGCAGGCCCATGGGTGCGGCGCGCAACATCGTCTGCGCATATTCCTGAGCCGCTTGATCCAGGTCCTCCGCGGCGACAACCCTGGCAAGCAGACCCAAGTCAAAGGCGCGCTGTGCCTGAATAAATTCACCGGTCAGTAACAGCTGCGATGCAATTGAGGCGTTCACCAATCGCGGCAAAAAATAGCTACTGCCCATATCGCAACCGGTCAAACCAATGTTGAGATAGGCGGCATTCATACGAAGATCCGTGCTTGCCACACGTAGATCGGCCGCCAGGGCCAGGCTAAACCCTCCGCCGCAAGCGGCGCCATGAAGTGCGGTAACGATGGGCTGGGGGCAGCGACGCATGGCCAAATAAATGCGTGCGATGGACGTTTGGATCGCCCAAAGCCCTGCAGGTGTTCTCTGCGCTGGTGACATACTCGGATCCTTAAGATCCAGACCACTGCAAAAGTGCTTGCCTTCGGCGCGCAGAATCACCACTCGCACAGAGTCATCGTAAGCAAGTCCCTCAAAACACTCCACCAGTCCATGGACCATCGTCGTGCTCAAGGCGTTACCGTTATCCGGGCTGTTGAGAGTCACCGTGAGTAAGGCGTCCTGGCGCTCAAAAGACACTGGCTTGCTGCTCATTCTGTACTGCTCTCCCGGTCCGTCCCAGAGGCGCTCTGGCCTGGGTTGGCAAAGTTGATCACCCGCGGCAACATCTCGTCAATCGCGGCTTCAATGTTCACCGACCCAGCGGCCAGCTCGGCGACTGCATCAACAAAGGCCGCGCTGCCTTCATACCGCTGCAGCTGCTGCGCAAAACGTCGACTCATCTGCTGAGACAACTCCATTCCCAGCTGCGCATAACGGCGCCGGGCAAGCTCACCTGACGCCATTAAGGATCGATGAACACTGGCTATCGCCTCGGCCAGGAGCTCCATGCCCACGCCTTCGGTAGCCACTGTTTCGATAACCGGCGGTCGCTGGGATTCCGGGCGAGTCATGATGACTGCATCAATATCCCGTCGCGTAGATTCCAGGCCCGGTCGGTCAGCTTTGTTAATCACAAATATATCGGCGATCTCCATTAAGCCTGCTTTATTGGCCTGTATCTCGTCACCCCAGCCAGGATTGAGCACAACCACCGCAATATCGGCGGTGTTCACAATATCCAGCTCCACCTGTCCAACCCCCACGGTCTCGATGAGCACAAGCGGCCAGTCACAATACTGCAGAAGGCGGCGCGAGGCCTGGGTCGCCCCGGCCAGTCCACCGTGGTGGCTGCGAGTCGCCATGGAGCGGATAAACACTTCGGGTCGCGTTGCGTGGCGGTGCATCCGCACCCTGTCGCCCAGTAAAGCACCACGACTGATGGGTGAAGAAGGATCCACCGCGAGTACTGCGGCCGAAGGAGAAGTTTTGAGTAATTCGTCGGTAAGGGCGCTCACCAGCGTAGACTTGCCCGCCCCCGGTGCACCGGTAATTCCAACGCAAAGCTTGTGAGCATCACTCGGATCGCCCAAGGGGATGCCTGGGAGCCGCTCACCGCGCTCTATCGCACTGATCACCCGTGCCAGAGCACGTCGATCGCCGCTGTGGGCTCGTTCGAGCATGCTCGCGGGCGTATCTGTCGGCGAGGTCACGCCAGGGAAGGCTCAGGCAATACCGGTAAGACGGCGCGCTGAATCGACAATGTCGGGCAACTGAGACCCGGGTGGAAACACTTCCACACCCAGCGCCTCAAGCCGCCGCTTGGCATGCGGCGGCACAACACCACCGCAGAAAATCGGCATACCCTCGCATTCGGTTTGCACCAGCTCCACGGCGCGAAGGGCAACGTCGATATGCCCACCAATGTTGAGGCCCACCAGGTCGACATCTTCATCAATAGCGGCCTGCAACACCTCATCGGAACGCGCCATGCCGATCATAATCACCTCAAAGCCTGCATCGCGAAGCGCCGTCGCCACAATAGTTGGGCCCCGCCAGTGTCCATCAAGACCCGTTTTGGCCATGAGGATACGTTTACCAGTGTCAGCCATTCTTATTATCCTTAGGTCTGTATGGGGGTTGCCCAGTCGCCAAATGCATCGCGATATATATCGCCGACTTCACCCAGAGTGACTTCACACTCCAGCGCAGTCATCATGGCGGGCATAATATTACGGTCTGAACGAAGGACCGTTTCAAGTTCACGCATCGCACTGCCGGCCGCTTTTTCATGTCGGGTGCGTTTCACTTCTTCCAAACGCGCAAGCGCAACATCAAAGGCATCATCGACCCCCATAAACCCATCAACCTCAAAGGGTGAAATGTCGTCGGTGTGATCCGTTACCCCGATGATTTTCTGCGTACCGTCAGATTGAGCCATGAATTCTTTATGCTGGTTTTCAGTCGCCTTTTGGTGCATCCAGCCACTATCCAGCGCCGCCAAAAACCCGCCTTGCTCCTGAATCTCGTCAAAAAACGCCCAGGCTCGCTCGATGAGCTGCGCCGTGAGCGTTTCTATGTAGTACGAGCCGCCGAGAGGATCGGTAACGGCCGCAATATTGGTCTCTTCCTGCAATACCTGCTGGATACGCACAGACATCTGATGCGCATGCTCTGACGGAATCGAAAGAGCCTCGTCATAACCGCTTACGCCCAGCGATTGCACACCGCCTAAGGCTGCAGCCAAGCCCATTAAGGTTCCTCTGACGATATTGTTAATGGGCTGCTGGTAGGTCATGCGCGAGCCAGCTGTCACGCAGTGAATGCGCAAGTTACTGACCTTAGGATCGTGCACGTCGTAGCGCTCGCTCAAAAGCTGCGTCCACATAAGACGCGCCGCGCGAAGCTTGCTCGCCTCTTCGAAAATATCCATGGACATACGAAAGCTGACGCCACCACAGGCGCGGGCCGCACGGGCGATAGGCATGGTTCCCCGCCGCTTAATCTCTTCGAGATACTCCACAGCATTGGCAAACAGTGCCCCGAGCTCCTGGGGAGCATTCAAACCACTGTCTGCGCCGTTGTAACCAGCAATGGATACGGGCACCCAGCGTGGCAGATGTTGATCACAGAACTCCATAATATCGGCGTTAAACCGCAAACCAGCATCCGTAGGAATTTGTTGCTTGGTAACGCAACCAAGGTAGGTTAAGAAGAAATCACTCTGCCCGGTGCCGGGAAGTCGGGATAAATCAAAGCCCCGCTGTTTGGCTACAGTCCAGTAGCCCGCCAGCGCAAAAGGCGCGTGCTGAACCACTGCCCCACCAGCGTGCCCGTAGCTGGTTTCTATGGGCAGGTCTTTCATGCAGATATCGATATCCCGCACGCTTTGCATCACAGCGCCGGTCAAACCTACATCCTCGCGACGCGCCAACACCTCGGGGTGATCAACGTTGTACAGGTGGTCAGCCGTATTGCGATCGTGCTCCATGATGAAGCCGGTCTCGCCCTGCTCCAGGAGAAACTGGATGCGTTCGTTCTCATCTTCAGGTTTGCCGAAACCACTGAGCTGAAAAATACGCCAGGGCTTGGTGCGATACCCAGTGGGATAGCTACCTCGATGGAATGGCGCTTCGCCGGGGGCCGCATTAAGGACTTTTTGATGTCCCGAGGGAATGTCCTCGGCCATGTAATAGCTCTTGAGAGGAATGCCGGAGGCACTTACCCAATCGCCAGAATCATCGGGTGGTTGCTGCATAAGACGCCCTGATTGTTGGTTTATTCGATAGGAACGATGCGCAAACGATACTACCGCCTAATAACCTATGTCTACTGATTAAACATTTACTTGACTGTTAATAAGAAAATATTACTCTAGCTATCTAACCGTGCAAGCTGACATAAACAAACATAAGGAATCAGCAATGGTGTCTCCCTCAGTTCTTGACCTGACGGCCACAGAAAAAGTGTACATGGGCGAGCGGGCTTCGGTCGCGATTGCTGCAGAAGCCGAACGACTGGGAGCCGAACGCGTATTTTTACTCGTCAGCTCAAGTCTCAATGAACAAACCGATGAAATCGATCAGATCCGTAAAGCATTGGGTAGTAAAGTCGCTGCCACCTATCACGGCATGCCCGCACACGCCCCTCGAGGCGCGGTACTCGAAGCTGCAGCCATGGCCCGAGAGGCCAACGCAGATCTGGTGGTCACCGTTGGGGGCGGATCTGTCACCGATGCCGGGAAAATTGTCACCATCTGCTTGAAGCACAACATCCGTGAGCACGACCAGATGGACGACTATCGGGTCTATGTTAATGACGAAGGCGAAGTCATAAAGCCGGTTTTTGATGGTCCCGACGTCCGCGCCATAATCTGCCCTACAACCCTCTCAGGCGGCGAGTTCAATCCCCTAAGCGGCGCGACCGACGAAAAGCTAAAACTCAAGCAGGCTTATGAAACTCGTCTCATGGCCCCAGTGACCGTTATTCTTGATCCAGCGCTCACTGTGCACACGCCGGAGTGGTTGTGGCTGTCTACCGGCGTTCGCTCCGTTGATCACGCCCTGGAGGCTTTGGGCTCTTTGGCCTCGAATCATTTTGCAGACGGTATGGCCGCCAGTGCTCTGGAGCTACTGAGTGACGGCCTGTCACGAGTCAAAGCAGACCCCAGTGATCTCGAAGCCCGACTCAAGTGTCAGGTTGGTGCCTGGCAATCAATGATTCCTATTGTCGGTGGCGTTCCCATGGGTCTCAGTCATGCTGTGGGACATGTACTGGGCGGCAGCTTTGATGTGCCCCATGGATATTGCTCCTGTGTCATGGCCCCTGCTGTATTAGCCTTCAATGAATCCGTCAACGGCGACCGGCAAAAGCGTATCAGCCGTGCTTTTGGACGGCCCGATGAAGCTGCCTCTGTGATTGTCGATGAGTTCATCACCAGTTTGGGCATGCCCAGATCGCTGGCGGCCGTAGGCGTCACCGAGGCTGACCATGCGCTGGTTGCCGAAAACACCATGCATGACTTCTGGGCGCGAACAAATCCACGAACTGTAGAAAAAGCTGAAGACGTATTGCCGGTACTGAAGATGGCCGCCGGATAAGACACCCGATGGCAGCAGAACCTTCACTGGCAGACAAACACTCCGCGGGCGGCGGGCTCAAGAGTGAGCTTGCCACCTTCAAACGTCGGCGGATTCGCGAAGAAGCCGCGCATCTGTTCTTCCAGCAGGGTTATGAAAGCGCGACCATCGATGCCATCGCCGAGCGCCTGAAAGTCACCAAACCCTTTATTTATAGTTACTACAAGAATAAAGGCGAGATCCTGTTCGATATTTCAAAGCTCGGTATCAGCGTCTCACTGGATGCACTGGACAATTGCCTCGCCTCTCCCGGATCGCCCTGGGATCGACTAAAGCTCATTGTCGACAAGGTCACGCGACTGATTCTTGATAACGAAGAGAACATCGTTGTGTATCTTCGCGAAGAAAAAAACCTTGATGAGACCTCGGCGCGGGAGATACGAGAACTCCGTTCTCTATTCGATCATCGTCTTGCCAATCTATTGCTGGAAGGGACGAAAGCCGGTGAATTCACGGTAGACAATCCAGGGCTCACCGCGACCACCATCGGTGGAATGATGAGCTGGGTGGCCCTGTGGTACACACCGGGGGGCCACTGGTCGGAAACCGAAGTTCTTGCCACGTTGATACAGAACGTAGCGCGCATTGTGCACTCTCCGATACGCATAGAGACCCTGGACATCGAATCACGACAAGCAGCCGAGGCCGCAAAAGACACCGCGAAGGCCACCCCCATAACAGGATTAAGAAAATAAAGGAGACCGTTGTGACTGCAGTTCATCAGGACCCACGAGTACCCGCGCGCGAAGACTGTGTTGTGCGCTATCTCATCGACAAATGGGCCGAAGAAACACCAGACACGGTCTATGCCGTCTTTGAGAACGGCGACACCTGGACCTACAAGGAACTGCGTGATGAGGTCATCAGTGTGGCCGTCGGACTTGCACAGCGCGGCGTTTGCCAGGGAGATCATGTCGCCGTTTGGCTCTTTGGTGGACGCGAAGGGATTCTCACTTTCTTTGCAATCAATTACCTGGGGGCTGTCTTCGTGCCGTTCAACACGGCTTACAAAGGCGGTCTTTTGGAGCACGTCCTTAAAAACTCCGATGCCAAACTCCTGGTTTCTCATCGCGATCTGGTGCCGCGCCTGGCAGACGTTGATACTGCCGAGCTTAGCGCCGTAATTGCGGTAGGTGGCGAGGCAGAAAGCTCCCCTCTACCGTGCGAAAGCTTTGAACAATTACGCGGAAAAGAGAGTGAACTTCCGCAGCTGCAAAACCCCATCGAGCCCTGGGACAATCAGTCAATCATCTACACCTCGGGTACCACAGGACCTTCCAAAGGCGTTTTGTCTTCGTACCTGCACCTGTTTACCAATGCGGGACCAGAGACCTGGCACTTCGTTACCGGCGAGGATCGCTTCCTTATCAATATGCCTCTGTTCCATATCGGGGGCATGGGCATCATCTCGGTCATGCTCGCTCGTGGAGGCTCCATAGCGGTAATGGAAAACTTTGATACCGAACGCTTTTGGCCATTTGTACGCGAAACCAAAACCAGCGCCGCCTTCCTGCTGGGCGTTATGGCAACGTTTTTGCTCAAGCAACAGCCGTCACCGGACGACCGGGACCACAGCTTAAGACTCGCGTTCATGGTACCGATGACCGAGGCTGCGGGCGATCTGCACACCCGGTTTGGCATAGACATTTACACCATCTTCAACATGACCGAAATTTCATCACCCATTGTTTCTGACCCCAACCCCACGAGTCGCGGAACCTGTGGCAAAAAACGAGCTGGCGTTGATGTACGCCTCGTGGACGAAAACGACTGCGAAGTACCCTTGGGCGAAATTGGAGAAATGCTCGTTCGCACGGATCGACCCTGGGGCATGAACTCCGGTTACTACAAGAATCCAAAAGCCACCGCCGAGGCCTGGCGCAATGGCTGGTTTCATACCGGCGATTGTTTCCGACTGGATGAAGAGGGCTATTACTACTTTGTGGACCGTCGTAAAGACGCTATCCGGCGCCGGGGAGAAAACATCTCCTCTTTCGAAGTCGAAGCAGAGGTCGTTGCCTATCCCCAAGTGCGCGAGGCAGCCGCCTATGGGGTGCCCAGTGAGCTTAGCGAAGACGATGTCATGATCTGCGTTGCCCCGGTCGAGGGACGAAGCATTGATCCTGCTGACTTAACGCAGTTTCTCATTGAGCGCATGGCCTACTTTATGGTTCCAAGATATATCCGAATCATGGACGAACTACCAAAGACACCGTCGGCGAAGGTCCTGAAGCACATTCTTCGCAAACAGGCCATCACAATTGATACCTGGGATAGAGAGAAAGCCGGGATCAAAGTAAAACGGGAGGCGCTGAGTAGCTAAAACAAGACTCCACAACTGCAGAAATCACCCATGCAAAAACATAATTTAATAACAGGGCAGGGAAACATCATGCAAGGAATACCATCAAAGATATTGGCAGCGGCTGTCGCAGCCGCAGTACTCACACCGGGTCTGGCCACAGCGCAAAATGCTCTCGAAGAGGTCGTAGTAACAGCTACTAAGCGAGATGCCAGCCTATCGGATCTGTCTGTTGCGGCTAACGTCATCGGAGCCGATGCTATCGGTCCCGGCGGTGTACAAACTGTTCGCGACATGTATACCGAGATACCCAACATGTCCATCGGCGATCAATTCGGCTTTGCCCGAGTGTTTATGCGCGGCATAGGCATGACCAGCATTGATATTGGCGGAGAAGGCGCGGTGTCAATACTTCAAGATGGCGCCATCATTCCGCGCCCCGCCGCTCAATTGGTGGGAATGTTCGATTTGGAGCAGGTAGAAGTTCTTAGAGGACCTCAGGGCACACTCTACGGACGAGGCGCTACCGCCGGAGCCATCAATGTGGTCACCGCTAAACCGGGCGATGAGTTAGGCGGTTACATCAATCTGACAGCCGGCAATTACAGCATGGGAACCCTTGAGGGTGCTGTAGATCTGCCTATTACCGATGCGCTGGCTTTACGTCTGGCGACCAAGATCGAGCGTCGCGATGGCTACGGCAGTAACCTCTTTACCGGCAACGAGGTCGACGATCGCAATGCCGACGCTTACCGCGCAACCTTAAGCTACAACCCCGACGCCAACTGGGATGCGACGCTGTCTTATCAGTACTACGAAGAAGACGATAACAACTACGCGTTCCACTACTTTGGACCCTCGGCGGGCACAGCAGGAGGCTTACCACCGGCGGTAACAGCCCTGGGCGGAAGCACCGTATTTGATGTCGGTGGTTCTCTATATGACATCTACTCAGATCAGGAAGCTATCAATACCCGTGAAGGCTACATGGCGAACATGATCCTGAACTTTGAGTTGTCCGAGAATGTATCACTTCGCTCTACCACCTCAGCGCAGAATATGGATCGCTTTCTTCGCGACGACCTGGACTCCACCGAAGTCGATCTGTTTGGCCAAAACAACTACACAGAAGAGAGTGACTCCTTCGGGCAGGAATTCACACTGAATGTAGAGCGCGACAATTACAGCATTCTTGCCGGGGCCATGTATTTCGAAGAAGAACTCTTTGGTGAAGTGTTTGTTCCCCTGACCAACTTTTGCTTTTTTGCGGCTCCAGCCACCTGTGGAACACCCATCGGTGACTTCTTAAACAGTGGCAAATACCTACAGGACGGCGATGTTGATATCACCGCCTACGCCGCATTTGTAGAGGTCACCGTCCCCCTGGGCGAGCAATTCACAGTGATTGCCGGTGCACGCTACAACTACGAAGAGCGGGAAGGAACCGGCGCATTCATCTTTGACGCCGCGGGATTTAACATACCTACGGATGCAAAAGCTGACTGGGATGACATAACGCCGAGAGTCACGCTGGAGTACCGGCCCAACGATAATACTCTTATGTACGCCACCTATAACCAGGCGTTTAAGTCTGGCGTCATCAACACCGGTAGCTTGAGCCCCCCTTTGGATCCCGAGACAGTGGATGCCTTTGAGCTGGGGTACAAAGGCAGCAGCAGCGACGGCCGGCTGAATTACTCTCTCGCCGCCTTCTTCTACGATTATCAGAACGTACAAATCTCATTTGTCGATGAAACCAGTACCGTCAGCACCATCAATGCTGCAGAGGCCGAAAACTACGGTGCAGAGCTTGAGCTGACCTACGCTATGACCGACTCACTCACTGTGGATTTGTTTGCGACCTATCTCAGCGCTGAATACAAGGAGTTCATCAACGGTGACTATGCCAATGGCTTCACCCCAACGGACCTAAGTGGCAACACGCTACCCAACGCGCCGGAGTACACCTTCAAACTCGGCTTCACCTATCAAACAGCACTGGGCGACGGCAATCTGCGAGTCCGCGGCGAGGGCTACTATCAGGATGATGTGTACTTTACCGAATGGAACCGAAGCGACGCTTTCCAGGAGGGCTACGGACTTATCAATGCCAATGCCGATTACAGCTTTGGTCCCGAGGGTCGCTGGATGCTGAGCCTCTGGGGTCGCAACTTGAGTGATGAAGAGGTTATTTCTAACAATATCATCACGGCCCCACTGTATAACTCTCTGCGCGTCGGCTCCATGCTGCCGCCCCGAACCTACGGGGTGACCGGCTCCTACTCCTTTTAATCCCCTGCCGTCAGGCCTCGGTCCGCCCCGGATCGCAGGCCTGACCCACTCTCTGGTTGGCCTTCAGACTGCCTGCCAAGGAACCACGTCACGTTACTTGTGTTGCCTCGGATCGTGGTGAAAAAGTCACATGCAGACCTTTAATGATTGCGCTGTAGCGACAAGGTGGAGCATGATGCGCGCCTGTCAAAACACGTCCGGATCTGTGGACCAATGAATACGCTTCATTCACACACTTGCTGTACGCACACCCCGTCCTTGGGGGCGGTACCTGTGGTTCTGCGCCAAACGCAGAAGACCGTGGGCAAGGACATGCGCCACGCAAAAAGTGGTTCGAGGAAGCTAAACGCGTAATTAAACGCAGTTTTTTAAAAAGGCCTCCGAGAACTCAGGGCTCGGAGGCCTTTTTCGTTTAAGACCCGAAACAAGACTCTCCCCGCCCGGGTTCCCGGTGGTAAACAGGGTAAACACCGTGCAACGGTCATTAAGAGTCAACGCAAACGTCATCTATCTCATGGGCTTCTTTCATAGCTTCGTGCTGATCGTGCCTATCTTCGTACCGCTGGTGCAGGCGCATGGCTTGTCCATGACGCAGATCCTGCAGACACAAGCGCTCTACGCACTGACGATCGCCTGTTTCGAGGTTCCCTCGGGCTATATCGCAGACATCTGGGGTCGCCGGCGCGCCATCATTATTGGCTCCGGCATCAATGGCTGTGGATTTCTGTGGCTGGTCTTCGCTGATGGCTTTGGCGACTTTCTTGTCTATGAGGTGCTGCTGGGAATAGGCGTCAGCCTGATCTCCGGCGCAGACCTCGCGCTGCTGTACGATTCACAGAAACAGCTGGAAGATTCTGAAGATGCGGGACCCAGCGCGAGCAAGGCACTGAGTCGCTTGATCTCCATCGAGGCGGCCGCTTCCGGACTAGCCGGTCTAGGCGCTGCGCTATTGCTGCTTCTTGGAGATATGAGCGTATTAATCGCGGCGCAGGCGATCAGCGGATTCATACCGTTGCTTCTGGGATTTTTACTCATAGAATCCCCGCGCCCAAGGCTCACGCAAAGCCACAGCGCGAATACTGCAGCAATTCTGGAGTTACTGCTGCGGGGTAAGCCTGTGGTGCTGTGGACCGCATTTGCAATCGCTGCCTTTGGGCTTATGGCCATGTACGCGTTCTGGATTTACCAAAAGTACTGGGAAATGCAGGGCATCGCGGTGGAACACTTTGGTTACATCTGGGCCTTGTTTGCCCTGACGGTTAGCCTGGGTGCACGTTACGCCAGCTACATCGAGAGCAAGCTGGGATGGCGATGCCTGTTGATCCTGACGGCAATTCTGCCACTTGTCGGTCTTCTGGGTATGGCCTATGCGGGCGGCTGGGTCGGGGTCATGTTTGGGTTTTCTATCCAGCTGAGTCGCGGCATGAGCCTGACACTCTTTTATGATGCCTTGAATCGACGAATCCCCGGAGACTTTCGCGCCACCGTTAATTCGCTTGTGAGCTTGGCAGTTCGTAGCTTGTTTATCGTCACCGGCCCCTTATTGGGTTGGTCCTTGGATACTCAGGGTATAAAGGTCACCTTGCTGGGTCTAGCGATCGCTTTTGCCCCGATCTTGCTGGCTGTGATCATAGGACTGGGCGTGCGTATCCGGCGCGAAAGTCAGGTTTTACCACTCCTAAAGAAAGGCGCGGGACAACAAACGCCAGCCGCTGTCTGAGTCCTGCGCTGTCAGCAATTTGCTCGCGTGGTAACTTTGCAAAAGAGGGAGAATGCCATTGTTCAAAAAATCGTTACGCGCAAGCCCCAAGGGAACAAAGGGACCCAAGGGGCCGAAGAAGCACGATACCGGGCTCCGGCCCGGTCATCGCTTCGAAGGCGAAGTACGCGACCTCAGTAGCGACGGCCAAGGTGTAGTCGCACATCCTGATGGTCGCGTCTTTTTTGTGCCGGGAGTTTGGCGGGACGAGCGAGGACTGTTTGAAGTCACCAGCCTCAAGGGGCGTATGGGCTTTGCCAGGGTAATTTCGCTTAGCGAAGAATCTGCGCAACGCCGAACGCCGCCTTGCCCTCACCATGGTTTTAGCAACGATAGCTGCGGAGGTTGCCCCTGGTTGTTTATGGATTACCAGGAGCAACTGCAAAGCAAACAACAGCAACTGCTTCGCATGCTCCAGCCCTTGAATACCGCCTTGGCGATATCACCCGTTTGGGCGTCCCCGGAAGAACTGGGTTATCGCAACCGCGCGCAATTAAAATCAGATGGTAAACGCTTGGGTTATGTCGCAGGAAACTCCCGAGACATTGCACAGATCAGCGATTGCCTGGTGCTCAACACCAAAAACCGAAAAACCCTGGCCGACTTACGTGCGCAGCTTCCCAACCCATCCTGGAAGCCGGGGCGTGGAAAGCATTGGACAACGCTGGATATTGACGACGATATTAATGCATCCCAGGTGGCGGTGAATGATCGTCGGCCTTTTCGCCAAGGCAACAGCGCGCAAAATCAGCGCATGCGGGAATGGTTGCTCAGCCAGCTTCACAACATGTCGGCGAGGTCGCCGGTGGTAGAGCTTTTTGCGGGGTCCGGAAACTTTACCGAGGTTCTAGTCGATGCAGGCTGCGAATCTGTCTGTGCAGTGGACAGCTTCCGCCAAGCCATCGACGGACTGCAGGCGCGATTGCTTCCGGGAGTCACCGGGATTTGCAGTAACCTTGAAAGAGACGGCAGCGCGTCTGATATTGAAGCACAGCTATCCACCGCGAAACTGTTACTTTTGGACCCTCCCCGGGAAGGCCTAAAAAACATAGGCGATTATCTGACACTGGCGCCCCAACTACGCACCATTATTTACATCTCATGTAATCTTGCGACGCTTAGCCGGGACCTTCAGACAGCTATGCAGCACAAATTTCAGTTGCAGGAGGTTCAGCCGCTGGACCTGTTTCCACAGACTCCACAAATCGAAGTATTGACGGTTCTTAGCCGCTAGGACTGTGCCCAATCCCTCACTAGACCAATAGCGCAGCAACACCCCAGAAGACCGCCATACCCGTAAGCAAAGTATAGATGTGGTTGCGTGTTTTCCAGGCTACCAGTGCGGCACAAGTCAGCCCCGCAACCTCGGGGAGTCCGATGAGTACCTGACCCTCGGCGGTGGTCAGCATCGACACAATGAGCGCGCCCATAACCGCCGGGCCAACGTACTCCAAGGCACGCAGAGCCAGTGGGGGAAACTGTCGATCGGCGAGCGCAATAATAAAGATCGCACGACTCAGATAGGTGCCAATACCTGCCAGTACAATCGCGAGAAACTGACTCATGAGCGCTTACGCCTGCTTTCCAGTAGCAAGCCCAGCAAAATGCCGATTACCGCCCCCACCAGCAGTCCCGAACGATTGGGCAAATCGCTGAGCATCACGGTGAATGCACCCGATAGCAGGGCCACTGCAACTTTCTCCCAGCGATCAATTGCCATCACCAATAGCGCGGTAAACAGAACCGGTGCTGCAAAGGCGATATTCCATTCCACGGGGATCAACGGCCCAACAAACAAGCCTGCGGCAGTGAAAACCATCCACAGCCCCCAGAAGGTAAAACCGGCGCTTAAAAAGTATGCGCGAAACGCTGCGGGATCTTCTTCCTGACGAAGCGTGACCAAGGCGAAAACCTGGTCAATCAGCACATAAGGTCCCAGCCAGCGAAACCACCTGGGCTGCCCCTTAAAACGCGGTGCGATACTGACGGAGTACAGCAAATGTCGTGCGCCTACAATCAAGGCTGCGGTGACTGCCGCCGCAATGGACGCACCTTCGCCGAGTAAGCTCACGATAGTTATCTGTGCCGCGCCACCAAACATCAGCGGGGAACTGCTCCATCCAAGCCAGGGTGCAAGACCCGACTCACCGACCACCACACCAAATACCAGGGCAAAAGGTATGGCGGGAATGAATAAGGGGATGGTCTCAAAAACACCCCGCTTTACATGAAGATATCGATCACTCATGCGCGGCATTGTACGCGAGGAACTTTGCTTCGCAGCGTCGCGGGCTATAGTGTACGAATGCCCAACCGGAGAACAAAGATGCGCCAATCATGGATATTGGGACTCATTGTCTCGCTCTCGGCTTTAACTGCCTTGCCCGCAGTCAGCGAAGAGCAAAACGTCTCTATATCGAACGGGATGTATTCCATACCCGGCATCCTCGCTCTTCCATCAAGCACTCAAGACCTTGTCCCTGCGGTCCTGCTATTGCACGGTACAGCCTCGCAGAAAAACGAAGTGGGCAATCTTTACCAGCACCTCGCAAAGGTACTGGCGGATGCCGGCATCGCTTCGTTGCGTATCGATTTCGCCGGTGCCGGCGACAGCCCGGTGGACCACGGCCGTTACAGTCTCAGCGGTGCGACGCGGGACGCTCAGGCAAGCTTCGACTATCTCGTGGAACATCCAATGCTTCATAGCCATAAAATTATCGCTCTGGGTTTCAGTCAGGGAGGATTGGTAGCGCAACGCCTCGCATTACAAGAACCGGGTCTACTGGCTCTTGCCACGTGGTCATCGGTGGCTACGGACGGCGCGGGGAGCTTTGCAGACTTTTTCGATGACTATTACCAACAAGCCGTGAGTGCCGGGTATGCCCAGGTAAGCTTTGAATGGTTACCCGAGCCCTTGGCGTTCAGTCTGCAATGGTTTCAGGAGATCGAAGCCCAGCAGACACTCAGTGAAATGCGCGATTTTAAGAAGCCCATTCTTGCCATCGCCGGCGCAGCCGATCGCACCGTGCCCTACCAGCAAAGCATGGATCTGATCAGCCAATCAAACCATCCCATGAGTCAACTGGTGCTGCTTGCCGGCGCTGGGCATGTTTTTAATGTGCTTACCCCTCGGGAGAACTCTCCACAGAAAACCTCCAGTCATGAGCGACTGCTGAGCCTAAGCCGGGAATGGATCGTCGAAGTGGTGCGCTAGGCGTCCCCAGGCTTGCTTTTAGCCGATGTCCAAGGCCATGGGAATAAACTTACACACCAGAACCTGTCGGGATCCATGCTGCTCATAGCTCGCTAGCAGCGTATCGCTTACGGCGCTCATCACGGCTTCATGTTCGCCCTGGATCTGGGTGCTCATAGCGTTTGTAACAACCTGCAAGTCCGCGCGCTTATTGAGGCCATCAATGAACGATTGGATAACTGGAATATAGTCTTCATCCAGCGGATAGAGACTCAGTTCGGCAGTGAGTGTCATAGCTTGCTCCTCATTGAAGACCGATAGCGCGTTGCACGTCGCCAAATACCGCGAGAAAACCTTGTTCAAAATCGGTATCGCTCTCATCGACGACCTTCAGCAGAGCGACAAGATCCACGGGACGCGATAACCGCCGCGAAAGACGTTCCAACACCGCCGCAACGCCTTCTCGAGTTTCATAGACACGAAGCCAGTCCGCATCGACCCAACGCGGCGATACTGCCGCCAGAGCCTCGGGGAGTAGCAGCGGATTGTCGCGCAAAACTCTATAGGTGCCGTCCAAAAAAGCGTCTCGACTCCAATCGCTGTACCGCTGCCAGTGTCGCACAAGGTAATGGTCAAAGAGCACATCCAAAACCAGACCCGCGTAACGTCGATGCCCCTGGGGAAACCTTGCCTTCAGCACAAGATAGGCACTATGACTGTCCGTCAAGGAATCGACCCGGCGATGACGACGCACACCATCAGCGACCCGAGGATGCAGGTCGTGCTTACTCAAAGGACCTTTAACAAGGTCTCCCGCGATGTTTCCGATCAGGCTGTGGGCGTAGGGCTCAGCCAGCAGCGCATGCGCCAAATAGTTCATCGTCTGGCGTGGTGTCCTAGTCGCTACGCACAGATCGAGCTGCCAAGAAGACGACGATGAAGGTCAGGACTTCGATAACAATGGGCTCCATGGTCAGGGCGGCACCGTGAAACTGCCACGCGACAACCCGAGCAGGCGCTACAAGGCCAATCAACAATGCCCCTGCCATGAGGTAATTTGACTGCCGCCTGAACACGCCGTAAAGCATGAAGCCACCAGCGCATAAAAAGAACGCGGCGCTATCACCAAGCTGAGTAGCCAGTCCTGCTCCCTCCAATAAGGAAGCACCCAGAGCAGCAGCAATTTTTGCAGGTGCTGCAAGCCACGCGATCCCAAAAATTAAATACAAAAGTCCAAATAGTGTTGTCGCGCCAAGAGCGACCTTGCCAGGCATGGAAAGAGGCTGATGCATAAAACGAGTCCTTTACCGTGATTTTTATATAGATGGCTAATCAGGCTGCTGCAGCCCCATAGGCTGAGCCACAGCGCATTAGCGAGCGTATACACAGTGCAGACAAGAGACAATAAGAAGAGCGAAACAGTTATGCCGGTGCATGCAAAAGAAACACTTCTCATAGATGACTTTGGCGACGTACAGCGCGCCAGCAATGGGGGGCAATGGCAGTATTTTAGCGATAGGGTTATGGGTGGTGTCTCTGAAGGGGCAGCCGGTCATGGTCTAGTGAACGGTCGCTCGGCGCTGCAACTGAGCGGCATTGTCAGCCTTGAAAATAACGGCGGATTTATTCAGGTCGCGCTGGATCTGGATGTAGGGGGAAAACCTTTGGACGCCGGCGCTGCGAGCGGCATCGCCGTCTGTGTTTGTGGGGACGGTGGGAGCTATGCACTCAATCTGCGTACTGCCGACACACAGCGACCATGGCAGAGCTATCGGAGCCATATCGACTCCTGCGGTGAGTGGACAACCCACTATCTGTCCTTCGAAACATTTACTCCACACCGAATCGATAAACCACTGGACCGCAGCCGGCTGCGGCGTGTTGGCTTGATCGCTATCGGCGAACCGGGCACCGCAGGTGTCGCCATCTCCAGGCTAGCGCTCTATAGCGATCCATCAAGCTGAAGCATAAACCTGTCGCTAAGATCGGGTATCGATTGCCTCTCGGGTCTTGGCAAGGCGCCGGTTGCGCCAATTCTCCAAAAAGGCCAAAGCACCCCAGGCATAGAGCGTTACTGCAATAAACGTAGCAAAGCGCTGAATGAAAGCTGTTAAAGCGTCTTTACCGTTCGCACTGTCTTCTACCGCAGGACCCAAAAGAATGAGCATCGTCACCAGCGCGTTAATCCAGAATGAGGGCGCCACGCGGGTCTTCAGGAATCCGTACAACTTGGCCGCGGTGTATAGGGCGAAGAGCAGCATCCACAAAGAAAACATCCATAAATTAGGCGCTATGGTCAGCAGGACCCAAAAAGTAATCGCCATAATGCCGCCCACAAAGGTCGATCCAATGAGCTCTCGGCCCGCGTGGCGCGCATCCATGGCCGAGGTCTGCTGACCAAGAGAGACAGACTTCATGATTGTCATGAGGTACTGCGAGGGATTCGTTAGCGCCAGTAGATAAGCCGGCATCACGATGAGCATCGCTCGGACCGCAAGCCAGTTTGACAGTACTTCTCCCTCGGGTGCTTCGGCGGCGGGAGCTGCAGACGCGTTTTCAGGAAAAAACGGATACACCAACCACTGACAAAGCACCGCCGCTGAAATACCGAGAGCGAGCGACTTGATGACCGTGGTCGCAAGAAGATAATCCACACTCCCTGCAACCGAAATCAGGGTAAAGCCAATGGTCAGAAATGTACCCAGTAGTCGTTTGCCATGGATCAGCGTCAGATACATGGAGAAATACAGACCCACAGCAACAATCAACACAGCACTGACGGGGTAGTATCGAATCAAGGGTATTAGCAGCACGCCAACGGTGAGTGATAAGCTCATGACGACCAGCAGGGCAAAAAGCCCTTTAGGGCCCATGGGTGGGCCAGGCATGGCGCTCAGAAACACCACGAACAACGGCGCCAAAAAAGGCAGCGGAAAACTCAGGCCGTACGCCATCGCCAGGGCAAGGGCGGTGGCAAATGCAAAGCGCAGGGCACGACTTTCGGCGACGCTCACTCCGGGCATGCTCTTGGTAATGACGGACTCACGATGGGCTGCAGGCTCACGCTTGGCTGTAAATAGCCGTTAATAAGCGTAAGAAAACCAGCTCATGAGTCGAATGTACGCCTGACCGAGCAAACGCAGCACCGTCGATCCGTCACTATAGACAATCACCGAGGCCTGACCGCCGATCCTCAACTGACTCAGCATCGTGTTATCCGTCATTTCAAAACCCACCTCCACAGGGAAGCGCTGGGCCTGACGAAGCCAGTCACGACTATTGCTCACTGTTGGCAAAGTGCCCGGCGCTGGGGCTTGCCCCGCACTAACACCCAATCCCACATTGCGAACCTTGCCAGGAAAAACCGCGCCCGGTAACGCGTCAAACACGATCTCAGCCTTACTACCGGGATGCATATGTCCGAGATTATTTTCGGTAAATGCTGCATCAATCCAAAGATCATGAATGGCGATCAGCGTCATGACAGGCTTACCGGTCCCCGCATACTGACCTACATCAGCTCGCAGGTCAGTAATCAGTCCTCGAGAGGAAGCTTTGACCACCGTATTGGCAAGATCCAGGCGCGCCTTCTCGACCGCGGACTGGGCGGACAGTAATATCGCGTTACTACCTTCGTCATCCCCGCCTTTTTGCTCGATAGCCCGTTGAATATCGGATTCCGCCGCCACAACCTTGGCTCTGGCCTGATCCAACGAGGCTTTCGAAGACTCCAGGCGTCGCAAAGAGAGAGTACCTGGATCTGTTTCTCGAAGCCGCTTCAGTCGCGCGTAGTCCTGGCTCGCGCGCAACTCATTGGCCTTTGCTGCGGTCAGATTTGCCCGAGCACTGGCTACCGTGGCATTACCTGCTTCTACCTGACTGCGGGCATTCACCAGATCGGACTCGGCGCGAGACAAGGCTATCTGATACTGCGAGGGATCAATTTCAAACAGCGCATCGCCCTCTTCCACTTCCTGGTTATTACTGACAAGGACCTTCGTTACCGTGCCGGCCACTTCTGGGGCCACACCAATCACATAACCCTGAACTCGGGCCTGGCTCGTATAGGGTGCATAACGATCAGACAACAGGTACCAAGCCAAACTACTTACAATCACCGCCAGTAAAACCCAGGTGGTACGATTGATTGCCGGGGTCGCCTCAACGTTCGCCTCTGCCTGTGTATTACTCATTGCGAACTTTCTCCTGTTTGAGCGTCATCGAGCACCACCGGCACCTCTGCCTCTAGCTGCTCTCCCCAGTTAACCCTGCCGCGCATGGTCTCGCGCACGTTCGGGGGAATCATGTCCTCCAAAGACTGGGACTGCCAACCGCCACCGAGGGCCTTGTACAGCATGATCACCGCTGAGATATGTGCCCCCTCGTTTACCAGCTCTTTCTCTGCCTGGGAAAACAAGGATCGCTGAGCATCCAGCACGCGCTGAAAATCAGCGTAGCCCTCCCGATATCGACGGTTAGCAAGCTCCAGAGCTCGCTCGGCCGCGGAACGAGATTCACTAAGCACTGCCCCGGCCTCTGCAGTTTTAATCACCGCAACGGCAGCATCATCAATTTCTCTTGCCGCCTGTAATACAGTGCCATCAAAGGCCGCGAGAGCCTGTTGAAGGCGTGCGTCCTGCACTCGAACATTTGAGCGAATGCGCCCGTAATCAAAAATATTCCAGCTTATAGCGGGACCTGCTGCAAAGGTCAGACCGTCGCGGGTAACACCCAAGCTGTCACCGCTCCAGCCAAAGCTTCCAAACAAGGATAGCGCCGGATAAAGGTCGGCCTTCGCCACGCCGATCTGCGCTGACTGAGCTCCCGCCTGCCAGGCACTAGCGCGCACATCGGGCCTGCGAAGTACCAGCTTTGCGGGAATGCCTGTCAGCGCCAGGGGTTCCATTGCTGGTAATGCTTTGACCTCGGCTTGCAATTCGCTAATGGGCGCAGGTGGTCGTGCCAGCAACACCGCCAGCGCATTACGCAATTGAACGCGGCTGCGCTCTAAATCGGGAATGGTTGCAAGGGTGGCAAGATATTGGGTGCGGGCCTGCTGTAAATCGAGCTCTGACTCCTGACCACTGTCGAAAAGCTGCTGCGTAATTTCGAAACTGCGCTTTTGTATAGCTGCGTTTTTTCTGGCGATTTCAATGCGCAACTGGGTAGTTCTATAGGCGTAATAAATATCGGCAGTCTGCGCGACCAACAGCACCTGCAGGTCACGTTGATTCGCTATGGACGCCATGAAGGCGGCATCCGCAGACTCGATACCCCGGGCAAAGCGACCCCAGAAATCAAGCTCCCAGCCCACTGACAGCCCCGTGTCATAGCTGCCAAAACTGTCTTCGCTGGCGGGCAATAAGCCATCACTGCGGCGCTGACGAATGTAAGCGGCAGAAGCCCCCAGCTGTTGGGACTGAGGAAAACGCAGAGCCTCGACACCACCAAGACGTGCCCTGGCTTCAAGCACACTGAGTCCCGCCACCTGCAAATTGAGGTTTTGTTCAAGAACCTGCTGAATCAGTGTGTTAAGCGCCGGATCATCAAAGCGAAACCACCAGTCGGACAAATCCGCATTAGAACCTTCGCCGGCGCTACCACGCTGTCCATATAGTTCGGGTTGCCATTCGGCAAGCCAAGTAGGCTCGGGTTCCTGATAATCCGGCCCCAGTGTTGTGCAGCCCATAAGCGCCGCACCGGTCAGCCCCATAAAGCCAAGGCGCAGGTAGGAGAAAAGCTTCACAGGGATTCAATCAGTCCGCTGCGCCTTGAGAGGTGCCTGCTGCATCACCTTCTGACATTGCCGCCGTAAGAGCATCCTCATCCACCCAGCCCATAAACAACTCGTAGCCCACACTCAGTATTACCGCCCCAACAAAGAGCCCCACAATCCCGGCTCCCATCATTCCTCCCAAGGCGCCCAAAAGCACAACAGGCATGGGAACGCTCACACCACGACCCAAGAGCATCGGTTTTAGAACGTTATCGGCAATTCCGGCAACCACAAAGTACACAGTGAGCGCGACGTTAACCACAGTGCCGCCATCACCCATACCCCATACGAAAGCAATCGCGGGAAGCGACACTAACAGCGCCGGAAGCTGAAGAATACCGATCACCAGTACCACAAGCGCCAGTAGTCCAGCCGCAGGAATACCTGCCATCATAAATCCAACACCCAGTAACAGTGCCTGAATAAACGCAACACCCACTACACCGGTTGCCACGGATCGCACGGTCAGAGTGGTAATCGTGTGCATGACGGAGCCTTTTTGCTCGCCAACCATTCGCCTAAAAATACGCCCCATAGCTGCAGTCCCGGACTCGCCATAGGCCATCATGACCCCCGCAATAATGAGTGCCCCGAAGAAAAACAACAAAGTACCCGCAGTGCTCGCCGCTGCCTTTAACGCGCTCTTACTAAAATTACCTAACTGGGGCTGCAGACTTTCAACAAAGCCTGGCAAGTCCGTATGCGCAAAAGACCAGGCGTCAAAGACTCTTTCTCCAACGACAGGCCAGTCCTTCACCGAAGCGTCCGGAGCGCTGACCGTGGCCGCACTGACATCAAAATTACCCACGACATCAAAAATGTGGGTTGCGAAAGAACTGCCCAACATGACCGTAGGCACACCCAGTAGCAATATGCCCAATACCACCATTAGCGTCGCTGTATGGCCGGGGCTAAAGCCTGTGCGCCGACACAGCGATAAAAACAACGGATAAAGAGAAACAGCCAAAATAACGCCCCAAAGCATGATCGGCAGGAACGGAGCGAATATACGCTCACAGGCGACTACAACGACTACGATCAGGCCCAGCCTGATACAAAAGTCCATAAAGTCGCGAGACAGGAATTTCTTTGCTGCATTAATATCGACACTCATGGAACTTCGACTCCGAGAAACCACTAGGCGCGTGAGATAATTTTGCCCGCTATTCTACGCGAACACCGCGACCCACGCTGAGAAAACCACGGGTGAAATTTACAAGGGCGTGCTAACGTGACCGCCGTATTTTTGAGGAAGCAGCCCCGCCATTCATGATGGAGCCCAAATGTCCCGCCTTTGCATTACCCTTGTATTTGTTGCGCTGCTAATGCCTGTGGGAGCGCATAGCGAGGGGCGTGTGATTCGCGTAGCGACTTTTAACGTAAGCATGGAAGGCGGCAATTACGTGGGCAAAGGTGTCACCCCCAGTGGCCATGAGCTACCGGCCGCGCTTAGCAATAGCGATCACCCCCAGATCAGTAATATCGCCGAGATCATCCAGCGCGTGCGGCCCGATATATTGCTGCTCAATGAGTTTGACTACCACGCGGATCCAGCCCGGGGAGTAAAGCCTTTCCTGGAACGCTACCTCCAACAGTCTCGAGCCGGAACGACAGCTATCGACTACCCCTATTTCTACCAGGGTCCCGTTAACACCGGCGTTGATTCAGGTATGGACCTGGACCGTGACGGTAAGGCCTCAGGCACAGGCAACGACGCATTTGGCTTTGGTCTGTACCCGGGGCAATACGGCATGCTTCTTTTCAGTCGTTACCCCATCGACTTTGAAGCAATTCGCAGCTTTCAGCTGTTCAAATGGAAAGACATGCCCGGCAATCTCATGGCGGATATGCGGGGCGCGGATGGCGAGCTATGGTACAGCAACGAGATTCAGGAGCAGCTGCGACTATCCTCCAAATCCCATTGGGACATTCCCGTGCGCATCAATGGAAAGTCTCTACACGTACTGGCCAGTCATCCAACGCCACCGGTATTTGATGGCCCCGAAGATCGTAACGGCAGGCGAAATCACGATGAAATCCGCTTTTGGACAGACTACATAGAGGGAGGGGACCAAGCGGCCTACATCTATGATGACAAGGGCGGATCAGGTGGACTGCAAGACAATCGCTTTGTGGTAGTCGGCGATCTGAATGCCTCCATGGAAGAAGGCGATGCGCGGCGCGAAGGAATCACAGCACTATTGGGTCACGCGAAAGTTCGCCGGGGTCTACTGCCCAGCAGCGACGGAGGCAGAGCGAACCGCGCCGACAGTACCTTTGGCCCCACCCATACAGCAAGCTGGGGTATGCGCGCTGACTACGTCATACCCAGTAAGGCGGGATGGAGAGTGATCGATGCGGGGGTGTTCTGGCCTGCTCCCGACGACCCTCTCCGGCGTCTGGTCAACAAACGCGGATCATCCTCTGATCATCGCTTGGTATGGATGGACCTGGAACTCATTGATTAGCTAGATACCGCCCTGACGGCAACACCTCAGCTGAATCGTATGGTGACTAGCCTTGCTTCTCCCTCGCTTTGAGAAACGAGGACTGCTGCTTGGTAACCTGTATTGCAGCCTTAAACACTGACAGGTCAGCTATAACTTCACCGCGTTGTCCCAGCGAGTCCAACTGCGCATAAAACCAGTACGTGGTTGCGAAAGTACTCAGGGTGCGGATAAGGCTTATACCCTTAAGAAAGCCAAGCCAGGATGGCAACAACGCCAGTTCATTTTCATAGCGGGGCAATGACTCAGCCCCAGCAAGCAACCGCGCCGGTCCATCTGTCTGTACACACAGCGGACGCCCCAAGCCTATGAGCGATGCTCCGCCTTCCTCCAGAGCCTGCTCCATTGCAGCTCGGGATCGAAAACCACCGGTGACCATCAGCGGAATAGATACCTGCTTTTGCATAGCTAGAGCGAAATCCACAAAATAGGCTTCGCGGCGTAAGGTGGACGCGGCAACGTGCTGCTGTTCCTCGGGCTCCAAGCCTTCCATACCCAGCAACTTGGGTTGTTCGTAAGTACCACCTGAAATCTCGATAACATCAACGCTATGCTCCTCGAGCCACTTGGCGACGCGCAGACTGTCATCAAAGTCGAATCCGCCTTTTTGAAAATCCGCACTGTTTAACTTTACGGCCACTGGAAACTCTGGCCCCACAGCTTCCCGCGTGGCATCGACAATCTCAAGCAGAAAACGCGCGCGATTCTCAAGCTCGCCGCCATAGCGATCATCGCGCTGATTAGTTCTTGGACTTAAGAACTGTGAGATCAAATACCCGTGAGCACCGTGAATCTGCACGCCGGTAAAGCCTGCGTCTTTCATCGCTTTTGCGGCAATCGCAAAGCGTTGCACCAGCTCTGAGATTTCCTCACTGGTGAGCGCCACAGGCTCTCCAAATTGCCCACCAGGTAAACCCAACTTTACCGCCGAGGGCGCCTTGGGGTGTGGGTTCACCGTTTTTAATGTTTGCCGTCCGGCATGACTGATCTGAACCCATGCATGATTACCTGCTGCAGTGGCGGCAGAGGCCCAGCTTGCCAGCGCATCCTTCATGACTGCATCCGGAACTCGATCAACCACGACGTTGCCCGGACGCTCCAGATGATAGGCATCAACAACCACGTTGCCGGTGATCAGTACCCCCGCCCCACCTTCAGACCAAATCCCATAAAGGCGCTCCAGAGCGCTTGTAGGCACTCCACCGATGCTGGCAAGTCCTTCGGTCATTGCTGCCTTTACGAGGCGGTTGGGAACAACCGCTCCACAGGGCAGCGTGAGTGGGTTTTTGAGGCTTGTCACAGTGTTGGCTTCCTTAGCTTGAAATTGAGCAGGACGCCACCATATCAAAGAGCTGAAGGGACATGAAATGAAAGCACCATCATCAGAAAAGGGAACGCTATGAGCAGCATAGATATCGGTATCAATGAAGCAGATCGACTGAGTATTGCGGGAGGCCTAAAGGTTTTGCTGGCAGACTCCTACACTTTGTATCTGCAGACGCATAACTTTCACTGGAACGTTACCGGCCCACAATTTCGCGAACTGCATCTAATGTTCGAGGAGCACTATAACGAACTTGCAATCGCGGTTGATGAGATCGCGGAACGGATTCGAACTCTGGATGTGGTTGCTCCAGGAACTTACAAGGCCTTTGCCGAACTTTCCAACATTGATGAGGTTGATGGCGTGCCGCCTGCCTCAGAAATGATTCGTATTCTGACCCAGGGACACGAGCAAATCGTCAAAACTTGCAGAGAGGTTTTGCTGAAAGCTCAGGGCGCGGACGATGAGTCCTCCGCCGCTCTGGTCTCAGACCGCATGCGTGTGCATGAGAAGACAGCATGGATGCTGCGAGCGCTAGCGGCATAAGCCGGACAATCAAAAGTCAGAGCCAATGAGCGTCGAGTCCGACGCTCATCCTCGACTGCACAGGCAGCAACTATAAAAAAGCCCCTTGGCACGAAGCCAAGAGGCCAACCGTAAGCAAACGCTTACGGACCGAAGACTGGAACCAGCGTAAGCACTACGCGGTATATTAGTAAATTATAATAGATTAACTCTGAGCAGGCCAGACGTCACAGACATTTAATTTGTGTGTGTGGGCTCAAGTGTTTATAGCAGAGGTAACTTAGCTGCCGAGAATAGCGGCCATTTTTTTGCACGGGGCTGGAGGAATGCACACCCAAGCCCGGCGCGACAGGCCTATTGCGTGTCTATTTGACCACGCAGACTTTTATACCGTCCATTTTCTTGGCCTGGTACATCGCTTCATCGGCGCGACCAACGGCACTTTCCAGTGTGTCACCGACAACCAACTCGGTGACTCCACAGGAGATAGACACATCCAGAGGCTTACCATTGTCATTGAAGCCCGCGTTAAGCACCTCATCACAAACGCTGCGTGCAAAAACTTCAGCGCCTTGCACATGGGTATCAGGCAGCAAAATGACAAACTCATCACCACCGTAGCGACAGACAATATCGCTCGCCCTGGCTCTCATCTGCAATACATCCGCCACCTTCACAAGCACAAGATCGCCTGCGGTGTGTCCATAGGTATCGTTGATTTCTTTGAACTTGTTGCAGTCGACAAACACGATAGAAAGCGAAGCACCAGAGCGTTGCCACCGAGCAAAAAGTTCATGCGTTCGCTCATCGTAGCCCGCGCGATTGTAGACACCGGTGAGTGCGTCTTTTAGCGCCAGATCATTTTTGTTGCGAATTTCACTGCGCAGAATATCTGCTTCGTCTTCAAGGTGCGCAAGTCTCTCATTGAGCTCGGCTACCTTTGCCTTGGAATGTTCGTGTTGTTCGCGCTCGGACACAACATGCTCGGCAAGGCGCTGAGTCAGCTTGGTCAGGCCAGTCGCGATAACACTGCGGACCTTAACAATATCATCGGACTTTGCCGCCTCACCCATTTCTCGAGTGTCTTCGCCGACACTACTTTGTAATTCTTCTGACCGCTTAAGAGAACTATCTCCGTCATCGGCAAGAAAATTCAGTACCTCCTCAAAGCCATCAAGACGTTCGCGCAGATCGCCGAGAAAGTCCGTCGTTTGGTTTCTCTCCGCGCGAATGCGCGCGTCGATGGTCTCAATTTCGTCGGTAACCTCGGCAAGGAGCTTTTGTGCTTGCTCTGGATGCACCGCTTGCTCAAGGGAATCCTTGATCGCATGGCTGCGAATCGCATTGCCATTGAGAACATCAATATGCTCCACAAGCCGCTGCAGAAGCTGGACAAACAAAGCGACATACCGATCATCCGCCCCATCGCCGCCGGACTTCTTGCCCAGCCAGCCGAGCACGCCACTGTCGGTCTTGTCGCGTGTCGCCACTTCCCGAAGAGCCTCGGCAGCAGAGCCCAGTAAATCAACAAGGGCCTTTTGACGCGCCATCGAAGTGGTACCCGATGCGACCTGCTGAACCAGAGTTCCCATGCGCTCCTGTTCGTCGCCGCGCACAGGCATGGTCTTGATCAGTTTGCGCAGGCCGGACAGGTCATAGCCACCCTCGACGGTCCGACCTTTGTCGGGATTAACGCCAGTGTTAGCCATCATGGTTCGGGCCAGGCGTCCCGAAAGGTTCTCGATCTTGCCAGTATCACCGCCGTCTTTTAACTGCTTGCGGATAGACACAAGAAGAGCATCGACCTCCTCGTCCACACCATCAGCCATGTGTGAGAGGCGAATAGCCAGTTGTTCAAGCGCTTTAACTTTGTCCATTGCCGTCGTTGTATACCGGTGAGATAACGCGACGTAGCATACAACAGCACTGCGCGCGAGGCGATACTACTGAAGATGCTTAAACGCGACGGTCTAATTGCTCATTGAGGCGGTAAACATAGGCCAGAACTTCCGCAACCGCGACATATAGGGCGGGGGGAACCTCGTCACCCAGGGGTATCTGACAAAGAAGCTCAGTAAGCTGCCCATCCTGCACAATAGGCACACCGTTTTCGGCAGCAAGCTCAACAATACGATCAGCAATGGCGTTTTCGCCTTTCGCCACGAGAACAGGGGCACCTTCGCCACTATAAGACAGCGCCGCAGACTGAGTCACCGGCCGGGACGAACGTTTATCTGTGTCACTCATGCTCGCACGTCCACCGTAGCACCAGAGCGCACATCTTCTTCCCTGGATTTCTGGGGAACGAGCTCGGCGGCGGGACTGCTTGTGAGGGTAATACCGTGACTTTCCAAAGCGCGCACCAGCATGGGCAGTCCCGCGTCAATCAGATGTCTGACACCATCGCTCGCTGCCGCAAACCTCAGGGCGAGCGCATCGCCCTGAAGCTGCATGGATATCTCTACGGCGCCTAATGCTTTCGGCTCCAGCTGCAGTTTCACTCGCCACACATCATCTTCGGGGCTGCTTTGGGTGTTGGAGTCGCCACCGGCAGGCTCCCTGTCAATTTCCATGCGCAGACTGTCCAGAGAACCGGCCAACTGCAGCGGTATCTCTAATTGCCAGTGTCTGGGCGCCTGGGCATCGCTGGGCTGCGAGTTCAGCTGATGGAGCGTGATCCGACCGAGGCCAGACTCAAGCTCGCGCTTCATCTCAAGCAACGCTTCTGCATCTGACCCAGGCAGCCCCAGGGCCTCTATGCGAGCAAGAGCTGCTTCGACTCGGGCAAGGGCCCGAAACAGCCCCGCCTTAAAATCCCCCTCCAGCACCGCAGGACGTCCTTTTGCCGAGGCCTGCAGGCCACTTTCGAGAAAGACCCCGGATTCACGAACAGCAGCAGCCAATCCTTCGGCCTGGGACAGCTGCCCCGGACGGCTCACTTGCTTTAGCAGTTGCCCCACCGACTCCGCGACCAAAGGCGGCAGCGCCGCCGCTAACTGGCTCGTTTGCAATGCCTGCACGACATTGGCAAGTGGTGAGCTGGCAATACCCGAGGAGTTCCCAGGAAGCAGCTGAAGCGTGCCTCCGACGTTTGCCGCCGCGGGGCTGGCCACTGGGTTAAGAACTCGAAGTGTCGGAACCGGATCCAACTGGGTCACTTCGAGCTTCAGCCGTGCACCCTGCTGAATGGGAATATCTGCCGTCGCCGTGATTTGTTGACCGCCGACACGCAGCACCAACTCTCCGGTAGGCAGCTGATTGCTTACCAGTGCATTCAAGGTCTGACCAATCTGCCAGTTATTGATCCACAAACCGAAGTTGCGCTGATCAACACGGGCTGATGTCAATGCCAGTTGCAATTCTTCCAAAACCACCTCTGTACTGCGAGCGTACGCTTCGATTCACCACGCGCACTTTTATCAATTTGCGCTTCAGATTACTGCTACAGTGCCGCTAACTATAGACAGCCTGTGTATACTTTAGCGGCAACATTTACAACGATCTTTACTGAGGACTGCAATGGATCTGGCGACACTGCTTGGTATGGTTGGGGCGATTGGTATCGTCCTGGCAGCCATCCTTACTGGCGGCTCAGCGATAGTATTTATCAACGTCCCTTCGATCCTCATTGTGCTAGGCGGCACGGTAATGGTGGTGATGATCAAATTCTCTATGGGTCAGTTCTTTGGCGCATTCAAAGTTGCCGGCACCGCCTTTATTAATAAGGTCTCAGACCCCGAAGAACTCATCGAAAAGATCGTTGAGCTGGCTAACATTGCTCGCAAAGAGGGCATGCTCGCTCTGGAAAACCAGGACATCGATAACGACTTTCTCGATGAAGGGGTCAAAATGCTCATCGATGGCAACAGCCGTGAAGTGGTCAGCACAGTATTAAGCAAGGACATGCAGCAGACCATTGAGCGACACAGCTGGGGGGCCAAGGTATTCAGCGCCACCGCCGACGTAGCGCCCGCTATGGGGATGATCGGGACACTGATCGGTCTTGTGCAAATGCTCTCAAACATGTCGGATCCCAAATCTATTGGTCCTGCCATGGCAGTAGCGCTACTGACCACACTCTACGGTGCAATGCTTGCGAACATGATTGCGATGCCCATCGCGGACAAACTCACGCTGCGCAAAGCCGATGAGTTACGCGTCAGGTCAATGTGTATCGATGGCGTCCTGGCTATTCAGGAAGGGCAAAACCCCCGGATTATTGAGTCTATGCTTAAAGCCTACCTCGAGCCTGATAAGCGCGGGAGTGAGGAGTAGCGCTTATGGTTGAAGAGGACGGCCCCGCAGGATCACCGGCATGGATGGCAACATTCGCCGATCTAATGTCTCTCCTGATGTGCTTTTTTGTGCTGCTGCTGTCCTTTGCCGAGATGGACGTAGAAAAGTTCAAGCAAATCGCCGGCTCCATGAAAATGGCCTTCGGTGTACAAAACGAATTTGAGCTAGAAGACATTCCAAAAGGCACCAGTGTCGTGGCGACAGAGTTCAGTCCAGGCCAGACCAGCGACACACCCATCGAAACCATACAGCAGATTACTGACCAGACAACGGACCCTTCATTGAGGGTCGGTGATGGCGAATTGGACGACGCCGAAGCAGAGGAACTTTTACAGGAAAAAATCACTGCGCTACTGGCGGAAACAGAAGCAGACGCCGAAAAACTCAAAGACATGCTTGAAGACGAGACGCAAACCGGCAAAGTTGACGTCGAGTCTGATGGCCGCACCATCACCGTACGTATTCGCGAGCAGGGCTCCTTTCCATCAGGCTCAGCGACACTGAACACAGACTTTGTGCCGGTGATGGCACGTATTCGCGATGCGCTCGTCGAAATTCCCGGCACCATATCCATCGAAGGGCATACCGATAGCACGCCCTTGCGTGGAGGCCGCTACGAGTCCAACTGGGGATTATCATCAAGCCGGGCTCTGTCAGTAACCCATGAATTACTCCGGGAGGGCCTTCTCAAAGACGATCGTATGATGGTCGTCGGTTTTGCTGATACACGACCATTTACCTTTAATGACACAGTTGAGGGTCGAGCATCCAACCGCCGCGTAGAGATCGTTATTCGCCAGGGTATTGATGACGCCGAGAACACCGAGCTAGACAACATACGTGAGATAAACCCAGACGCCCTGGACATACTGGGAATAGAATAGAGTTATGAGCGACCCACATATTGACAGCGTCGAAAGGCGAAAGTACTACCGAATCAATGACGTGGTCTTACTGCGTTATGAAATAATTCCCGAGGCGCCTGCCGGAGAGCAACCTACGGAAGACACGGGCGGACTTGAGATAAGCACCGGCTCGCTACTGGCTGAGTTGGACCGCGAACTTAACAAAAGCATCAACGCGGTTTGGCGCGACCACCCACTGGTGGCGCAAACATTAGGCTTACTCAACCGTAAAATTTCGGTAGTTGCCGCCCAGTCACTGGATTACGAAGAAGCGAGCGTGCACTCTTACGACAACAGTATGGTCAATCTCAGTGGCTGCGGAATAGCCTTTGAGGGACGTCAGGAGCTGGCACCCGGTACCCGACTGCAGTTGAGCATAATTCTCAAACCATCACAGGTTACCTTGTCGATTGCCGGAACCGTAGTCAGCAGCGAACAGCGCCTGGACTCAGCCATCATGCCCTACTGGATTCGTGTGGACTTCGATGACGACATGCTGGCTCAGGAACAGTTGATCCAGCATGTTGTACAGAAACAGGGGGCTCTACTCTCCGACACTCCAACAGCAGAGAACGATCGCTAGCAGCGTTCGTCCAGGAAACGTCCTTTACGTCCCCGGGGATCCTTGGCAGTTTCTTTCTCTGAATGCTGTGCTTCTCGATCCTGCTTTCTGCGCGTCTTGCGCTCACCGCTGCGCCGCACCCTGCGCAGCGGCGGCGTACCGGATACACCGGTCACAGGCCCGGGACCCGCGGGATCAGCCATCGCCCACTACCTGACTCAAGAGCACACTGCGGACCAGCACCACCACTCTACGGTTCTCTGCGCGACCCTCTTCGCTGGTGTTATCAGCAATAGGCCGGTTAGGACCGAAGCCCACCGCACTGAGCTTCGCTGGATCGACCCCCTCCTCTTCAAATATTCGGGCAATCGCTGCAGAGCGCGCCGTAGATAACTCCCAATTTGAGGGAAACAGGCCATTACGAATGGGCTGGTTGTCTGTGTGCCCCTGCACCACAACCTCATTGGGTAATGCCTTAAGCGTGTCAGCCAAGCGCTGCAGCATAGGAATCGAGCTGGCCAAAAGAGACCGTGAACCCGAGGGGAACAACATCCGCGCCGGAATCTTGATCTCCAGCCACTTATCATTGCCCGTTACCGCGAATCGATCCGGCGCTATAAGATCACCTATCGAAGTTTGCAAGGCTGCTTCCACGCCGGTTATTTCTTTTTCAGCGGAGATGTCACCCAGGTCCGCTTCCGGTAACTCTGTATTGGCGGCGGAGAGCAAAGGCACTCTCGAAGCCGCATCTGCAACAGCCGCCTGAGGTATACCCAGCCGGGATGACTGCGAACCATCGCCATCGGGACGACTGGGATCATAGGACACGCCAGGAAGACCAAAGGCCTGAACAATAGAATCAGACAACACGCGAAAGTCACCGACGTTAACGGCCGACGTGGAGTACATCACCACAAAAAAAGCAAACAGGAGCGTAATGAAGTCGGCATAGGAAACCAGCCAGCGATCGTGGCTATCGACACTCTCTGGCGGTTTGCGTCGACTCATGTTTAATCGAGATATCCTTCGAGCTTGCTCTGTATCGCCTGAGGGTTATCCCCATCGGCAATCATCGCTATACCGTCAACGAGCATCTCGTGGTATTGCATCTGATCACCGGACACGGCTCGAAGCTTATTAGCAATGGGCAGATAGAATAGATTCGCAAAACCCACACCATAGATCGTCGCGACAAACGCCACGGCGATACCGGCTCCCAACTGGGCGGGGTCCGAGAGATTATTCATAACGTCGATAAGCCCCAGCACCGCACCGATGATGCCGATGGTCGGGGAATACCCACCCATGGCGTCATAGACCTTGGCTGCACGTGCATCCTTGGCCAGGGCATTATCGATCTCTACATCCATGACCGTACGAATCACCTCTGGCTCCAAGCCATCTACGAGCAACTGCAGGCCTTTTTGCGTAAGCGGGTCAGCCTGTTTTGCTACGAGCTGCTCCAGGCCCAGAAGCCCATCGCGGCGAGCCATACGACTCCACTCAATAGTCCTGGCCAGCATCGCTGGTCGATCGTAGGACGGTGGCAGAAAAACCCAGGGGAAGCGACGCAGCGCCTCACGAAAGTCACGCAGTGGAGTTTGAATGAGCACCGCGCCCAATGTACCGCCCAGAACGATAACAAAGGCCGTTAGCTGTATGAGTGCAGAAATATGGCCGCCTTCCAGCCAATTGCCACCAAGAATCGCACCCACAGCCATGGTGACGCCAAGGAGAGTCAAAAAGTCAAAACTGACTGCTGTGGGCCTGCTATTCTGTTTGGCTGATTTAGCCGGTTTTTTCGCCACGTTCTGGCCCCCTATCCGCGCCAGTGTGCAAGCGTCACGCGTAATCGCGCCAACGCTTGGCCGTGCAATTGCGATACCCGGGACTCAGACACCCCCAGCACCGCGCCTATTTCTTTCAAGTTAAGGTCCTCGGCATAGTACAAGGACATCATCAAGCGCTCTTTTTCGGGGAGCTGCGTTACAGATTCTGCCAATGCGTCCCTAAAGCCTTCCTCGCCTACTTCTTCCAGAGGCGTCTGCGTATTCAATACCGCAGTTTCAGCTTCAACACTATCCTCAATATGGGTCATTCGCGCACAGGCTAGCTGCCCGGAAAGCTGCTGGTACTCATGCAAGGGCATATCGAGCTCGACTGCGATATCGGCATCCTGGGCCGGCCGACCGAGGCGTGCATCTATCCGCTCTATAGCCTCGGAAACCTGTCGAAGCTGTGATTGCACAGAGCGTGGAAGCCAATCATGAGCTCGCACTTCATCAAGCATGGCGCCTTTAATTCGAATACCTGCGTAGGTAGAGAAACTGGCGCCCTGAGAGGCATCGTAACTCTCGCGGGCCTTAAGCAGGCCAATGAGTCCCACCTGCATAAGATCGTCTAGTTCGATTTCGGCGGGCAACTTGGCAGCAAGACGTAATCCGATTTTTTTTACCAGCGGCAAAAACTCGCGCACCAGTTCATCAGCGCTGGACACCACCGACTCTGAGTAGGCCGAAAGCTGATTCATATTTATCTCAGCGGCTGCCGCTGCGATATTCGATAAGTCGTTCAACAAAGAACCCCAATCCGCCCTCCGACGGGCTTCTCGGCAGCGCCTGCACTCTCTGGGTCATCGCACGCAATGCTTTGGCTGACTCCGAGCGAGGAAACTCTGAGACCACCGGACGCTGGGCGCGCACCGCCCGCCTCAGGTAATCGTCTCGTGGGATAGCTCCGAGGTAACCCAGGTGCACATCCAAAAAACGGTCAGTGACTTTACAGAGTTTTTCAAAAAGCTGACGACCCTCAAGCTCGTTGTCGACCATGTTGGCCAGCACCTGAAAGCGTTTGATGTTGCAATGCTGGTTGAGCACTTTGACCAATGCATAGCCATCGGTCAGTGAAGTGGGCTCATCGCAGACCACGACAATCAGCTCCTGGCAGGCCGCAGTAAAAGTCAACACCGTGTTATCGATACCGGCTCCCGTATCCACGATCAAGGTATCTACAGGAATAGCTAACTCACTAAAGGCCCGTACCAAACCTGCCTGCTCTGTTTGTGACAAAGCAGCCATTCGAGCAACACCCGAAGACGCAGGAATCACATGGATCCCCGCCGGCCCGGGGATGAGAATCTCCTCCAGACTACGCTCGCCACTAATCACATGCTGGATGTCAAAACGCGGCTTGAGGCCAAGCGCGATATCAACATTCGCAAGGCCAAGATCCGCATCGAAGAGCAGCACCTGCTGACCACTTTCAGCAAGACTCACGGCAAGATTCACGGCCACGTTAGTTTTGCCAACGCCGCCTTTGCCACTGGTCACAGCAATCACATTTACCGGGGCTGCACCTGCCGTCACTGCTCTCTGCCCATCACTGCTTCCTGCCCCAATGTTTGTTGCACTGCATCGCCTACTGCCCGTCGCCGCCATATGTGCTGCGACTATTAAGTACTCGCTCCGTGCTGCGGGGAGGGTCGCTAAACCACCGACCGCAGAGGTCTGCCTGCCGTCGAAGTACTCCCTGCCTCGGCGAGTTGCACCGCGCGACGCACGAGCTTTACGCCATCGGCCTCGCAAAGATCTTCGGGTATCCGTTGGCCATCGCTGAATCCAAGCACGGGCAGATTCGCGCTAATAACGACATCCAGAACACCGCCAAGACTTTGAGCTTCATCGACTTTCGAAATAATAGCACCGCTGAGCGCTCGGGGAGCAAAGTTCGCTGCAAGTGCCCGGCACTGCGATGGCTGCGCCGATGCCGCCAGGACCAACAAGTGTCGCACGGGCTTGCGTAAGTCACGAATCAGAGAATACTGCTCACGGAGACGAACGTCATGCTGACTCATGCCCGCGGTATCAATATAGATTTTCCGCCCCTGCATCTTACGCAAGGCAAAGGACAGGCTTTGACGGTCATTTGCGGTAAACAAGGGGATACCCAGTGCATCTGCAAAACTCGCCAACTGCTCCTGAGCACCGATCCGGTAGTTGTCCAGAGTAATTAGGCCCACCATCTCCGGCCCAAGGCGCTGAATATCACATCCAGCCAAACGGGCAACGGTGCTCGTTTTCCCGACACCCGTACCTCCATATACCGCGGTAATATTGCCCGGTATCTGATCAATTTTTTTAGCCTGGAGACGCTCGGCCAAAGCCAGCTGCGTCAGTCGCCAGCCCTTATCCAGTGCTTCAACGCTTGGGAGACTATCGAGCAACTCACCGGTCAAAACCCGCGACAAGCCCATTCGGAGAAGTCTCTGTCGCAATGCTGACTGGGGGCCGCGAGTAACGGCAGCCTCCTGCCAAGTACGTCCACCCAATTCTTTATCGAGGATCCCTCGAAGACGCTCGAGCTCTTTCTCCAGTGCTTTGAGCTGAATCTCATTAGTCGGCGTATCGACACTGGCTACGCGCCGTCCCCGCGGGGGGCTGACAGCCCTAGCGGGCACAGCCGATTTCACCACGTGATCAACATCAATTGCAGCAGTAATTTCTATCTGCCCGCCGACTCGTTTATTGGCGAGTATCAGAGCATCCGAACCAAGCTCGGCACGCACCTGCGCCATGGCGCTGCGGCTGTCTCGCCCCGTATAACGTTCAATTCTCATCAGCTTCTACCTCCTTCTTAAGCCGCTGCCGTTGCATTACCGGGAGCTGCGTCAGCAGTGTTACTGGCGCTAGCACCCGGGTTACTGCCTATAGTCGCAACAACTCGTATCGATTTGCTGGGCGGTATTTCCTCATAGGCAAGGATGTAAAAATTACTCATCCGCCCTTTCAACAATCGCGATAAGAACAAGCGAATATTGCTGGCGACCAGCAGTACCGGATTGTGGCCATCAGCTTCGAGCTTGCCCGAGGCCTGAATAACCTGCTGAATAACAGCATCCATCAACGACGGCTCCAAACCACCAGGGGAGCCCTGTACAGAAGACAGCAAGATCTGTTCCAGTTGCGAATCAAGCACCATAACGGGCATTTCCCGCGTCGTACCATTGACGGTCTGGAAGATTGCCGGGCCCAGAGCGACCCGAACCTTGGCGGTCAAAGCGTCAGAATCCTGACCCTTACCCCCATGGTCCGCGAGCGATTCAGCGATAGTTCGCATATCGCGCACGGGAATGCCCTCCTCCAACAGGTTGTGCACGACCCGAGTCAACTCCGAGAGGCTCATCAGACCCGGCACCAGGCTCTCCACAAGTTTGGGCGAGGTCTTGGCAAGCTTATCCAGTAGTTGCTGCACCCCGTCCTGTCCAATGAGTTCATGAGCCTGGTTTTTGAGGATCTGACTTAAGTGCGTGGCGATAACCGTGCTGCTGTCGACTACCGTATAACCCATGGTTTGAGCGTCATCACGCTGAGAGGCGTCAATCCACACGGCATCCAGGCCAAAAGTGGGGTCTTTGGTGACCACACCCTCGAGCTCTCCAAATACCTGTCCGGGATTGATCGCCAGTTCTCTGCCGGGAAACACCTCTCCCTCACCGGCGATCACATCGTGAAGGCTGATGCGGTAATTGTTGGGAGACAGATCAAGGTTGTCGCGGATGTGTACGGAGTGCACCAGAAAGCCCAACTCCTGGGAGAGCTTCTTGCGCACGCCTTTAATGCGACTCAAAAGATCTCCACCCTGATTTCGATCCACCAGTGAAATCAGTCGATAACCCACTTCCAGGCCTATCTCATCAACTTGAGCCACATCATCCCAACTGAGTTCTTTAGCCTCTGTCGGTCTTGGAGTATCAACAACCTCGGGCTCCAGGGTGTCCTCCGGCGACGGCTGAGCCCTCAGATAACCAATCACGCCTAGTACTCCGGCAATCCCCAGAAAGACCGTGTTAGGCATACCCGGAACCAAACCAATAATGCCGACAATCGACGCCGCCACAAACAAAATCCGCGGATTATCCGTTAGCTGTGAAACCACTTCGGCGCCCATGTCCGCGGTACCCGACATACGGGTAACAATGATTGCCGCGGCGGTAGAGAGAAGCATCGAGGGGATCTGCGCAACCAGGCCATCACCAATGGTCAGCAGGATGTAGTTTTCTGCCGCCTGACTGGCAGAGAGATCATGTTGCAGCGTACCGATAGCAAAACCGCCGAGAATGTTAATGAACAAGATCAGAATGCCGGCCACTGCATCACCGCGCACAAACTTGCTGGCACCATCCATAGCACCATAAAAATCCGCCTCACTGCCCACTTCTTCGCGTCGGCGCAGGGCCTCATCCTGAGTAATCAATCCCGCATTCAAATCGGCGTCAATCGCCATTTGCTTGCCCGGCATAGCATCCAGGGTAAAGCGTGCGGTGACTTCCGAAATTCGACCGGCACCTTTTGTGACCACGACAAAGTTGATCACGACCAGGATGGTAAACAGCACAAGACCCACGGCGTAGCTGCCGCCCACAACGAACTCACCAAATGACTCGATCACGCTTCCCGCTGCAGCTGTCCCGGTGTGACCTTCCAGCAACACCACCCGAGTAGACGCTACGTTGAGTCCGAGTCGCAGCAACGTTGATATCAGAAGAACCGTAGGAAACACGGCAAATTCCAGCGGCCGCCCTGCGTAGACTGCGGCCAGCAGCACGATGATTGCCAATGCAATGTTAAAGGTGAACAGGATATCGAGCATCACCGGAGGCAGTGGCAATACAATCATTGCCAGCAACAGCATCATCACCAAGGGCGTTCCAATACCTGACAGCAGGCCCATTGGGCCAGCCGCGGCACCCGGTGCAGTGTTAGTCGTCGCCATCACTTGGCTCCTCATCCATCAGATGTTGATAGTTGTCCGGTACATCAAGGTCTGCAGGGCGCGGCACATAATCTGTGGGCCGCGATCGACGCAGTTGAAATAGGTAGGCGAGAACACGTGCTACCGCCAGATACAAGTCGCCGGGTATTTCGTCGCCGACCTCAGTGCTTGCATAAAGTGCACGTGCAAGCGGGGGCGCCTCGTAAAGCGGTACGTCATGTTCATTTGCAATGGTACGTATCTGCAGGGCCATCAAATCGCGACCTTTGGCCACAACCTTCGGTGCTCCGCTGCCATCGGAGTAAGACAGCGCAATGGAATAGTGGGTGGGGTTGGTGATCACCACGTCAGCCGTGGGCACGTCTTGCATCATTCGACGCTGAGACACTTCTCTTTGCAGGTTGCGAATACGCTGCTTCACCTCTGGACGACCATCGGTCTCTTTCATTTCGTCCCGTACTTCCTGACGGGTCATGCGCAATTGCTTGTTGAAATTCCACAACTCGAAAGGCACATCGAACATCACGATGAGCACCATGGCGGAACTCAAAACGATGAGCGCTGTAACAAGCATGGTCACAACGCGAACGCTGGCTTCCCCGGGAGTCAAAGCGCTCAAGGTGAGAATCTGACGTTCAAAGGACATAATCATCAAATACGCTACGCCCATGAGCAGGAGAAACTTGAGCAATGCCTTTGCCAATTCAAGCAATCCCTTTAGGGAAAACACGCGCCCAAGGCCTTTTACCGGATCAAGCTTCTCTAACTTAAAAGCCATGGCTTCAACGCTAAATGACCAGCCGCCCATCAATAAGGGGCCCGCGAGCGCGGCGACAACAGTGACGGCAAAAAGCGGAGCTAGAGCCAGCAGAGCTGATATAGCCATGTGCATGAAATGCACCGGTAGCTGCTCGGTATCAAATGCAGCCGCACGATCCACACTGAAGCCTGAACTCGTGATTGCCAACAGGTCGTCCACCATGCCAGCACCGAGCACCCAAAGCCCCACACCGGTAATCAGCAAAGAAAGCATGGTGTTAAGTTCTCGGGACCGGGGCACCTGGCCTTTGCGTCGCGCCTCTTCCTTGCGGCGCTCCGTCGGCTGCTCCGTGCGTTCCTGACCCGTTTGTTCTTCTGCCACGACCGCGCCTCCCTATCAGCCCAGCACCAGCAAGGTTTGCTCTAGCCCAAGGCTGAGAAAACGCTGCAAGGTGGAAATGAACATAGGGAGCGCCAGAAGCATGAATACAAATCCGGCAATAATTGTGACTGGGAAACCCACGGCAAAAATATTCAATTGCGGTGCAGCACGGGTAATCACGCCAAAAGCAACATTGATCATCAGGATTGCCGTGAGCGCCGGTAGGGCCAGTAGTAGGGCACTGGCAAATAGCTGTGTTCCCAGCGCTACAACATTTGAGAACATGCCTTCAGGGCTAAAGCCGCTGCCCACAGGAATCAAGGCAAAACTGTCTACCACTGCGGTAATCAACATGAGATGCCCATCAATTGCCAGGAACAGCAAGGTAGCCAATACGACATTGAGCTGACTCACCACCGGCACCTGTACGCCATTCTGTGGATCTACAGCCATGGCAAAACCCAGGCCCATACTCATGGCCACGCTATGCCCGGCAACCACCACAGCGGCAAAGACCAACTGCATGACAAAACCCATCACCAGACCAATCGCCACTTCCCGCAAAGCCAGCACCAGACCAAGCGCAGACAGAGGCTCCACCACCGGGGTCACAGGTAATAGCGGTGCAACAAGTGCTGATACCAATACCGCCAGCAGTACCCGAACTCTCACTGAAATCGAGGAGTAGCTAAAAATAGGCGCGGCCAAAAGCATCGCGGACAGACGCAAAAACGGCCATAAATAAGTATGAAACAACAGGATGAGTTCGTCAGGCGTAAACACCATAGGATTCATCCCAGAAGGGACGGGATTTCCAAAAACAGGCGTCGGGAAAAGCTAACCACCACCTGAATCATCCATGGCCCCGCCACAAGCAGCGCCACAACAAGCGCCAGCAGCTTGGGAATAAAGCTCAGAGTCATTTCCTGAATCTGGGTCGCTGCCTGAAAGATGCCAATGAGCAAACCCACCGCAAGAGCGGACAACAACAACGGACCGGCCAGAAGAACTGCGAGCCACAGTGCATCCTTTCCAATGGCGAGTACTGTTTCCGGACCCATCGTCTGCGCCTACACCGTAAAACTGGTAACAAGCGTGGCGGCGACAAGCGACCAGCCATCAATGAGCACGAACAACATGAGCTTAAACGGCAGTGAGATCAGCATGGGCGACAGCATCATCATACCCATGGACATCAGCACCGCTGCCACCACCAGATCGATGATCAAAAAAGGCACAAACATCAAAAAGCCAATTTGAAATGCAGTCTTCAGTTCACTGGTAAGAAACGAAGGAAGCAGCACAACCATCGGCACATCGTCAGGGGTATTGAACGCGGCATAGCCACCCAGTTCTGCAAACAATAAAAGATCGGTTTCGCGGGTCTGACCAAACATGAATTCGCGAAACGGTATCTTTGCCGCATCCAAAGCTTCGGTAAAACCCATAGCCTCGTTCATGTACGGCTCTAGCGCGGTCGTCCAGGCAACCTCAAACACCGGCGCCATAATGAAAAGACTCAGGAACAGAGACAGGCCGAGAATAATTTGATTGGAAGGCGTCTGAGCTGTACCCAGAGCCTGACGCAGAATTGCCAGAACGATCAGAATCCGCGTAAAGGAGGTCATGGTAATCAGCGCTGCGGGGATCAAGGTCAGCAGCGTCATAAGCAGCAGTATCTGGATGCTCATGGAGTAATCGCTGCCGCCGGCTGCGCTGGGCTGCACTGAGACCAGAGGAATACCCGTCTGCGCCAACGCAGCCTCCGGGACAGCTATCAGCAGCAGTGGCAGAAGCGACAGTAAACGCATCATGACTTGCTGCCCAAGGGATTCGCCGCGCGAAGCACTGCCGCAAAATCCGGCGAGGCTGTTGCCGAACTATCACCCTCAATTACGGGTTCGGCAAGCACGTGTATCTTGCGTACCGATCCCGGTGCGACACCAATGAGAAGCTGCTCTCCACCGACTTCCATAAGGACAACTTTCTCTCGCTGTCCGACGTTGGCGCTGCCCAGGACACGTAACGCTGATCCTGAACCAACACCTGTACCATTAAAGCGCTTGAGAAAATAAACAACGGCAAAAAGACACACAAATACCAGTACCAAAGACCCCAGCACCTGAAAAAGATAACTTGCGCTAAACAGCTCCGGTGCTGCGCTTACCGTCGCATCGCTCACAGTCTCCTGAGCTCGTGCTACTGAGGCCAGAGACAGGGGAAGCAGAGCTAGCAACTGTGAAATCACTTTTATCATTTGAGTTTTTTGAGGCGCTCCGAGGGGCTCACAACATCAACGAGCCGCAGTCCGAACTGCCCCGAGGACTCCACAACCTCACCTCGAGCGATGAGTGTGCCATTGACCATCAGGTCCAGGGGCTCTTTCACGCCACGATCAAGACTGACGATAGACCCCTGATTAAGAGCCAGTAAGTCTTTAATGGGCAGCTTGGTACGGCCTATCTCTACAGACAGTGTGACCTGCACATCCATGAGCAAATCCAGGTCGATCTTGCCTCCGGCGCTCACTGCAGGAGCCGCAGCACTCTGCAACTCCTCGGGTGGTTGTGCGGCAACAGCTTCGGTAGTTTGTTCGTCACTCATGGGGTTCTCCTTGCCCTAATTCGCCGGTGGAAGAAGCAGGCTGGCCAGTCGGTGGAGCTGCACGGCCTTAACACCGTCAAAACTTCCGTAGCGCCCTTCTGCGAGCGTCACGTTGTCAATATTCAGACTCACCTGCTCTGGCGGCTGCAGTGGTATCACTGCGCCAGGCTGCAACTGCAGCAGATCTGCCAGAGCAATTGATTGCGTCGCCAAGACGCCGGCAATTTCCAATTCAATGCTCGGAAGCTCTCGTCGAAAGAATGGCTCCCAGGTCTGGCCGTCAGATACCTCATCTTTCTTACGCGGAGGCAAAAAGCGCTCTCGGTAAGGCACCAAAGCAGCAAAAGGCAGCATCAAACTAATCTGACTCGAGAATTCACCTGCACTGAGCGAAAAAGCGACGCGCAAAAGCAGATCGGACGACGGCAGCATTTCGAGACGATCCGGCACACCTAAAGTCGCCAGCTCACCCGCTTCCAGAGACAGCTTGTCGGCCCAGGCCTGGCTAATACTGCCGAACTGAAAATCAGCGATGCGTTCCGCGAGGCGAAGTTCCGTAGGGGTTAAATTACTGCGCGTTGATTCGGAGGCAGAGCGACTGTCTCCACCGAAATAAGCGTTAACGACAAAGGAAAGCAGCCCGGCCGGCGCTATAGCAAACACCGGTCCGATAAGTGGCGACAAGCTGGAGGTGGTAACGGCAACACTGCGATCCAGCGAAGCTACTGCATCGGCAACGCTGAGTAACTCGGGAGTTTCTGCAAGAACCGTAAACTCAATAGAAAAACCGGACTCTAACGCCTCACCCAGCATCTCCGCCTGGCGCTCGATGAGCGGTCCAAGCGCGGTGAACTCGCGCAGCAGCGACTGCTCCCGCGCGGCAAAGTCAAAACGGCGGAACTGGCCATCGTCAGCGGCATCAGCCGCCGAGGTGCCATCGTCAACGCTTTCCATGAGCGCATCGATCTCACCTTCCGTCAGGACGTCATCACTGGCCATTCCCGCTCCATGATCATTGCAAGACAAAGTTCTCAAAGTAAATCTTTTCAATCGCATCCGGGGGAGTAAGCCCCAGAGCCTGATTTACCGCCTTGAGGGCATCCGCACGTAATGCGTCTTTACCCTCTACTGTTTTCAGCGCCGCAAAATCCTGGCGACTAAACAATGTAATTAATCCATCTCTGATGGCGGGCATGTCTCTTGCCGCCTGGTCGATGGCCTCTTGCTTGTAGGACATCAACTGCATTTCGGCCTGCACATAACGCGTACGGCCGCCGTGCTCCAGGTTCACCAACAACTTTTCCACGTCCAGATACAGCGGAATCTTGGGTGCCTCTTCTACCACCTCTGCAACCGCATCCCGTCCCTCAGCTTCATCGCCACCTGAGAGAAACAGAAACGCGCCTGCGCCGCCGCCCAGGAGAACCACTACGGCCACGATGATGATGATCAGCTTTCCCTTGCCGCCAGACTTTTCTTCGGCTTGCGGAGCGTCACCACCTAAATTCAAGTTGTCTTTGTCGGCCATTCGTTCTCTCCCGTGTCATCGGCTAACCCAAAGTCCGCCGCGCACGAATACACGCAGAGAACTCAGCAATTGCCATACCAGTGGAAATATCCACAATAAATACAATGAGTTATAGAATTACAGCGGTGCCTATCGACAGTTTATTGACGCATTGACAGCGCTCAGGCGTCAGTAAACGAGCGCATTGGCGCACCCTTTCACTGTCGCAAGAGAAGGGATGGTAGAACGAATAGTCTCCGGAGAAAACGATTCTGGAACACAGCGGTCCTGGACAGTTGTTCTAGACACCTGTCAGGAGTAGATTCCGGCTAGATATAGGTATCGATTCGCCCATTCCCGGACGTCGATGTCACAAGTACCGGGGAGTCGACATCAGTCGCCTCGGACGCGCCCTGCTGCTCGGCGAACTGCCCATCCGAGCCACGCTCACCGTTACCCTGCAGATCACGTTGACCCACATCTGATTGTGCCAATTGCAGCCCGCTTTGCTCCAACATCTCACGCAGCCGAGGCATCGATTGCTCAATCGCATCGCGGGCAGCGGCAGTCTCAGCCGTGAAAGCGACTTTCGTCTGATCACCCTCGGTAGTTACGGTCACCTGCAGGCGACCAAGCTCTGCCGGGTGCAGTTGCAGCCGTGCCTCACGCACACCATCACGTACCAGGGTCTTCATGCGTGCGGTAAGCTCTGAGGAAAACTCAACATCATCGGGAGCACGAGAAAGAGAGTATTGGGGCATCGCACTCGTTGACACGCTAGCCGAAGGGACAGCGGTGCTCGCCGCACTCGATGCTGGCGTCAAACCTGCTACCGCAGACGCTGCGGGCGCAGGCCCGTCCGCACGCTGAGCTGTCCCAAGACCACGAGTAAGCTCGGCGTTGTTATCAACTGGCATATCAGTCAGGCCACGCTGCCCCACAGCTTGTGAACCCATACCTGATCGCAGCCAATCCGCAGTGCTTCGATTGAGCGTTTGAGAATCAAGCGGCAGCGAAGACCCACGCTCCCCTGCAGAAGCGCTGCGGCCTTTAGACAATGCATCTCCAACTACCGGGGATGTCAGCAGTGCATCGCTATCCTTCATAGCCGACGGTGACGCGACCCGTGCTGCAACTAAATTAGCGTCATCTGCAGCGCTGGCGACGGCCAAAGAGGCCGTTGGGTTTGATGCAGCGTTTGGCGCTCCGCCTGAGTTAACAGCGGAAGCACCCAGCGCGGCCCCCGCAGCAAGGCCAGAATTCGAGGGTTTATCGCTGCGAGTAACGTCGAGCACATTTTTGGTGGCTGACGATGCTCCGACTGCCACAGCCTGCGCAACGGCACTCGCTTGAGTGGATGGCGCATCCTTATTCGATGCTAAATTGGCAGGCGCAGCGGTGTTGGACTCCGCAACAGTGTTGAGCGTCAATGCCTCAACCGACTTCCCGACTGCCGAATTCACGCTGACCGGCGGGAATTCTGGCTGAGCCGTCACATCCGCAGCAGCACCGGGGAATGCGCGCGATCCCAAAGCGAGGGAGTCATCAAACGAGGCAGAAAACTGGCCAGCACCAGCGGCTGCATTGGCCGGCTCATCGCCAACAAGCGTGTTAGGAGATTTACGAGGGCTTACGTTGCCAGCTTCAGCACTGCTATCGTCCTTCGCCAGCGGCGCATTATCGTCGGCAGCCAGGGTGGACCCATTGCCTGCCTGATCGGCAGCTTCGTTCCCTTGTGGCGGCAATGCTTTGCCGGCCGTATCGGTGGCAGAGGACGATTTATCTGCACTGCGCTGAGACCCGGCATCGCTTGCACGCTGCCCATCTAAAACACGCGAGAAATCATCGTTTTCACCACTTTTGGCTGCAGAATTGCCAACTTTAGCGGCTTTTGTCGCCGCAGGCTCTGCAGGTACAACGCTCAGCAATGGTGAATTTACAAGGTCTGCCATGACGGTCTCTTTAGATCCAGATTCGCTACTGACTTACCTACAGCAAGCGCTGTGCCAGATCAGCTGCCAGACTCATAACGCTGCAGACTCATTTCGTCACTGTGCTGCTGTTCGCGCTTGTCATCATCTTTCAAGAGGTTCAAGCGACCACGATTAATCAACTCGTCAACACTGGAACGACGCAAGCTGCGATCCACCAGCGCTTCGCGGCTGGACTCGAGCTCAGTCTCGCTGCGACTGAAATCCTGATCCTGAACACTAATTGCATCGTTGAGGTTGCGCAAAAAAAGTCGGTAGTCAGCCAGCTGTCGAGCGTCCATCCCCGAACTCGCCATGGCCTGCAGGCGTGTTTCGTACTCTTGTTTAAATTGCTCGAGCTGCGACAGACGCGCAGCGGACTGATCAAGCGCTTGCTGACTTCGCTGAAAGCTACCCGCCGCGCGACTCTCCTGTGAGCGCGCGAGCATGGCGACCTTGTCCAATTTATCCAGTTCCATCAGTTACCCGGGGGCGTATTAGTAAGTTGGCGCGCCATATTAAGGAGATCACTCACGCTTTGCTCCATGCCCACCTTTTGATGCTGGGGCTGACGTACAAGCTGGCGCAGCGGCTCATGGGCACGCAAAGCCTGATCGATCTTAGGATCGCTTCCGTGCTCGTAAGCACCAATGGATATTAAATCCCGATTTTGACGATAGACCGAGTATAACTCTTTGAGTGCTCGAGCAAGCTCCTGCTGACTTTCGTCGGCAATGCCGGGCATAGCGCGACTGACCGATGCCTCAAGATCGATGGCCGGGAACAAACCCGAATCCGCCACCTGACGCGACAGCACAATATGTCCATCAAGTATTGCCCGGGCCGCGTCAGCGATAGGGTCATTGTGATCATCGCCCTCCACCAGCACCGTATACACGGCGGTAATAGACCCTTTGGGGCCATTACCCGCCCTCTCAACCAGATTAGGGAGCAAGGAAAACACTGATGGAGGATATCCTTTAGAGACTGGAGGCTCGCCCACTGCAAGACCAATCTCACGCTGTGCCTGAGCAAAACGCGTGAGAGAATCCATGAGCAACAGTACATCGCGACCCTGATCTCTAAAGTGCTCTGCAATCGCGGTTGCCCGCCAGGCACCATGCACACGCATTAACGGTGGGTAGTCCGCAGGAGTCGCCACGACGATTGCCCGAGCCAAACCCTCGGGCCCCAGAATATCCTCGATGAACTCTCGCACCTCACGACCGCGCTCGCCCACCAAGCCCACCACAATGACATCTGCCTCGGTATGGCGAGTCATCATTCCCAGTAAAGTGCTTTTACCCACGCCACTGCCGGCAAACAGGCCCAGTCGCTGCCCCTTACCCATGGTCAGAAATCCGTTAATCGCACGAACCCCCACATCCAGCGGCTCGCGAATAGGACGCCTCTCCAGAGGATTTAAAGCCTTGGCACGCAGGGCAACACTATGGCTACAGTGCGGTGCGGGCCCACCGTCGAGAAATTTGCCAGCGCCGTCGATAACCCTGCCGAATAATTGCTCATCCACGGCCACCGAAGCTCTTTCGCCCAGAGGCTGCACACGCGCGCCGAGTTGAAGACCAGATACGTCCCCCTCGGGCATGAGCACCAGCCTACCATCGGCAAACCCCACAATCTCGGTATCAACCAGCGTATTACCGCTGATCACCCGGCAGCGCTCACCAATAGCGCCGTCGCAACCCTCAGCCTCAAGCTTCATACCCACCATACGCATGAGTCGCCCCTCACGGAGCAAATCAGGCGCTTGAACGCGGGACGCAAGATCACGCAAACGCAAAGCTAGTCGCTGCGTCTGCGCCTCACCGTGGCGCTGCGCCGACTGCATCGCTCAGGCATCCCCGGACGGATTGCCGGGTTCATCACCAGCAACAACTTCTTCATGAATCTGCTCAGAATCGTCTTCAGGTATGCCCGCGTTCGCCCGCAGCGCTGACAAGGACGCTTCGATGCGCGACTCCACAGAGGCATCGACAAAACTGTGGCCGGCACGTAACTGTAATCCTCCGCGCTGCAAGCCGGAATTCTCCAACACTTCAAAACGCTCACTGGCCACAAGACCCAAGTCTCTGCACACAGAGGCATCCATGGGATTTAAGGTCAACTGCACGGTAGTGGAAACCGACCCCAGAGCAGCAAGCGCATCGGCCAACACCCGCTCGATGTCTATACCTGCTTCTAACTCCCGGCGAACAACCGCTCGGGCGACCTGCTCTGTTACCGCCAGCAGCTCTCGCAATAAAACGGCATCAGTGTCCTCAAAAGGCGCTGACATCGCCTCCAGTAAAGACCCCATTTCGGCCACGATACTTTCGGCCTGAGCGCGCCCGGCGGCAAGGCCCTCAGCGTAAGCTGCGTCGTAAGCTCGCTGTTTTTGCGCTTCCACGTCCAGGCTTTGGTCCGCGACGGCTTGAGCGGCTGTACCACGCTGAGAAAGAGCGCCAAGCACTGATGGCGACCAGCTGGTATCGGCTTCGATCGGATCAGACAAAATCGTCACCACCCTTGCCTATCATGAGCTCTCCTTCATCCGCCAGCTGCTTGGCCGTACCCAGAATATCTTTCTGCGCGGCTTCGACTTCCGCTAGCTTCATCGGCCCCTTAGCGTCCAGATCCTCCCGGAGCATGTCAGCAGCGCGCGAGGACATATTGCCAAAAAACTTCTCCTGTAACTCATCGTCCACACCCTTGAGTGCGACCACCAGAGTGTCCACTGATATCTCACGAATAAGACGCTGCATACCACGATCATCGAGCGCCAGAAGGTCATCAAACACAAACATTAGTTCGGCGATCTTATCGGTGGTCTCTGCATCGCTTTCTCGCAAGGCATCCATCACCGAAGCCTCAAGGTCAGCATTCACATTGTTCATAATGGCGGCAGCACTGGTCATGCCGTTCACAACCCTCGGCGGCGTTTTGGAGGCGCGCCCAAGCTGCTTCTCGAGTACTTTGTCGAGCTCCTCCATTGCAGCAGGGTCAATCATTTCGAGTTTGGCAATTCGCAACACCAGGTCCGAGCGCATCTCCTGCGGCAACTCGCCCAGCACTTCCGCTGCCTGCTCTTCCTCCAGAGACGCCAATACAATGGCCATAATCTGCGGATGCTCTTCGACAATGATGTCCGCCACACTGCCAGCATCCATCCACTTGAGCGCTTCGATACCTCGCGTCTTGGCCTTGCCCGGCATTACCTTGGACAGCATGCTCCGCGCTTTTTCTTCACCGAGAGCCTGGATCATGACCCGCTGCGCAAAATCCGATGCCCCAAGGCCCAGAGGATTGATCGAGCCTGCTTTTGTATTGAACTCTCCAAGCACTTCGGTCAGCTGATCATCGGAGACACCCGAAAGCGTAGCCATCGCCTCACCCACACGCTGCACTTCCTTGGGCTCCATATGACGCATAATCGACGCGGCAGACTCCTCCCCCACGCCGAGCAAAAATATTGCTGCGCGCTGTGCGCCGCTAAGTTTTGAACCTGCCTCAGCCATCGTCTGACACCCAACCTCTCACTACCTGTGCAGCGCGATCCGGCTCACCTGCTGCTACCGATCGCGCCATTTGTAATTGCTGCTCATACCCGCCGGCACCCGCCCCGGCAGCACCGGGCAGACCCATCTGCCCCTGACCACCAAGCGTGACCTGATCATCCGTCATACCCCCCGCCCCCAATGCCGCCATAGGCTGCTGCCCTGGACCGGCAAGACCCTGAGGCGACTGCATCATGGGCACCGGCACAGCGGCAAACTTCACCAATGGCCGAACAACGACAAGCACAAGAGTTAACAACACGGTCAAGACCAAAAGGCCTTTGGCTAACTGCCAAATCCAGTCCTGCTCAAGAAGTGAGCTTTCGATCACGGTATCTTCAATCGCCGGCACTTCAACAAATGACGCACTAATCACGCTGACCGTGTCACCTCGATTCACATCAAAGCCTACCGCTTCACGCACCAGAGATGTTACCTCGTCTATACGCTCCTGAGGCATAGGCACACGACTTGTGGTGCCATCGTCGGCAGTGGACTCAATGTAGTCCAGCACCACCGCAATAGACAGCTTCTGCAGCGCGCCCGGGGTTTCACGGACATGGCTGATGGTTTTATCCATTTCGTAGTTGATGGTTGATCGACGACTGGTTCGGGCCGGCGGAATCACACCGAGTTGCGCTGTTGCTTCGACGTTCGCTCCCACGTTAGCCCCCCCAGTCGGCGCGGCCTGCTGAAGCGCAACCGTCGTATCAATGGGCGGCTCATTGGACAAAGTTCCGGGCACTCCACCGGCATAGGGCTGATTGGAGGTTTCCTCGGAGGTCTGTTCACTGCGCACCCGGGTCTCCGGCGCGTAGGTTTCCAAAGTCCGCTCTATCCGGGTGAAGTCAAGATCCGCTGCGACCTGAGCACGAACCGCATTGGCACCGAGGATAGGCTCAAGAATGTCGACAATACGTCCGCTAAGATCTGACTCGAGTTGTCGTGTGTAGCGAAACTGATCCTGGGTAAAACCAAACTCCTCATCCGTGCCCTGACCCGACAAGAGCTTGCCCTGTTGATCGACGACCGACACCTGCTCTGAATCCAGGTTCGGCACGCTGGACGCAACCAGGTGGATAATCCCGGAAAGCTGTCGCTCATTCAAAGTTCGTCCTGCATAGAGATTAAGCATCACCGATGCCGCAGGCTGCTCGCGCTGACGGAGAAAGGCCGACTGCTTGGCCATCGCCAAATGCACCCGAGCCCCACGCACGCTATCCATGGCACCAATGGTTCGGGCGAGCTCAGACTCAAGGGCGCGATGAAAACGAGCCTGCTCCATAAAACTCGAAAGACCAATTTCCTGCTCGCGATACAAGCTTTCAAAGCCTACACCTTCTCCCCGGGGGTACCCATCCCCGGCAAGAAGCAAACGAGCGCGATGAATTTCGCTGGATGGCACTGCCACCATGCCGCTGCGTCGGTCCATTCGATAATCCACACCATTGGCTTCCAAGGACGCAATGACATCATTGGTGTCTTCAGGCGCCATGGTGCCGTAGAGAGGCTTATAGTTCGGCTCCACTGCCCACTGCACCAAGCCCATCGCCATGGCAATACTTGCCGCAAGACCAATCAGCAGCGCGAGCTGGCGGGTCGCCGGCTGGCGGGAAAACCCGTTAAACCGGGAAAATAGCGTGTTGTCGGTAGCTTCAGCCATGGTTCTGCGCTCTCATTTATTCAACGATCTGTAGATATTTGCAAGGAGCCAGGATTCAGACCTGCATGCTCATTATTTCCTGGTAGGCCGTGAGTAACTTGTTACGCACTTCCGTCATCGCCTGAAACTCAAGACCTGCGCGCTGCGACGCAACCATAACCTCGGTCACAGAAATCTGCGGATCGCCGGACTCAAAAGATGTTGCCAGTGCTTTGGCCTGCATCATTGAGGCATTAACCTCCTCAATGGAGTCCTGCATCAGGGTTGAGAAATTGGCGCCCGAGACCTGCTCGGCACCGCTAGCTTCGGAACCGCTTCCCGCCGCTGAGGCCATGCTGCGCATCTGCGCAATAACCTGATTAATCGCTATATCACTCATTGTCTGGTTTCTCCGTATTCACTCTCTACTTGAGCAACACTGCCCTTAGGCAGACATAGGTAAGCTAATGCCCTGCTCTCGCAGACGGGCCAGTTTGTAACGTAAGGTTCTGGGGCTGATGCCAAGACGCTCCGCGGTTTCCTTGCGGCTACCTCCCGTCGAATCCAGTGCCTGCAAAATCAGTTCCTGCTCGCGCAACTTCAAATCACCTTCGAGAGCGGGACGCTCTGGCACCACGGGGCCAAGAGGCTCAATTGAGGATCCAAGCTGGTCTGTCAGAATCAAGTCCTGTGCACCAAGCACATCGCCCCGCGAGAGAATCACAGCACGTTGCACGCAGTTCTCAAGCTCACGCACATTGCCTCGCCAAAGGTGCTGCTGCAGAGCGGCCTCAGCGGAAGTATCAAAATGTGATCCCGGTCGCGGTGCGTAACGATCAAGAAATAATCGAGCGAGGGGCAGAATATCCCCGGGACGCTGACGCAAAGGGGGTGCATTCAGGGGCAGTACGTTCAGGCGATAGTAAAGGTCTTCGCGAAAATTACCCTCGCGCACCTCGTCTTCAAGCAGTCTGTTGGTAGTAGCAATGACGCGCACATCCAAGGGGATCAGTTTATTGCCACCCAAGCGCTCTACTTCACGTTCTTGCAGCACGCGCAAGAGTTTTGCCTGCAACCCCAGATCCATCTCCGAGATCTCATCCAGCAGCAAGGTACCGCCATTGGCTTGTTCAAACTTCCCTGGGCGGGACTGATAGGCGCCGGTGTAGGCTCCTTTCTCGTAGCCAAAAAGCATAGATTCGAGCATGTTCTCGGGGATCGCCGCGCAGTTAACCGCTAAAAAGGGCTTGTCCGCACGATTTGATTCTCCGTGAATGTAACGCGCCAGCACCTCTTTACCGCTTCCCGACTCACCACTGATCAACACCGTGGCGTCGCTGGGCGCGAGACGCCTGGCAAGGGCACACAGCTGCTGACTTGCGGGATCTTCGGCAATGATAGGCAAGCCGGCCTCTACCGGGGGCTGCATACGGGCAACCATATCCAACAGCACCTGGGCCTCAAATGGCTTTAAGAGATAATCGGTAGCACCATCGCGCATAGCCGATACTGCATCACGAACGGACCCATGGGCGGTGATCATGACAAAGGGCATCTCGGGCTTGCGGTTGCGAACCTCTCGCAGCAAACCGTGACCATCCATCTCGTCCATCTGCACATCACTGATGATCATATCGAAGCTTTCTGTATCCATTCGCGATAGAGCTTCGCGACCGTTCCCGGCGGCAACGGCTCGGTAACCACCAAACTCTATGGTGTCGCAGAGGGCATCTCGGAGAGTGTCGTCATCCTCAACGATCAATACTCTTGTCGCCTGATTCATGGCTAGCCTCGCTCAGTGCTAAAAAGGGAGCTGGACACCGCGGCATCGCCGCAGGATGCCGCGCTATCCAGCAAGGGAAGATCAATCAAAAACTCAGCCCCGGATCGGGAATGATTACGAGCGCGTACTTCGCCGCCGTGATGACTCACGGTTCTGGCAACAACCGCCAAGCCCAGACCCGTTCCCTGAGCGCGAGTCGTAAAAAACGGATCGAACAAGCGCGGTAAAACGTCCGCCGGAATGCCTGGCCCGTTGTCCCGCACACAAATTTGCAGTGAATTGTGACTGGTAGCGCCAGCCCAAACGTCAATACGCACCGCATCGCCGGCCACATCCACAGCATTCTGAATCAGATTACTGAGTGCGCCGACCAGGTCGTCGGCCGCTCCACACAACGACAAGGTGTCGTCTATGGGCGTCACTGTAAATATGGTCGCTGGTGGCAGCGTCGGACGCACCACCGCTTCCAGAGTGGACATCACATCTCTGAGCAGTAGGGGTCGCATCTCCGGACTGCCTCCACGCACAAAGCTCAGCATCGACTCGATCAAACCTTCCATATGCTGCAGGCGCCCGGACAATCGATCACAAATTTTTGCGCGCTGCTCAGCGGGCAAGTCATCGCGGCCCAGCTGGGCGAGGTATAACGTGGTGGACGATAGAGGCGTTCGTATCTGATGCGCGAGTCGCGCAGCCATCTCTCCCAGTGCCGCAAGACGCTGACGCCTTCCAAGCTGCTCCTGCAGGTCATGCAGCTCGGTTGTGTCAGTAATCAACACAACCTGCTCGCCGTCTTCATCAAGAGGCCGACCGTTAATAGATAGGCGTCGCTGGCCCGGCTGACTCTCATGCAGTTCCGGATTTCGTTGCGCAACTTGAGGCCAGGTCTCACCAAGCAACGGCTCACCGAGCATATCGAGGGCAGCGGGATTCGCATCACGAATCGTATGCTGTGCGTCCAGAATCATTACGCCACCGGGAAGTACCGCTAGCAGTGAGGCCAATCGACCCAACAACCGCTCTTTCTCTGCAAGCTCGCGCAATCGAGCACTGCGGCTGATGGCGAGCTCTCCACGTAGCCGCAGTACCTGCTCTTGCATGGATCGATAGCTGCTATCGAGTTCGCGGGAGACTTCGGTGAGCGAAGCTAGCGAGCGTTCATCCAGTAACGCCTGCCCCGAGTTCTCGGCCAACTCTGCAGTGGAAATTTGTGCCATCCCTGTACGTTCCGTTTCCGGTATCTAGGTACAGGTCTATGCAAAGCTTGTGCCTAATATTTTATTGTTTTATTTCAGACACTTAAGAAAAATCGACCCCCGCGGCGTCAAGACTCTGGCGCTTCGTCGGGCCTGACTATCTCGTACTTGCGCATTTTTTCTACCAGGGTCGTACGCTGTAGATTCAACATCTTGGCGGCCCGGGCGACCACCCAGTCACTTTGCTCCAGAGCCTGAGCCATCAAGGAACGCTCCAACTCAGCAAGATGGGTTTTGAGGTCCAGACCATCACCGCCGAGCAAGGTTGCTGACTCCTGTGCTGGCGGCGCCGGTGACCCAGGGCTTTCGACAATCGGCTTGTCTTGCAACAAGCGCTCCATCGCCATCGCCTCTTCTCCCCGGAGCACGACATCAGCAACATCGTTTGGCGACGACGGTCGGTCGGCAACAAATTTAGCCGGAAGATCCGCAACGCTCACTGCGCCATTGGGATGCAAAATCGCCAGGCGTTCTACCAGATTTGAGAGTTCTCGAACGTTACCGGGCCAGGGATAGCGCATCAGGCAAGTCATGGCCTGATCATCCAGCTTAATGCTGCCGCGCTGCTCACGCTCCATCAAATCCACAAAACGACGCACCAGTGCTGGAACATCTTCGACGCGCTGTCTTAGCGGAGGAATATCGATGGGAAACACATTCAGCCGATAAAAGAGGTCCATGCGGAAGTCACCGGCATCTACCCGCTCTTCAAGATCCTGATGCGTGGCGGCAATTACCCGCACGTCACATTCCAGGGTTTTATTACTACCTACGCGCTCAAAACAGCGCTCCTGCAGGACTCGCAGAAGCTTGACCTGCATCTGCAATGGCATGTCCCCGATTTCATCAAGAAACAACGTGCCACCTGCAGCCATTTCGAAGCGTCCCTGGCGACTATTAATAGCCCCGGTAAACGCACCCTTCTCGTGGCCAAACAGCTCAGACTCAAGCAACTCAGCGGGAATAGCACCACAATTGACAGGTACAAATGGGCCCCGAGCACGCGCAGAGTGTGTGTGAATACCTCTTGCGACAACCTCTTTGCCAGTTCCTGACTCACCCAAAATCAGCACCGATGCTTCGGCGGGAGCAACCTGGGCTATGAGTCGACGAATCCCCTCGATCTGAGCACTGCTGCCCACCAGTTCCCGCGCCAGTTTTCGGCTTGCCTCGCGAATCGCCTCTGCAGCGTCATTCACGTGCATTCCCCTTTTTAGATGAGTGGTCTGAGTGAATGGCTTTGGCCAATCACTTGAGTAGCGTCGCCAAACTTAAAATCAGCCCGGCTTTAAAAAGCACAGGGAGTTTCGAAGGATAAGCCGGCTAAGTCAACTTTTTGACGCCCACTTCTCGCAGAAACTTCAAGACTCTCCGGTAGAACGCTTGTAGGCCACCTCCCGTCGATGATGACGGAAAATCAGCTTTTCTAACCAAGACTTGGCGGCACCCGTTAATCCGGTGAATTTCACCTTTGCCGTGCCTCGCGCAAAGTCTTCGGCCGTGGACACCACCTCCCCATAGCAACATAGGGGTTTAGGCAAACCACGCTGAATATAGAGTTCGAGATATACCGTGGACCCGGGCTCCGGGACATCACCCTTCCACGCCACGCCGGCCGCAGAAACACGTACGGGACTCGTATCCGGGATATCCAACTGGTGATAAATGAGCGTCCCCACAAGATCCAACAGCAGGTTCACTTTTAGATCAAGACGCGCGACTTCCTGAGCGACAATTCCCGAGGATGCCTCCTGGCTCTCCTTCTGACCGCCGGCATCGCCAATTACCGACACCGCCCGCAGGAATTCTTCGTTGGACGCGTTCACCATAGCCAGATGTTTCTGATCCAGCTCATGGTCAACCTTTCGCCAGGCGATCGAAACGTTATCGCTGTAAGCAAGACCTCCCTCGGCCTTTGTTGGAGTGTCACTCATCGCTATATAACCTTTGCCACAAACGCTGTTACAAAGCGCAAGCTAGCATAGGAATGAGAGAAATGTGCACGCCCCGGATCAAGGATCCGAACATTAACCTGGGGAGTGCTGAATATCCTGATAACTACCCAGGGCTGAGCGGGTGCGGGCCTGATTAACCCCTTGCTCAAGAACGGCATCTCTCGCCGAAGCCAGGACTGCCATCAACTCATCATTGAGGTGGAGCATGACCGCCAAGGCTTCAGAGACTAACTCACTGTGCCGGGGGTCAACGGTCTCTGAAAAGCAACGCTCAAGGTCGTCACGCCGGGTTCGTTCCAACTCCGCAACGTCATCCCAATTGCCGGCATTCGCATGCTCAAGCATGCTGCGCGTAACGCTTAGCACATCGGCAAGGCGTCGACATTGCCCTGTGCTTTGCTCTGTGCTCAAGTCCTGCTCTAGTCGCGTCATGGTAAAAAGCGTCTCCGGTCGACTTAGCGCCGAAGGTCCTCGGGGATCTGATCCCAACCGCTCTTCACTTCGCGAAGCAGGCTGCTAACTTCATCCAGAATTTTTGGATCCGCTTTGGTGCCGGCCTCAAGCAAGCGTCGTTCCATATAATCATAGAGATCCGCGAGCTTGCCCGCCAAATCTCCGCCTTGCTGATGATCAAGGCTTGCACGCATATTGTCGATGATGGTGATGGCCTTACCGAGCAAGGCCCCCTGAACACCGGTATCGCCGCGCTCCATGGCGCCTTTGGCGGAGGCAATACGATCCAGCGCACCGTCAAACAACATGCCAATCAAGTGATGAGGACTCGCGTCCTCTACGGCACTTTGCACTCCGACGGATTTGTACGCATTCATTGCCTGGCTTGCATTCATGTCTTTGTGCCTCAATCGACTATCGACTAATTATTCGAGTTAGCGCCGGGAATAGGAATATTAGCCAGCTGCTGGGTAATGAAAGAGCCGGTACTTTGTAAGTTAGCTAGCAAGGTATCGAGAGCATTGAACTGCCGACGGTATCTAGCTTCCAGCGCTTCCAGACGACGGTCCAATGCGTCACGATCATCAGAAATTCGATCAACGCCGCTTTGCAGGCCGTCGGTACGCAAATCCAGTAAACCATTGGTCTGAGTCAGACCCGTCAACAAACCATTAAGCGCAATACCAATACCGTTAGACACTTCGATATCGCCGCGGGCGCCCAGGGCTCCCCCGCTTATCGTGAGTCTCACACCCTCAGCATCACTGCCGGAGGCCGCGGTGAGCAGCTGACCATTACCCGTCGCTGCAACACCACCGATGGTGCCGGCAACATCCACACCCGTGGTAGCTACGGCGCCCGCCAGACCCAGAGCGGTGGTGGTATTGCTATTAACCGCAACGCTGCTTTCTGATCCATAGCGTGTAGAAGTAATTTGCAGCTCAAAACTTGCATTAAATGCTACTGAAACACTGACACCCGCCTCTGAGAGCGCTGAATCGCCGTTAATGCGTGATTGAATCTCAGCTGCCAGCGCCTCGGCGCTGTTGTAGGTGCCTTCGGTAAGACTGATATTGGCAGAATCGACGCCATTGATCGTCAGCGAGAAGCTGTTGTTTGTGCCGTCCAACACGACTGCTGAAGTAGCAGGGTCGGTAATGCCCGTGCCCGCTAAACCACCCTGGGTTGCCAGCTGCGTAATATCTACCGCATAGCGACCGACAACGGTATCGGCAGTCGCGCCTTCGAAGCTGATACTGCTATCAGCAATAGTGCCAACCTGGGCAAATACGCCAGCGACACTGTCAAAGTTGTCGGCAAGTGCGGCGTTAAGTGTGCTGTCGTTTATGCTCAGCGTACCATTTGCCTGAGTGGTCACGCCCAACTCGGCCAGCGTGCTGAAGGGGCCATTAAAGCCATCAGCAGAAGCCGTCAGCGCAGAACGAACCTGATTGATCACCGAACGCGCGGTGAAGTCACCTTGCAAGGGTGCTGCGGCGCCAGTTTCTGCATTAAAAGCCGTGAGGTTATTGGCGGTACTAACAAAAGCGTTGTAGGCGCTGACAAAGCCTTCGATGGCGCTACGCACCGCTGAGCTATTCTCACTAATAGACAGTGTCGCCGCGGAATCGGTGGTCTCACGAAGATTGAGACTCACACCATCGATGACATTGGCAACCGAATTGGTCTCACTCGTTAGCGCCAGGCCATTAATGCTAAAGGCAGCGCTCTGTCCGGCAACCGTTTGCTCAAGATTGTTGGCGTTGGCATTAAAGGCAAGCCGGGACAGTCCCGCATCATCGGTATCAATATTGTCGCCGGTATCATCAACCTGCACTTCGATACTGTTGGCCGCGCCGGTTTGATCCGAGCTCAGCAGCAAACGATACCCCGACCCATCATTAACAATGGCAGCGGCTACGCCGATATCAGCATCGTTAATCGCGTCGCTTAGGCCCTGAAGCGTGTTGTTACTGCTATCAATGGTAATCGAGGCGCTGGCCCGATCGGCGTTAACGGTGAAGCCATTGTAGGACGCCGGGGTTGGGTCCACCGCCGGCGTGTAATCAGTGGCTCCAAAGCGGAAGGTCAACGTGCCTTCGCCCACCGTATCGGTGAGGCTCGCAAAAGAACCAGACGCCAGTGACTGCGACTGCGCCAATTGATCAACCTGCAACTGATAACTGCTGGCCGCCGCATCGGCAGAAGCGCTGACTGTGACCGCCGCATTGTTACTACTGGTAGCGCTACGCTGATTAAAGGTGCTTTGCTGGGTGAGGGTGCTAACACTCGACTGAAGTCCGGCCAGAGCGCCCTGCAGGGTGCCAAAGGCCGAGAGTTCACTAGTCAGCGTTGCTTCTTGCTGTACCAGGCGATTTTGCGCAGGCGCGCGCTCGGCGTTCACTAACGAGGTGACCAGTCCTTCGATGTCCAGGCCGGAGCCTATTCCAGTCGCAGCAACCATAATTTAAAACGTCACATCACCTTTTCGGTTAGCCCAGAATAACGGGCAAAGCTTTACCCTCCCATCAATGCATGATTGATGCCAAGGTCAAGCACATTCAGATCTCAGCTCTCGCTATCCATAAGCAGGCCTTTTACCGGCGCTGCAGCGTCAGCACTTGCCTGCTGTTCTGCAAGGAACCGTGCGATCTGCAAAATCTCCTCTGCGGGAATTTGCCGCACAACCTCGTCTGTATCCGTATCCAACACCTTGATCACCGTGGCACCGAGGTCTCCATCAACGGAGATTTGCAGAGAACGCGATACGGTCTGGATGTAATCCGAGATATCCTGCGTTGCCTGAACAAGCTCTTGCGCCGACTGTTTTTGTGACTGTGCCGCAGGCGCCGTATTGCCGCTGGCGGCGACCGCTTGCCGCTCTACCTGCCTGGTCGTACTGGACGTTTGAGATTCAACACGCGACGTGCTCCCTGCGGCAGCAGGGACCGGAGCGCTTATTGTAATCGGGTTAGCCATGTTCATACCTCCTCATAGCATAGCCTCTCTTGCCGAAAATGGCGAAAAAGTGAGGGGGCTTTCGCCCGCCTCACTTCCAGAGACTCCCTTGGTTTTCACTGTTCCCTTACTGGAGCAAAGCCAGGACGTTCTGGGGCTGAGCGTTCGCCTGAGCCAATACTGCGATACCAGCCTGCTGCAGGATCTGCGCACGGGCCAGGTTAGCTGTCTCGGCTGCGAAGTCCGCATCCTGAATACGTGAGCGCGATGCACTCAGGTTTTCAGCAGATGTCTGCAGGCTCACTACCACTGATTCGAAGCGGTTTTGAATCGCACCGAGGTCGGCGCGAGAGCTGTTAACAGCTGTCAAGGCCGCGTCGATAGACTGTATGGCATCGTTAGCGCCAGCGAATGTAGATATATCTATATTCGCGACCGACACTCCAGTAACAGCCGCGTTGGTAGTACCAGCGGAAAGACCGCCCGCAGTGCCAGCGATAACGATCGCGGCATCAGAAACCAAGTCCACTGAACCGAAAGCGTCTGTCGTTGACAGACCGGTCGAAGCCGTTGTCAGGGTTCCCCCCAAAGCAACGGTAATATTTCTTCCGTCGAGCGCCGTAAGCGTAATACCCGTATCACCGGTATTGGCAGTTGCAGTCACTCCTGTTGCACCGCTGATACCGTTGACGCCAGCGATAACCGCATCTCTGTCGGTGCCCGCAACACCGGTCGTCGTCACAAGTGCGGTAGCAACACCGTTGACCGTGATTGCGCCAGACGTGGCTGCGGCAGTGATGGCTCCGCCCACTGACTGTGTTGCAACGGAGGTAGCTGTAACGCCAGCGTTTACTGCGTTAATATTTGCTGCCAGTGCCTCAGCGCTTGCCGATGCAGCAATGTCGACACCATTGATCGAAAGATCTCCTCCCCCGACAGTAGCTGTAAAAGCGGCGCCAGTAACAGCCGCTTCAGTTCGTTCGCCTAGCGCGCCGGTTCTCGCGCTTGAAATGTTCGCAACTTCAATAGTTTGCCCAGCATTGGCACCAACCTGGAACACCTGAGACTGAAAAGTTCCGTCCAACAGATTAACGCCATTAAAGTTCGACTGCTGTGCCACCCGGTCGATCTCAGCGGCAAGCTGATCAACCTCAGCCTGCAAAGCGGTTCGGTCCGAAGCTGAGTTCGTAGCGTTAGCCGACTGTACAGACAGCTCACGAATACGCTGCAAGTTATTGGTAATCTGAGCCAAATCACCTTCAGCAGTCTGAGCCAGAGAGATGCCATCACTCGCGTTTCGTGCAGCCTGGTTCAAACCGCGGATCTGAGCGGTAAAGCGCTCAGTAATCGCAAGGCCGGCGGCGTCGTCTTTGGCGCTGTTAATACGCAGACCAGATGACAAACGCTGGAGCGACGTAGCCACGTCATTCTGCGATGAGTTGAGGTTACGCTGGGAGTTCAGCGACGGAATATTAGTGTTAATAATCTGAGGCATGGTTTTGTTCCCCTTTTGCTCAGGCGCCGTTGAGATCGTTCTCTTGGCGCAGTTCACTCTACGAGTCTACAGGCGGTGGGGTCGAAAACTGGGTCGGTCCCGCTGCCTTCAAAGTAGTTAGCGGCGGGAATCCGAGAGACTTTAGGGGTTTTTTAGCGGATTTGCGTCTAGAAACTGATTAGCGCCAGATACAGCACTGAATTAGGTCGAATGTGCACGCGGCAACCGGGAGAATACGCCCGAAAAATCCTAACGCATTGTTTTATATGGGCTTTTTAATAAATTCTGACTTTAGACGCTGAATCGACCAAAACGCTCGCTTGGGCGCTAAAAACCATCTAAATGTAGTTAAACAGCGTCAAACCCTGCGTAGTCACATAGGTTTGCTGCGCCGCCTGCAAAGCTACCAACTGAAGGTTGAGCTTACTGATGGCTTCGGCGAAGTCGACGTCCTGAACATCTGACAGGGTCGTCTGGAGCTGCAGATTAAACTCTTCGTTGATGCTTTGCTGGCTCTCAATACGATTGAGTCGTACACCCACATCAGACTGCACTTCAAGCACATTGCCAATGGCCTGATCGAGATTGTTCAGGCCGCTGGCCAGGGCATTGTTCACTGCCGCACCGCCACTGGGTGTGCCCGCGCTGTTTTCCAAGGCATCGGCAATGCCTTGAAGCGTTGCAAAAATCGACTGCTTGGGCGCGCTGTCAACTTTAATACTGTCGCCGTCTTCCGGCGTGCCCTCAATCACTAGTCGCGCGCCGTTGAAGCTAATAGCTTCTCCCGGGGTGTAATTACCGGTAGCAACCACCCCGGCACTGCTGTCAGTGACCGAGTAGGTGATTGGATCAGTGGGAGTCACCTGGCTGAAGGTGATGCTGTAGTTGTCGCGCACAAAACTATTGTCGGCACTGGAGCTGGATACGACGGCCGTACCGCCGTTTGCCGGATCGGCCGCAAAATCAAAACTGCCATTGCCGGCGTCTACGGCCAGAAAAACCCGGGATCCGGAATCACGCACGGCGACCTGGGCTGATGCCGCTATATCCAAAAATCGCTGCCCATCGTCCCCGCTGTAAACTACCGAACCGCCTTGCTGGGTGAATGGCTGGGTCTGAGCCTGAAAACCGGCAAACAGATACTCGTCATTACCATCACGTGTGTTAGCCAGTGCCACAAGTTCCTCGAGGCGAGCTTTCACCTCTACAGCTATGGAGGCGCGAGTCTCAGGACTCTGAGTAGCGTTGTTAGCCTGAACCGTAAGCTCACGAACACGCTGCAGCACATTGTTCACGCCACTGAGCGTGCTCTCTTCTACCGATAGCTGACCCTGGGCAAGCGAAGCATTGCGCTGGTATTGGTCTACAAGCCGAATGTCTTCTTCCAGATCAAGAATCTTAACGGCACCACTGGGATCATCTGAGGGCGACTGAATGCGTTTACCCGTCGCCAACTCTAACTGCGTGCGTGCCAGATCGGCCTGCTTTTCCAAAATCGTCGAGATCCCGGATTGGTAAATCTGCAGTGTAGAAAGACGATCAACCATGACTCAATCCCTATCGACGCCGGGTGGCATTAAGCAGCGTCTGGAAAACTTCATCGGCTACCGCGATCACCTGCGCCGCCGCCTGATATGCCTGCTGATAACGAATAAGGTTTGCCGCTTCTTCGTCCAGATTCACACCCTGAGCACTGTTCAACGCTGCGCGGGACTGATCCAGCAAAGCGCCCTCGGTGCTTGCGGCGCTCTTCGCCTGCCGCGTGCTTACCGCAACATCTGCCAACAGAGACGCGTAAGCATCCTGATAGCTGGCTGTTCCGCCGTTCAAAGTTCGTTCGGTTTGCAAAGACGCCAAAGCGAGGGCATTGCGGTTATCACCAGAGCCGTCCACGTTGTTTTCGATACTAAAACTATCGCCGTCCTGAGGGATGCCGGTGAGGGTAAAGTTGATATCACCCAGAGTAACCTCGACACCATTGCCATCGGTTGCTGGATCATAGGCGATGGGCCCGCCGGCAATACCACTCACATCAAAGCCCGGTACGCCTGCGCCGAGAGCATCGGGGTTAAACGTCAGAACGATGTTGCCCGCCAGAGGTAAATTAGCCACATCGGACACTGCCAAATTCTCGAGCTGCCCAGAGCCGGCATTCGCCAAAGACGTACTGCTACGCAAGGGGCTGGCCGCAGCAAAGGCCCGAGGATCCGAAATCGCAACATCAAACAGGTTTGCACCCTGCGCTACCGGGGCAATCAAAAAGTCGTCACCTGCAGCCGGCGCACCAGACACGGTGATATCGACGCCATCAATAGAGAACGCAGGGCCGGGGCCGGTGGTGCTGACATTGGTCGTGGTGTTGGTCAGCGTGTAATTAGCGCCATCGAAACTTAGCCGGTACTCGTCACCGGTGAGGTTTGTTGGATCTGTGATTACAGCCGCAACAGACCCTGTGCCCGTATTAGATGTGCTTTGAGTCACCGTCGGCTCCAGCGCGCGGAAGAAATCGCCGCCAAAGTTGCCGTTGAGATCCAAGCCCAAAGCCTGCTGATCATTGAAGGTCGCAGCAAGTCCCGTCGCGATAAGTCCAAGGTCACTACGCGCACCGTCCAGAACATCGCCCCGAAAATCCAACACCGCCCCCAGTTCACCACCGCTAAGAAAACGTCCAATATCCGTTTGCGCAGCAAGTCCGGCGATACCAACATTCAATCGCGTCACGTCAAAGGGGTCGGTAAATGTTTCCAATTCGGTAACGCTGTTACCTACCACCAGGGCCTGGCCATTACCCACCAGTACGTTCACAGCGCCATCGCCTTGATCGACGGTAGTGACGCCAATCACTTCGGACAGGCGGTTGAGTAGTTGGTCGCGTGCATCAAGCAAGTCGTTGGGCTGCTGTCCACCAGAGCGGACCGTCTCGCTGACTATCCTGTCATTGAGCTCTGCAATACCCGCCGCAAAGGCGTTGATCTCTCGCACCGAATTATCGATGCGAATATTTGATTCCTGATCAAGTCCTGCAAAGCGATCGTTTAGGTACTGAAATCGATCTGCGAGAACCTCAGCTTGCCCCAGAAGTACCTGTCGCTCGGGCAGTGATCCAGGATTATTAGCCACGTCCTGCAAGGCACCAAAAAACTCATCGAGCACCGGCCCAAGACCGGTATCGGGATTGGCTAGAATATCGTCCACACGCCCTGAGAGATCCCCAAGTGTCGCAGCGCCCGCAGCGCTGGAGGTCCGATCCAGCACATCGCCGGCCAGGTATTGGTCGTAGCTGCGCGTAATTGCCGCGATGGTGACCCCGGAGCCCACAAAGCCCGCGCCAGAGAGCTGCGGCTCAAGCGCAGCAAATTCCACGCGCTGCCGGCTAAAGCCCTCGGTGTTCACGTTGGCAATATTGTGTCCCGTCGTGCTGATCGCACGCTGAAGCGACAATAACGCCGAAGTGCCTATGTTTAGTACGTCTGCCAAGTCTCAACCATCCCGGTAGCCCTAACGTGGACCACTCCTCAACCCTTTAGCGGCAGATTAGCCGCATTCTTTAGATCTGTTACTGCCCCAGCGAGGTCATTACGCTGAAGGATCGACAACACCTTGTCTGCATAGGCAGGGTCCGTAGCGTAGCCGGCGCGCTGAAGCGCACGAAGGTACTGCTCGCCATCAGCCGCCTGATCCTGTGCCTCGCTGTAACGTGGGCTACCTTTTATCAGCGCCGCATAATCAGCAAAGGACTCTGCAGCAGAGTCGTAGGCCCGAAACCGCGCAGTCTCGCGCACCGCCACACCGTCGCGGTACTCAACGGTCTGCACCGATACCGTAGGACCTTCCCAACCGGCCCCGGCCTTGATATTGAAAAAGTTGTTGCTGCTGCCGCGCTGATCAGAGCTCACATGCTTACCCCAACCGGTCTCAAGAGCCGCCTGTGCCAGCAACACGTCGGGCTCAACGCCGAGCTTTCTCGCAGTTTGTTCTGCCACGGGGCGCAGATGCTCCATGAACTCCTGCGGTGATCCGGGCATCCAGGGAGCCGCAACAGCGGCACTTGCCGGCGCGGTGGGCGCGGGCATCTGAGCCGGCATAGGAAACTTGAGATATCGCTGTAGCTCAAAAGACTGCTGATCGGCCTCGTTGACCCCGGGCATCCTGAGATCACTTACCCCTTTATCACCTGAATCCAGGCCTGCTCGATCTGAACGGAGCTGCTCTACCAGCACCCCTGCCAGCCCAATGCCCCCGCGCGACGCAAGATCGAGAGACAACTGCTGATCGTGCATCTGCTGATAGCTCTCCATCTGGTGGCTATCAAAGAGGCCACCCTCCATGGTGGCCTCGCGCATAGACTTGAGCATCATCTGTACGAACAGTGATTCGAACTGCTTGGCAACGTCCTCAAGACTCGCATCCGCATCCTGACGGGCTGCGGTGCGCAGATTCGCCAGTGAATTGAAGTCGCTGTAAACCGCTTGAGTCTGCATGGAATTAGATAACAATCAATTGGGCGCGCAGAGCACCGGCCTGCTGCAGCGCTTCGAGGATCGCAATGAGATCACCCGGCGCAGCCCCGACTTTATTGACCGCCGATACCAGCTCCTGAAGAGTTATGCCGGGCTCCAAAAGAAACATGCGGGCGCTCTCCTCAGCCAGGCTGACCTCCGAATCCGGTGTAATCGCCGTTTGTCCGCCGCCGGCAAAGGCGCCGGGCTGACTGACATTGATGTTCTCCGAGATAGTGACGGTCAAGTTGCCGTGGGCCACCGCCGCACGTTCGACACGCACTCGATCGCCAATCACTATCGTGCCGTTGCGGGAGTTGATCACGACTTTTGCCGCCGCCGCACCGGGATCGACCTGCAGGTTCTCTAAAATGGACACAAACGCCACCTTGTCACCCGGATCGCGTGGCGCCTGCACTTCAATCGAAACTGCGTCCATAGGTTTAGCAATGCCCTCTCCCATGCTGGCGTTAATACTCATTGCTACACGCTGCGCCGTTGTGAAATCCGGCGAGTTGAGATTCATCACCATGACTGGCTCAGTGCCGAAGGGGCTGGGAACACCGCGCTCTACGATCGCGCCATTGGGAATACGTCCGGCACTGGGAACATTGACCGTAACGCTGGAGCCGTCAGAACCCTCGGCGCCAAATCCGCTCACAATCATGGAGCCTTGCGCAATAGCGTAGGTCTCGCCGTCCGGGCCTTTAAGCGGTGTCATCAAAAGCTGTCCACCACGAAGACTTTTGGCGTTTGCCAAAGACGACACCGTGACATCGATAGTCTGCCCGGGCTTGGTAAACGGCGGCAGCTCTGCGGTGACCATCACGGTCGCAATGTTTTTCAACTGCGGATTCACGTTGGCCGGAACGTTCACGCCCAGCTGCGCCAGCATGCTCTTGAGACTTTGAATCGTAAACGGCGCCTGAATCACCTGGTCACCACTACCATCCAGGCCTACCACCAGGCCATAACCCACCAATTGGTTAGTCCTCACTCCGGCAATGCCGGCGATATCTTTAATGCGCTCGGCCTGAACCGGCGTCGCCATCACCAGCAGCGTGAGCAGTGCAGGCAGTATTCGCTGAATAAGCGTCATTGTTCGCATGCCAGATTCTCCAGACATCAGAAAGGCATCAAGGGGCTCATGAAGAACCTCGTGAGCCAGCCAGGGGTATTGCTCTCGTTAAGGATGCCGGTGCCGCCGTAAGAAATACGCGCGTCAGCGACTAGAGTAGATGGGATGGTGTTGGTCGGACTCAGGTCCTCTGGACGAACAATGCCGCGCAGCCGGATGTACTCATCCCCTTGGTTGATCTTGATCCACTTCTCGCCCTGAATCTCGAGATTGCCATTGGGCAATACCCTGGAGACCTGCACGGCGATGGATCCGTTGAGTCGGTTGCTTTGATTACTGGAACCTTCACTTTCAAAAGCGCTGGACGAAGAAAGCTCAGTACCGAGGTTGTAGCGTCCGTTGTTAATGGTCACCGGCGCACCGAACACCGTCGGATCGACGATGCTGACGCTACCGTCCTTGCTCACATCGGTGTCCGCACTTTTAGTCGCCGATGTCGACTCCACCAGTACCACGCTGACGATGTCACCGATCTCATGCGCGCGCACGTCTTCAAACAAAAACATACTGCGATTGGATGCGTACAAGCTGCCAGTGACAGGCGCCGTGGACACCGTGACTTCCGGGTATTCAATAGGCTCGATCTTCACGTACTCCGGAGGCGAGTCGCTCTCGACGCCGGCGCAGCCGGCCAGCAAAGCGGCGGCGATCCAAACTGTGTTACGCAAACTCGTCATCACTACGGCCTATAGGTTATTGGAAATGTACTGGAGCATTTGGTCGGCGGTAGAAATCGCCCGGGAGTTCATCTCATAGGCACGCTGGGTCTCGATCATGTTCACCAACTCCTCCACCACATTCACGTTGGAGCTTTCCACGTAGCCCTGCGAGAGTGTTCCCAAGCCATTCAAACCGGGGTTGCCCGGCTGTGGCGCGCCACTGGCGCCGGACTCCAAAAACAGGTTCTCGCCCCGGGCCTGAAGACCCGAGGGGTTGATAAAATCCGTCAGCTGCACCAGACCGATCTGGGTCGAAGCGGCAGTACCTGGCTGCTGCACAGATACCGTGCCGTCGTTTGCGATGGTGACCGACAACGCATCCTGGGGGACGGTAATCGGCGGCTGAACCTGATAGCCCGCCGAGGTCACCACAATGCCCTGATCGTTAATCTGAAAAGAACCATCGCGGGTGAAAGCCTGATTACCATCTGGCAGCAAAATTTCGAAAAACCCACGGCCCTGAATCGCAATATCCAAAGCGCTGTCGGTCTTCGTCAGATTACCCTGGGTAAACAGCTTTTCGGTGGCGACTACTCGCGTACCGGTACCGATCTGTAAACCCGATGGCAGCAAAGTGTCCTGCGATGACTGAGAACCCACCTGCCGAACATTTTGATAGATCAAATCCTCGAAAATCGCCCGGCCTCGCTTAAAGCCGGTCGTTCCGACGTTAGCCAGGTTATTGGCTATGGTCGACATCTTGGTTTGCTGGGCATCAAGACCCGTCTTTGAAATCCACAGTGACTGATTCACTTATCTTCTCCTTTGCCTGCAAACTATGATTGCAGGCGCATCAGACTGGCGCTGGACGTGTCAACGTCCTCCGCAGTCTTCATTAACTTTACGTAGTGCTCGAATTGTCGAGACAGCTCGATCATGCGCACCATGGCTGTCACCGGATTGACGTTGCTGGACTCCAGCGCGCCGCTGACCATTTTGACGTTGCCATCGGCGACCGATGGCAATCCACCATTAGTGGTTAACAAGCCGTACTCACCTTTCGTCAGATTTTCGGTCGCTGGATTTACTAACTTGATTCGATCCAGTACCGCCTGAGCGTTAGGCAACTCTCCCAAGGGCACTATAGAAACGGTGCCATCGCTACCTATGGACAGGGAGCTAAATGGCGGCAGAGCAATAGGGCCATCATTGCCCAGCAGTGCCTCACCGGCTCCGTTGACCAACTGGCCCAACTCATCGATGCGAAAGTCTCCCCGACGAGTCACTCCCTCTCCACCATTACCACTGAGGGACTGCACCGCAAACCAGCCTTCGCCATTGATCGCAAGATCAAGATCTCTGCCCGTCTGCTCCAGGACACCCTCTTTAAAATCAACGCCTGTGTCGCGGATCACGTTGTAGGCGCGAGTCTCTGCACCCGCACCGCGAAGGTAAACAGTTTCTGCTTCCACCAGATCCGCTTTGAATCCGGTGGTGGACGCGTTTGCCAGATTGTGGGCATTCGCCGCCTGCGCAAGCATGGACTCCTTGGCGCCAGCGGCGGCGATGTAAACGAAATGATCCATGGCTGATTAGTCTCGAGTGATCCTACGATTACCGGAGGTTAATAACGGTCTGGGTAATGGCGTCTTCTGCCTGAATCACCTGCGCGTTAGCCTGGAAGTTCCGCTGGGCGACAATCAGATCAACAAGCTCCTGAGTGATCTCCACGTTGGAATCCTCCAGAGCTGCCGATTGCACTGCACCGAGGCCAGATGTTCCCGGTTCACCAACGTTCGGTGAGCCCGAAGAAAATGTCTCAACCCAGTTAGTGTCGCCCACCGGCTGCAAGCCGTTTTGATTGCTAAAGCTGGCAAGGGCTATTTGCCCCAGTGCTCGCGACTCACCATTGGTGTACCGCGCAAACGCAACACCGGACTCATCAATTTCCAGACCACGAAGCTGTCCGGCAGAAAAACCATCCTGAGTAACGCTCGACACCGCAAAAGATGTACCGAACTGAGTCGTCAGCTGCAGATCCACCGCAAAGGTTTGTGCGGATGCGCCGTTAGCAACACCGGTGCTGTCTACCGGCGCCCAGGCAGTGACGTCAATCTGGGTGGGCGACGCAGGGTCAAACTGACCGTTAGAGGTGAACTGCAAGGTAATTGGATCGCCTACGGTTCCGGTACCAGGATCCTGACTTTGGCCATCAATCAGTGAATACACTTCCCACTCGTTCGGATTGGCCGTCTTGACGTAGTACAGACTTAGAACATGTGGGTTACCCAGACTGTCATAGATCGTGGTCGACGTTGTGGCATTAAAATCGGCCGGGCTAGGTGATGTAGCCGGAGAGGCAAAAGCATCGTAAGGGCCGTTCGTGGTGAAACCGGCGCCGGGGCTCACTTCCCGCGAGTCGAGGTTACTCGTTAAGCCTACGCTGCCTGTAGGATTAGGATCGATAAGCGAGGTATCAATCTGAATGTCACCCAACTGCCCTGTGACGTCACCACCCGCATCCACCTGAAAACCCTGCAGCCGTGAATTTTGGTTAGAAACCAGAAAGCCTTCTCGATCTACCTGAAAGTTACCTGCACGGGTGTACTCGATCGCACCCTCTACGCTGAGCT